>NZ_JBEPBM010000031.1:0-86376 GCF_040299205.1 Streptomyces sp. NPDC000983 | reverse complement strand
TCCCTTTGTCTATCACCATGCCGCCCGCGCGCGTCAGGCGCCCCCCGTCTGCGGCGCGGCCGGGGGGGCCGGGGGCGCAGTCCCCCTGGGGGGGGGCCCCGCGCCCCACCCCCCATGACAGCGCTTCAGCACTCACACCGATCCGCGCCAGCCCCCCGAGGCAACGCCGCGGTCCTCGATGAACGCCTTGAACCGCTTCAGATCGCCCTTGGCCTGATGGCGGACGAACCCGAGCTTGTCACCGACGGTGTCCGCGATTCCGGAGGGGTCGTGGTCCAGCTGGAGCATCACCTTGGTCCGGGTGTCGTCCAGCCGGTGGAAGGTGACCGCTCCGGCCTGACGCACTTCTCCGCGCACCGTGGTCCACGCGACCCGCTCGTCCGGCCGCTGTTCGGTGATCTCCGTGTCGAACTCCCGCCGCACACCGCCGACTTCGGTCACCCAATGCGTAAGCGTCGGCGACAGCTGGTCGATCCGTTCGACGCCGTCCATGAACTGCGGGAAGCTCTCGAACTGGGTCCACTGGTCGTAGACGGCACGCAGGGGGACGGCTACCTCGACGGACTCCTCGATCTTCGACACCTTCAACTCCCTTTCCTCGTCCGTGTCCCGTGATCCGGGCTGACGCCGCGGCGGGTACCCGTCCCTACGGGAGGTACTACTGGAGAAGGGGCCGTGTTGCGAGCATTCACCTCGGGGTGCGTGAACCGCACGGGCTTGCCCAGCGACCGGGCGTAGGCGATCTCGGCTCGGGTGCTGTCCCCGATGTAGCCGCCGACCACGAGCACCTCGTCGGCGAGCCGGATCTTCGCCCGGTGCAGATCGTCGAGCCGAGCCTTCAGCGCCTTTGCCTCGACAGGATCGGACCACAGTTCGTGCGGCGACTTCATGTCGATGCCCGGTTTGACGACGATCCTTCCGGCTCGGGTCTCCCGCAGATCGGCCTCGTTCATCTCCGTCATGAAGCGGGTGGAGCCGCAGATCACGACGACATGCGGGAGGCCCAACAGCTCCTTCGCGTCGGCGAGCTTCTCCTCGGGGGTGAGCGGTTGCGGGTACGACACCGGTTCCTCCTCGGCGCAGGTCTTCAGGCACAACGGGGCCGCGCGGTGACAGCGGCGGCGGACAGGCCCGTTCTCGCACTGTAGAGGGCCGTGGTCGACGCGTGAGGGTCTCCCTGAAGCCGGGCCACCGCCACACGTCGGCGCCCGCCGCAGCGGTGCTGCGGCGGGCGCCGGGGAAAACGCGGTCAGCCGGGCCAGGTGCCGGTCAGGCGGCGGGTGGCGACGGCTCCGCCGCGGTCGACGGCGGCCTTGACACCGGCGAAGACCGCTCCCTGGAGCAGCGCCGCCGACAGCACCTCCCGCCACGTGCGGTTCTCGTCGGTGGCGTCCGGGGCGTCGTCATCGTGCCCGAGCCGCTTCCACACCTGCTTGAACACCGCGCCGGCCACCATCCCGCTGACGGCACCCATGGCCAGGCCGACGGGCTTGTAGGCGACCTTCGACGCCTTCATCGCCGGTGCCTCCTGGCCTTGCGGGCCAGCAGCAGTGCGATGACCACGCCCACGCCTGCCAGCAGCGGTGCGCGGTTCGCCCGCGCCATCCGCATGCCCTGATCGGCCTTCTCGCGCACCGGCTCGGGAGCCTTCTCCCGGGCGAGCTCCCCGGCATGCTTCGCCTGGACGCGGACGCGCTCGGAAGCCGCGGCCGCCTTCGCCCGTACGGGCTCGGGGGTCTTGTCGTGCACCACATGGGTAGCGTGCGCGGCCTTGTCCTGCAGTTGGGTCGTGACCTGCGTGGCCCGTTCGGCGACTTGCTGCTTGAGAGCCGCGGTCTTCTCCTTGGTGCGGTTCTTGACGTCGGCCTTCGCCGCGAGCGCCTCGACCGTGTCGCCGAGGTCCTCACGGCTCGACTCGACCTGCTTGCGCAGTTCCTCCGGGGTGGGGGGTTTCTCGTCGCCCGTGTGCGGCTTGTCCTGGGTCATCGCTGTGCCCTTTCCTTGATCTCGGCCACGTCGGCCTTCACGCTGTTCACCGTCTGTTCCGGCTTGGGCGGGGACGCCTTGCTGACCTGCTGCTTGCCGAGTGCCGCCATCACGGCGGTGACGGCCGCCAGAACGCCCGTGACGATCAGGGCGGCCAGCCACACGTCCATCGCGAGCGACAGCGCGGCGATCACCGTGGCCACCAGGGCCTGCAAGGTGAGCACACCCATCAGGCCGGCTCCGCCGAACAGACCCCCGCCCTTGCCGAATCGCCTGCCCTTCTGCATCAACTCGGCCTGCGCCAGGCGCATCTCGTCGCGAACCAGCTGCGACAGTTGCTGCGAGGCACGTTGAACCAGTTCACCGACCGGTTGCTCCTGCGTCGCGCTGCTCGTGCGGGGGGAGCCGGTGGCCATGTATCTCACCTTCCTCTTCAACGTTCAGACAGTCCTGGTGGCGTTCCCACGCTGACGCGTGTACCGACGGACTGCCCGCTGGTGCCAACCGGTCGGCGATCCCTTCTGCACACCGCCTGACCGCTTGGCCGGGTACCCCGATTACGGCGCATCACCGCCCCTCACATAAGCCGCCGCCGCAGCACCCGGGGCGCGCCCCGCACGAGTGCGGCCGCGGCCAGGCCGATCACACATCCACCCACCACATCGGAGGGGTAGTGCGCCCCGCTGTGCACGCGCTGCGCGGCCACCAGCACGGCAGGCACCGCGCACCCGACACCGGCCGCCGGCCACACCGGGGTCACCGCGCCGACGAACGCGCACGCGGCGGCGGTGTGCCCCGAGGGGAACGACGAACTCGCGGGCCGCTCCTCTAGGTTCTCCCGCGGCACCCATTCCGGCGGCGGGCGCCGACGCTGGGCCACCTGCTTGGCGACCGTGTTGGACATCAACTGTGCCAACGCCATGGCCGCCACTCCGGCGGAGGCCGCCACACGGCCACGCCATCCGCCCCAGGCCGCCATCGCTCCGGCGACCGCGCACCACAGCTTCGTGTGCTCCGCCGTTTCCTCGACCACGGCTGCCGCACTCCGCACCCATGGCGGCCCCCACGCGATCGCCCGCCGGGCCAGGCGATGGTCCTCGGCGTGCACCTTCGACCACAGGCCCATGATCAGCCGACTCCCCGTCCATCCCGAACCCACACCGAACGGATCAAGGGCTGCTCCGCTCCCGGGGCCGCGCACTGTTTGCGGTGCCGGCTCCTTCACGCTTCAAGACCGCGGCGGTCGTCCTCGTCCCACTTACGGGTGTCTCGCGGCTCCACATACGGGATCTCGTCGGCCGGGTGTCCTCCCGCGACGGCGCGCTGGCGCTGAAGCTCGGCATCGAACTCCAGGCCGAGCAGGATCGCCAGGTTCGTGATCCACAACCACACCAGGAAGATGATCACGCCGGCGAGGGCGCCGTAGGTCTTGTTGTAGGAACCGAAGTTCGCCACGTACACCGCGAAGCCGGCCGAGGCGGCCATCCAGATCAGCAGCGCGAGGAAGCTGCCCGGTGTGATCCAGCGGAAGCCGCGCACCTTCGCGTTCGGCGTCGCCCAGTACAGGAGGGCGATCATGACGGTGACCAGGAGGATCAGCACCGGCCACTTCGCGATCGACCAGACCGTCAGGAACGTGTCGCCGACGCCGAGCGCGGTGCCGACCTGGCGGGCCAGACCGCCTGTGAACACCACGATCAGCGCACTGAGCACGGCCAGCACCATCAGCACCACGGTCACACCGACTCTGAGGGGCAGCACCTTCCACACCGGACGGCCCTCGGGGATGTCGTAGACGGCGTTCGCGCTGCGGATGAACGCGGCCACGTATCCGGACGCGGACCACACCGCGAGGACCAGACCCACGATCGCCATGACCGAGCCGAGTCCGGCGTTGCCCTGCATCTGCCGCACCGCATCGGTCAGCACGTCCCGTGCCGGCCCCGGAGCGAGCTTCTGAATGTTGTCCAGCACTTCCTGCGTCGCCGACTGTCCGACGATCCCGAGCAGTGACACGAGCGCCAGAAGGGCCGGGAACAACGCCAGAATTCCGTAGTAGGTCAGAGCCGCGGCCCGGTCGGTCAGCTCATCCCTCTTGAATTCCTTGAGGGTGCCCTTCAGAACGGCCATCCAGGAACGCTTGGGCAGATCACTCGGACTGTCCGGTTCCTGCTGTCTCACCTGTTCATCCGGCCCGGCACTCGCCTCCCGCCTGGTCTCGACCTCATCGTCGGCAGGGGCGGACCCGCCGTGCCTGCCATGCCATTTCACAGTCCGTGCCATGCCATGCCGAGTAGCCGGGGGAATATACCTCACACGCACTCCGACTGATTTATGAGATTTATGGCGTAGGTGGGATTTCTTGCGGTTGCCCGCGCGTGAAATCCCCGGCTGCCACCCAAGCGAATCCTGGTCGCTGTCGCCTCGGCCGCGCTGCTGGTCGGCTGCGGGGCTTCCACGGCGCGGTTGGAGGGTGTGCGTGGAGCCGCCGCGGAATTCGAGGAGGCTCTCGCACAGACGGACTACGTCGGCGCGTGTGCGCTGGCCCGTGAGGAACTTCCCCCGGCCGGAGCCGTGCGCGGGACACAGGTGTACGGCCGGCAGGCTCTGCTGCGGATGACCGGCGACACCCTGTTCCTCTCCCAGTTCGACGACGGCGATGTCCATCGCGTCCCGGTCGGAGTGCAGTATGGACGCGGCCTGCACCCACCGCTGCACCGTGTCCGGCTCGACGCCGTCCGCGAGATGGGTGTCCACCCGGGCCGCCCACGGTCGATGGCGCCCGTGCGGAACTCTGCCGCCCCACGGGTTCGCGATCCGGTCCGGTGACTTGTCCATGACCGTCTCTCGATGCGCTGTTCGCGGCGCTCCGCCGCACCCGGCTGTCGTGCGGTGCCGGAAGCCGTTCAGGGAAGGGGGGTTCCGCCGGTGGCGTTGACGATCTCCCCGGTGATGTAGCTCGCCTGGGGCGAGGCGAGGAAGACGTAGGCGGGCGCCATCTCCGCCGGCTGGGCCGGCCGGCCAAGGGGCGACTGCTCGCCGAACTTCGTGGTGTCGGGCATGGTGGCGGGGATCAGGGGTGTCCAGACCGGGCCGGGGGCCACGGCGTTGACGCGGATTCCGCGTTCGGCGACCATCTGGGCCAGCCCGTGGGTGAAGCTGATGATGGCCGACTTCGTCATCGCGTAGTCCAGCAGGTGCGGACTGGGCTGATAGCCCTGCACGGACGTGGTGTTGATGACCGACCCGCCGCGTGGCATGTGGGCCAGTGCTTTGCGCGTGAGCCAGAACATGCCGTACAGGTTGGTCTTCATGACGCGATCGAACTGTTCCGTGGTGATCGCCTCGATCCCGTCGGGCTGCGACATCTGATAGGCGGCGTTGTTGACGAGGATGTCGACGCGCCCCAGTTCGCCCACGGCCCGGTCGACGAGCGCGACACACTGGCCCTCGTCCCGGATGTCGCACTCCACGGCCACCGACTTGCCACCCGCCTCCCAGACCAGGCGCGCGGTCTCGGCCGCCTCGTCCGCCTCCTCGGGCAGATGCGTGAAGACGACGTCGGCGCCCTCGCGGGCGAAGGCCAGGCAAACGGCCCTGCCGATCCCGGAGTCACCGCCGGTGACCACGGCCGCCCGGCCCAGCAGCACGTCGTGGCCTCGGTAGGAGTCCTCCCCGTGGTCCGGTCGCGGGTCCATCTCCTCGGTCCCGCCCGGGTGTTGTTGTCGCTGATCGGGGAGCGGGGTCTGGGGGTGGTGGGTGACGGGGTCGGGAACGCGGGCTGTCATGGCACTGCTCCGGTCCTGTTGCACTGAGCGGTCAATGGGCTGTGTGTCAGCTCGCGGGCCACGGTGCGGTCTTCAGCGAGCGGACGAGGTGGACGGTGTTCGCGGCGAGGGTCGCCGTCGTGCCGGCGGTGCTCTTGGGCGTCTCGTCCAGGTCCTGGTAGTCGGTTCCCTGCATCGCTTCTCCGACCCAGTAGGTCACCGCGTTCGGCGCGAGGGAGAAGCCGACGTCGTTGAGGCCCTGGAAGAGGTCGGCGCTGACCTTGTGGGCGCCGTCCTCGTTGCCGACCACGCAGACCGCGGCGGCCTTGCCGTAGGTGAGCATGCGGCCCTCGTCGTCGGTCTCGGAGATCTCCGCGTCCAGCCGCTCCAGGACACGCTGGGCGATGCTGGAGGGGTGCCCGAGCCAGATCGGCGTGGCCAGGATCAGGATGTCGCTCGCCAGGACCTTGCTGCGGATCTCCGGCCAGGCGTCCCCGTCGCCCATGTCGGCCTCCACCCCGGGTTTCACGTCGTGATCGGCGATGCGGACGATCTCTCCGCTCACGCCGTGCTCGGCGAGGGCAGCCATGGTCTGTTCCGCCAGCAACTGCGAACTCGACCGCGCGGGGGACGGCGTGAGCGTGCAGACGAGGGCGACAGCGCGGAGGGGAGTGGTGTTCTCGGGGTTCATGGCGCCCGGGTACCCGAACGCCCTCCCCGCTATCGCCCCTGTCGTGATTCGTCGCCCGATTCCCTCGCCGGACGGCCGATTGCGCCGGCGGGAGGCATGACGCCCGCCCCGTGGCACCACACGGCTCGGGGCCGCGAAGGGCTCGTACGGGTCATGCCGTGAGGGCTGACTCGGTCTCCGGGGCCCGGTCGCCGGCCCGGAACCGCAGCAGGAGCGAGTCGGCGGCGGCGAGGGCCTCGCCCAGCGATCCCGTACCGGTCATCACGCACAGGGTGTAGGTGACGTCCGCGAGTTCCTGGCTCGACTGTCCGGTGGGTGCCAGGTCGTGGCGGAAGCGCACGTCGGCGAAGCGCGCCAGAGCGGTGCGCAGGTTCTTCTCCGTGGGCAGCAGCATGGTGTCGGCCTCCGTGTGAAAGGCGGGCCGTGCTCCCGACCCGAATCGGAGACGGGCCCTCGGCGGGCCGCGTCGATCCGGAACACCGAGTGCCCCCGAACGGATCACCGCATGCGGGTTCGTCGCGAAATTCACGGGATCGGGTCCACCCCGCCGCTCCCGAAACGGGTCCGACGGGATCGGTCCTGGCCTGGACCGGTACTGGTCAAAGGTCGCGCTTCTTGAGC
Source organism: Streptomyces sp. NPDC000983 (assembly GCF_040299205.1). Lineage (NCBI taxonomy): Bacteria > Bacillati > Actinomycetota > Actinomycetes > Kitasatosporales > Streptomycetaceae > Streptomyces > Streptomyces sp. NPDC000983. The sequence continues at coordinate 79,311 of NZ_JBEPBM010000031.1, read as the reverse complement.
GGCCGGACCGCCGGACCCTGGAGCACCTCGCCGTCGGGAGCGAAACGGGAGCCGTGGCACGGGCACTCCCACGCCTTCTCCGCGCGGTTGAACGCGACGACGCAGCCGAGATGGGTGCAGGTGGCCGAGACGGCGTGCAGTTGGCCGTCCTCGTCGCGGTGCACCGCACACCCGCCCGCGCCGACCCGCACCACCGCGCCGTCGCCCGGGGCGATGTCCTCCGGGGTGGGGCCGGAGACGGACGGAACGCGGTCGCCGACGAAGTGCCGGGCCACCTTGGCCTGGTGCTTCAGGAACGATCCGCCCTCGCGTACGACGCTCGCGACCCGCCGGGGATCGTAGAGGCCGCTCCATTCGACCGGATGTCCGGCGATGAGGTTGCTCAGGAGTTGGCCCGCCATGATGCCGCCGCTGAGACCCCAGCCGCCGAAGCCCGTCGCCACGTAGGCGTGCCGACTGCCCGGACGCAGCGGTCCGACCAGGGGCACCGAGTCGGTGGAGTCGTTGTCCTGGGCGGCCCATCGATGCGTGAGCTTCACGTCCGGGAAGCGGGCCTCGGCCCAGTCCGACAGCCGCGTGAACCGTTCCTCGACGTCGGCGGCGCCGGGCGTGAAGTGCTCCCCGGTGACGATCAGCAGGCGCCGGCCGTCGCCGAAAGGCGCCGTGCGCACGGAACGCGTGGCCTGATCCGGCGTGATGTACATGCCGCGCGGCGCACGCGCCTCGTCGATGACCCCGGCGACGACGAGTTCCCGGCGCGGTGAGAGCCGGGAGAAGAGCAGGGCCCGGTCGAACACGGGGTAGTGGGTGGCGACCACGACCTCGCGGGCGCGCACCGACACGCCCGCCTCGGTGGTCAGCGTGCAGGGTCGGCCCTCGGTGAGACCGACGACGCGAGTGCCCTCGTACACCGAGCCGCCGCGCCGCAGCAGGTCGTCCGCGAGCGCCAGCAGGTACTTCCGGGGATGGAACTGGGCCTGGCCGCTCACCCGGACCGCTCCGGCGACGGCGTACGGCAGATCCGTCTCCGTGACGAACTCGGCCGGCAGACCCGCCTCGCGGGCCGCTTCCGCCTCCGCGCGCACCTTGTTCACGTGCCGGGGGTTCTCGGCGTAGGTGTGGGCCGCCGCATCCTCCCAGTCGCAGTCGATGCCCAGCTCGTCCACGATGCCCTGTGCACGCCGGATCGCGGCGCTCTGCGAGCGGGCGTACAGCCGGGCACCCTCAGAACCGCGGGTGCGGCGCAGATGGTCGTAGATCAGGGTGTGCAGGGCGGTCAGCTTGGCGGTGGTGTGCCCGGTGACCCCGGCGGCGAGGCGCCCCGCCTCCAGGACGGCGACCTCGCGCCCCCGGGACGCGAGCTCCCACGCCGTGCTGAGTCCCGCGATGCCGCCGCCGACCACGGCGACGTCGACATCGACGTCGCCGTCCGGTGGGGGAGCGGGGGCGCCGGCGGGCGCGGTTTCCATCCAGTAGGAGCTCGGCGGCACTCGCTCGGTGTTCATGCCGGCCGAGTCCCCCGTCTCGGGCAGGGCACTCGGACCATTCGGCCGGGTCTTGCGGGGCTTCCGGTTCACAGGGCCATCGCCACCACCATGGCGATCAGTCCGATCGCCACCAGAGCCACCAGCACCAGGATCACGGTCAGGGGCGCCGCGGCCCATCCCTTGTTCCGCAGCTCGGGCGGATCGGGATGCGTGCCGAAGGTGCCCCCTTCAGCCGGCGGGGTCTCCTCGGGGGAGACCTGACCGCCTGAGTCGACTCCCGGAGTTCGAGTGGGCTCCGGGTCGGGAGAAGACATGGCTGCCCTCCTTGAGGCTACTGATCCGGGGGGTCGCTCATGTGTTGGGGCCGGCGGCACTGATGTCGCCCAGGGCGGACCCGGGATCACGTTCGATGGCCAGGTCTCCGAGGGAGACGAGGCCCACGGGGTGCTGTTGCCGGTCCACGACCGGGACACGGCGTACGGCGTGCTCACGCATCACGGCGACCGCACGATCCAGGTCGTCGCCCGGGGACACTGTGATCATCTCGTCGCTGCACGCGTCGACGACGGTCGTACTGCCTGGGTCATGCCCCGCAGCTACGGAGCGAACCACCAGGTCACGGTCCGTGACCAGCCCTCGGAGCCGGTCGCCCTCGGTGACGAGCACGGCGCCGATGTCCTCGTCCCGCATCATCTCGGCGACAGCGGTCACCGATGTCTGCGGTTCGACGGTCATCAGGTCGGTCGTCATTACGTCGCTGACATGTTGAGTCATCGGAAACACCCCTTGATCAGGGGCGGTGCGGTTCACCGCCGTGGAGAGCCGAGTACCCCGTCTCCAGGACACCCCCGCCCGAGCGCCCGATCGACGGAACCTGGAGGCGGACGCAGGGGCGGCCGGCGACAACAGTGTTCGAATTCAGGGCCGCGGGTAGGAGAGGTTCAGGGGTACGGTCGAAACAGGACCGCAGCAGGCGGCCCCTGGCCTGAGGAGTCCCGCCATGGCCGGGCACGCAACCTTGAGCGCGACATGCTGTCCGGCATCGCCGGGGACCGTCGTTGTCGTGCTGGAGGGGGAGGCCCAGCTGGAAACCGCCCCCGTCCTGGCCCGGGCCCTGCACACCGCCATTGCCGCGGCGCCCGAGCTGCTCGTCGTCGACTGCTCCGACCTGACCTTCTGCACCTCGCCCGGCCTGCACGAACTACTCGCCGCCCGCAGCGCCGCCGGAAAGGCCGGAGTAGCCTTCCGGCTCGCCGCCCTCAGTCCTCAGGTCGACCATCTGCTGCACGTCACCGCAGCCGACACCATCTTCGACATCCAGCCCACCGCCCCCGGCCTTTCCCGCGCACGAGAGACGCATGGAGGGACGGGCGTGACCGGCCTCGAGCCGACGATGGCGAAACCGGCCGGCACGGGGATGTGCGCCGAGATCGCCGCGCTGGTCGACGAGGCGGCCGGACAGGCCGAGGAAGGGCTTTGGGAACTGTCCGAGGAGGATGCGGAGCTGGCCCGTGTCACTGCCGCCCGCCTGGCCGAGACGGTGGCCCCCGACGCGGGGCCGGAAGAACTCGCCGGCACAGAGCGCTTGGAACGCCTGCGCGGGGCGATCGCGACGATCGCGATCGCCGTGGCCCACGCTCATGGCCAGATCGCCTGGTTCCTCGCCCAAGCCGCCAACACGCTCACCCCCGTACTGGACTGGCGGGCCCTGGCGGCCCCCGAGGTGCAATCCTTCGGCACCCGCGTTCCCAGCCCGGGCGAACTCGCCGACGCAGAGAACGCCGTCCGGCGCCTGTACGCGGCCCTCACAGCCAATCCGGCGGGTCCGTAGGAAGGGCACACGGCACGGACAAGGGCCGCAGAGGCGGAGCGACGGTGCGGGAAGGGAATGCAGGAACCCGCCACAAATGCCCGCGACGCACAGCACACTTGCGTTCGGAGTGATTGCGACCGGCGTCAGGAGCCCGCCCCGTGCCGATCATCGAGTCGTTGGGAGCCCCACTGCTCACGGTGGCCGTGACACTCGGCGGTGGCTGGCTGGTGACCACCCGGGTCGCCGACCGCTGGGAACAGGTCCGGAAGAACCGTGAGATGGACATGGCGGCGGCTCAGGACTTCCAGCGGCTCTACGGGGAGTTCGTCGCCGTGTGGAAGACGTGGAACGCCCTCACGGGCGGCCACACGCCCGTCACCACGCCCCAACACGTCGGCTGGGCCTGCCTCGAACGGGCCACCGCCGCCGAAGGACAGATCGAGGCGCTCATGGCCAAGCTGGCCGCGGAGCGGTTCCTCACCGAGGACGACATCGACATGCTCGGCGGCGTCCGCCAGGCGTTCAAGGTCGTCCGGCGGAGCATCCGGCAGGGCAGGCCGATCGGCTGGGGCTCCTCCGCCGCCGAGCCCTACAAGGCCATCAAGACGCTGTCCGCGGCCACGTCCGTCCTGCTCAACACGGCGCCCAGATCAAGGAGTCGGCCGAGCGCCGCGGTCGCCGCCCGCAACTTCATGGGGATCACCGACAACCGGCACGAGAACTCATGGATCGACACCGCGCAGCGCCTTCTGTGAAGCACCCTGTCGACGAGCCGCACCGACTCCGTCGCAGCGTGTTATTCAACGGATGACAAGTACGATGTCCGTTTCAGTCCCCAACCCCGGTCCAAGTCCGTTCAGGACGTCCCGCAGAAACAGAAAGAGACCCACATGGGCAGCAGCGTCGAGACGCTGGAGTTTCAGGCCGAGACCCGTCAGTTGCTCCGTCTGGTGATTCACTCGATCTACTCGAACAAGGACATCTTCCTGCGCGAGCTGATCTCGAACGCCTCCGACGCCCTGGACAAACTGAGGCTGGAATCGCTGATCGACTCCGACCTCGCCGGCGCCGACACCGCCGACCTGCACATCGCGTTGGAGGCCGACCCGGACGCCCGTACCCTGACCGTCCGTGACAACGGGATCGGCATGTCCCGGGACGACCTGGTGGAGCTGATCGGCACGATCGCCAAGTCCGGCACCGCCGGCCTGCTGGAGAAGCTCAAGGAGTCCAAGGACGCGGCCACCGCCGAGAGTCTGATCGGGCAGTTCGGCGTCGGCTTCTACTCGGCGTTCATGGTCGCCGACCGGGTCGTCCTGCGCACCCGGCGGGCCGGCACCGACTCCGGAACCCAGTGGGAGTCCGACGGCGAGGGCACCTACGACATCCAGGCCGTCGACGATCTGCCCGTGGGCACCTCGGTCACCCTGCACCTCAAGCCCGCCGACAGCGAGGACGGGCTCGCCGACTACCTGTCCGAGCCGAAGATCCGTCAGATCGTCAAGCGGTACTCGGACTTCATCCGCTGGCCGATCCGGATGGCCACCGAGCGCACCGACGCCGAGGGCGGGACCACCCGAGACGTCGACACGCTCAACTCGATGAAGGCCCTGTGGGCCCGGCCGCGCACCGAGGTGACCCAGGACGAGTACAGCGAGTTCTACCAGCAGATCAGCCACGACTGGCTGGCCCCGGCCGAGACCATCCACATGCGCGCCGAGGGCACCTTCGAGTACGAGGCGCTGCTGTTCATCCCCTCGCAGGCGCCCTTCGACCTGTTCTCCCGCGAGACCAGGCGCGGCGTACAGCTGTACGTCAAGCGGGTGTTCATCATGGACGACTGCGAAGCGCTCATGCCCAACTACCTGCGCTTCGTCAAGGGTGTCGTGGACGCCCACGACCTGTCGCTGAACGTCTCGCGCGAGATCCTCCAGCAGGACCGGCAGATCCGCGGCGTACGCCGCCGCCTGGTCAAGAAGGTCCTCGGCGCCGTCAAGGACATGCAGTCCAAGGACGCCGAGCGCTACACGAAGGTGTGGGAGCAGTTCGGCCGGGCGCTGAAGGAGGGCCTGGTCGAGGACACGGACAACACCGAGGCCCTGCTCGAACTGGTGTCGGCCGCCTCCACCCACGACCCGGAGAAGACCACCACACTGCGCGAGTACGTCGAGCGCATGAAGGACGGCCAGGACACGATCTACTACCTGACCGGCGAGACCCGCGCGATGGTGGAGAACTCCCCGCACATGGAGGCCTTCACCGCCAAGGGCTACGAGGTCCTGATCCTCACCGACCCCGTCGACGAGGTGTGGGTGGACCAGGTGCCCGCCTTCGACGGCCACCGGCTGCAGTCCATCGCCAAGGGCCAGGTCGACCTCGACGAGTCCGCCGACGGCGACGGGGAGGCCGACGCCGACAAGGCGCAGCGCGAGCAGGACTTCGCCGCCCTGCTGCCGTGGCTGACCACCACCCTGTCCGAGCAGGTCAAGGAGGTCCGCCTCTCCTCACGCCTGACGACCTCGGCGGCCTGCATCGTCGGCGACGCCCACGATGTGACGCCGACCCTGGAGAAGATGTACCGGGCGATGGGACAGCAACTGCCCACCGTCAAGCGGATCCTGGAACTCAACCCCACGCACCCGCTGATCACCGCGCTGCGCACGGCGCACGACGCGGGCACCGACAACCCCGCACTGCCCGAGATCGCCGAGCTGATCTACGGCAGCGCGCTGCTCGCCGAAGGCGGCGACCTGCCCGACCCGGCCCGCTTCACCCGCCTCCTCACCGACCGCCTGACCCACACCCTGTAGCCCCCTGGCACAACCCGAACGCCTGCTCCGGGACTCCGCAAAGGGGAGTCCCGGAGCAGGCGTTCTCGTGCGGGCTGCGGGCTGCGCGGCGCAGCTTGTCCAGCCGCAGGGATCGGATGGACGCCGCAGTCGAGGGCGTCGGCGACGGCCGGGTGATCGCTGAGGCCGTTTTGCCCGGCGCAGGAAGGGAACTGCGGGAGCTGGAGCGAAGCGGGGCCACAGCGCGACGTCAGTGATGGCGGGGCGGCCGCGATCGCGGTGACGGAGGCGGAGCCGGCGGGTGCGCCGTCGTCCTGTGCGGCTGTCCGGGCCGTCGGCGGGTGGACCGAGAGGAGCGAGCAGCGCAGTGACGATCGGCGACGCCGTCTTCGCATGGCTGGGGGTGGGCGCGCTGCTCGCGGCGGTGCTGCCGCGGGTGGTGGCCGGGCGGCCGCTGTCGCTTCCCCTCGTCTTCCTGTGCGGCGGCATCGGTGTGTACCTGTTGCCGTTGCCGCTGCCGGAGATCGACCCGGTGGGAAACCGCCTGATGGCGGAGCACATCACGGAGATCTGCGTGATCATCGCCCTGATGGGCGCCGGTCTTGCCCTCAACCGGCCCGTCGGGTGGCGCCGATGGGCGGCGACCTGGCGCCTGTTGGGCGTGACGATGCCGCTGACCGTCGTGTTCACCGCCCTCACGGCCTGGTGGGTGCTGGACTGGCCGCCCGCGGCGGCACTGCTGCTGGCCGCGGTCCTCGCGCCGACCGATCCGGTGCTTGCCTCGGAAGTGCGGGTGGGGGAGCCGACCGAGGACGAACAGGACGAGGACGAGGTGCGGTTCGCCCTGACCAGCGAGGCCGGCCTGAACGACGGTCTGGCGTTCCCCCTGACCTACGCGGCGGTCGCCCTGGTGGCCGCGGCCGGAGGAAGCTGGTCCGCGGACTGGATCAGCGGCTGGGTGCTGAAAGACCTCCTGCTCAAGTGCGCGATCGGCGTGCTGAGCGGCTGGGTGATCGGGCGGTTGCTGGGCCGGCTGTTCTTCCAGTCCCGCTCACCGGTGCTGCGGTTGTCCGAGCACCGGGAGGGGTTCGTGGCCCTGAGCGCCACCTTCCTCGCCTACGGGGCCGCCGAACTGCTCCATGGCTACGGCTTCCTCGCCGTGTTCGTCACCGCCTGCTCGATCCGGGCGGAGGAACGCGCTCACGGCTTCCACAACGTCCTGCACGACTTCGTCGAACAGGTCGAGCGCCTCTTCACCGCCGTGCTGCTCTTCCTGCTGGGCGCTTTCGTCGCCCTGGGCGGGCTGGCTCCGCTGACCTGGCAGGGAGTGGTCACCGGGCTGGTCCTGCTGCTGGTGCTCCGGCCCCTCTCGGGGTGGACCGGTCTGCTCGGCACCCGGATGAGGCGCAGTGAACGCTGGGTGACCGCGGTCTACGGCATGCGGGGGATCGGCTCGCTCTACTACCTCGCCTATGCGCTCGGACAGCACGACTTCCCCGTACCGGCGCGGGAGCTGTGGGCGGTGGTGACGTTCACGGTCCTCGCCTCGGTCGTCCTGCACGGCGTCACGGCCGGGCCGGTCGTGAAACGCCTGGACCGGCTGCGCGGAACGACGCCTCCTCGCCCGTAGGGCGGGCTTGGGCGTCCCTTCGGTGACCGTCCCGGGGCGCACGCGGAAGGCGACCGGCGCGGTCCGGAGCAGGGGCCCTCTTCGCGTGTTCTTCGGGCGCGGCGCCATCGTGGCCGGTCGCGCAGTTCCCCGCGCCCCTGGGGAGGTGGCAGCTCGGCGGCCGCATTGTCCCCGGCGCCCCGAGGACCCCCGAGGCCTCAAGGATCCCCGGCGCCTCAAGGATCCCCGGCGCCCCAAGGGCCCCGGGGCCCCAAGGACCCCCGGGGCCGTTCGAACCGCACCCCGCCGAGCCATGACTCGCTGACCTGGACCGCCGCCTGGGCCATAGGGGGCGCGGGGAACCGCGCGACCTGCCACAACGGCGCGGCACCCGGAGAACACGACGAGGCGCCCTCCGCCCATGGGACGGCGGCCCGTGTCGTACGTCAGGGCTGGATGTTCTCCAGGTCTTCCAGGAGGCCGGGGTGCTTGGGTTCCCAGCCCAGTGCCTGACGGGTGTGCGCGCTGGACGAGGGCTGGTCGGCGGCGAAGATCTGGCCGAGCGGGCCGAACGCCTCCGGAGGCACGGATTCCACGGGGAGGTTCAGCCGGCGGCCGATCACCGAGGCGATGTCACGGACCTGGTCCCCCTCGTCGGCCACGGCATGCCAGGCAGTCCCGGCTTCCGCCCGTTCCAGGGCGAGGCGGAAGAGGGCCGCCGCGTCGAGGGCGTGCACGGCCGGCCAGCGCTGGGTGCCGTCGCCGGGGTAGCCGGAGACTCCGGTGCGGCGTGCGATGTCGGTCAGGATTCCGGCGAACCCGCCGGCGCCCTGGTGATGCACGGTGCGCGGCAGGCGTACGGCGCTGCTGCGGACGCCGCGCGTGGACAGGCCGAGGACCGAGGTGACCGTACGGCCGCGTCCGCCGAGCGGGCCCTCGGTCATCAGCGGGTCGGCCTCGGTGGAGGCACGGCCGGGTACGTGGGGCGTGCCCGAGCAGGTGACGAGGGGGCGGTCGCTGCCGAGGAGCGCCTCGCCGAGTGCGGTGAGGGCGGCGCTCTCCTCGGCGACGGACCGCGTGACGGCGTCGGCGCTGCTGAAGTCGTGGTGGAACGCGAGGTGGATCACCCCGTCGGCCCGGGCGGCGCCCGCGCGGAGGGTGTCCAGGTCGGCGAGGGCGCCCCGGAGGGGTTCGGCCCCGGCCGCCTTCACGGCCTGCGCGGAGGCGTCGGAGCGGGCGAGTGCGAGGACGGTGTGGCCGTTGCCGAGCAGTTCGGCGACGACGGCGGAACCGATCAGACCGGTGCCGCCCGTGACGAGGACGTGCATGGGAAACCCCTCGAAGTGATGGGACTCTTGTCCCGTCACCCTACTCCAGTGATGGGACAAGAGTCCCATCGCTAGGATGGCGGCCATGGGCAGATGGGAACCTGGCGCACGCGAACGCCTCGTCGTGGCCGCAGTCGACCTGTTCACCGAGCAGGGGTACGACGCCACGACGGTCGCGCAGATCGCCGAGCGCGCGGGAGTCACCAAGAGCACCTTCTTCCGGCACTTCCCCGACAAGCGCGAGCTGCTCGTGGCCGGGCAGGAGACGCTGAGCCGGCTGCTCGCCGAGGGGATCGCCGAGGCACCCGCCGACGCGGGCCCGCTCGACGCGGTCGCCGTCGGTCTGGAGCGTGCGTCGAGCGCCATGGGCCCCATGAGCCGTGAACTCGCGCCCCGCCTGAAGGCCGCCGTCGCCGCCAGTACCGAACTCCAGGAGCGCGACGCCCTCAAGAGCGTCAGCCTCGCGGCCGCCATGACCGGCGCCCTGGTCGCCCGCGGTGTACCCGACCCGACCGCCGCCCTGGCGGGGGAGCTGGGGGTCCTCGCCTTCAAACGGGGCTACGCCCAGTGGTCCGACGGCGACCGTGACGACGAGCTGGCGGGATACGCCCTGGCGGCCCTGGGCGAGCTGCGCGCGGCCAGCGCCTCGCTGGGCTGACCGGCAAACCTCTTCCCGGCCGGTGCCCGGCGCCCCGCACCGCGGCTCCGTGCACGACAAGGCCCGGTGATCCACGCAAACGGCTGTGCTACAAATGGCGCGTGGCCCTCGCGGCCACTCGGTCGGTTGTTGGGAGAACAGCAGCCTCGCCAGGTACTTCGTCACACCATCCAGCACCGACCGCAGGACTTCGCCCGGCACCGCAGGGAGCCGGGCGTTCGCCGTCAACCGTTCGACCATGCTCATCGCTCACTGTGAGTGAGCGCGGCCGCCGGACCTCGACCGCTCCGTTCTGCTGCGTTGCACGGCTCGGCAAGGGAGCGGTCATGACCGACATCACCACATGCCCGGAGGCCGTTCCCGTCATGCCCCCGGTCGCCGCCCGAAGCCTGTCGGAGCTGGAACGCCTCGCCCTGCTCGCCGACACCACCGCCCAGCTCATCTCCAACCTCGACGTGGACGAGGCGCTGAACCGGGTCGTCGCCCTCGTACTGCCGCGCCTCGCGGACTGGGCCGTGGTCGACCTGATCACGGAGAGCGACGACGTCTCGCGCCATCTGGTGGTCCACGCCGGAACCGAGGGCCTGACCGTGTGCGAGGAACTGCAGGGGCCCATGCCGCCGGTCTCCGACGCCTCGCCCATGCCGCTGTCCAGAGCCCTGCGCGGGGTCGCCTCCAATCTCGCCGGCCCGCGGACCTACGAAGGAGAACCGGACAGCGGCATCGCCGTGGAGCAGCGCAGGCTGTTCCAGGCGACCGGGATCAAGACCGCGGCCATCGCCCCCATCCGGGGCCCGTGGGAGGTGCTGGGCGCGCTCACCCTCGGCCGCTCCGAGGAGAGCGAGCCCTTCACCACGCACGACCTGGGACTGCTGGAGGACATCGCCCGCCGTATCGGCCTCGCGCTGGAGAACGCCCGCCACTACCAGCGCCAGCGCCAGGTCGCCGAGACCATGCAGCGCTACCTGCTGCCCCAGCTGCCGCATCTGCCGGGCGTCGGCATGACCGCCCGCTACCTCGCCGCCCCGGACGCTTCCTACGTCGGAGGCGACTGGTACGACGCGTTCCACCTGCCGGGCGGGGACACCGCGCTGGTCATCGGCGACGTCGTCGGACACGACCTCGAAGCGGCGGCCGGCATGGCCCAACTGCGCAACGTGATCCGGGCGTTCACCTGGTCGCAGGACCAGTCGACCGACCGGGTCGTGCAGCATCTCAACGAAGCCATGACACAGATCACCGACGTGCGCATGGCGACCATGATCCTGGCCCGGCTGGCGGTCGACGCGGCCGGCGTCTGGCGCCTGCGATGGAGCAGTGCCGGTCACCCGCCGCCGCTGCTGGTCGGTCGTGACGGCCTGACCCGCTACCTCACCGAGGCCAACGGACTCCTCCTCGGCATGCCCTCGTCCCGGCCGTGGTCGGAGGCCAGTGTCACCCTCCCCGCGGACTCGACGCTCGTCTTCTACACGGACGGTCTCGTCGAGTCCCGCAGACAGCCGCTGGACGTCGGAATGGAGAACCTGCGCCGGCACGCGGCCTCACTGGCCCACCGCACCCTGGACGTCTTCGCCGACCAGCTGCTGCAGCGCTCCCGGCCCCACGACAACGACGACGACGTCGCCCTCCTGGCGGTCCGCCTCCCCGCCGCCACCGGCGAATGATCGGCCGGGGCGGGCTCACCCGGCGGCCGCGAGGCTGCCCGTACGTCCTCCCAGCGCGGCCGAGAACTGGTCGGTGACCTGCTCCAACGCCTCGGCGGCAGCGGGCGGCAGCACGGATCCGGTACCGTCCGCCGAGATGTCCCGGTCGAGGGTGAACCAGCCGGGCACGATGTGCGCCGCACCCATGGAACTCAGGACGGGACGCAGCGCGTAGTCGATGGCCAGGACGTGGGCCGTGGACCCGCCGGTGGCGAGCGGCAGGACGGTCTTCCCGGCCAGCGCGTACTGCGGCAGCACATCGAGCAGCGACTTCAACAGGCCCGAGTACGCGGCCTTGTACACCGGTGTGCCGATCACGACCCCCTCCGCCCGCGCGAACAGCTCCGTGGCGGCGACGATCGACGGGTGCCCGAAGTGCGCGCCGAGCAGCGCCTCGGGCGGCAGGCTGCGCACCTCCAGCGGTGTCACCTCGTGGCCCTGGCGGCGCAGCCGGTCGTCGAGGTGGCGCAGCAGGCGGGTGGTGCGGGACGTGGGGGACGGGCTTCCGGAGACGGACAGGATGGCAGCCATGCGGGGACCTTCCGGAGAGGGCGGGACGGGTGGAGGAGCCGGACGCGTGGGGCGGTCGCTCACCAAGTGCTCGACCGCACCGTGACCACGGGGTGCAGTTCGTTGCGGAGTGTCTCGAGGAACGTGACGACCTCGGCCGCCGCCGAGCGGTGCTGGAGGTCGTTGAGGACGTCGTGATGGGCGCCGTGCACGACCGAGAGACGGGCGCGGGGCAGGGACTTGGCCGCGCGGGCCAGGGCCTCGTGGTCGGCGAGCGGATCGGCGTCGCCCACGAGGAGCAGCACGGGTACGTCGATGTCGCCGTCGTGGACGGCGGAGAGCAGGGAGTCCGGCAGGGCGTCGTCGAGAGCGCCGCGCCGCACCTGCCCGTCCTCGGTGAGCACGCCCCGGTGGGCGGGGCAGGAGGTGCGGACGGCGAGTTCGTCGTCCCAGGTGCCGGCGGTGCCGGCGGCCGTGGCCTGCCCGGGCAGGGCCGCGAGGACGGCGGCGTCGGGCCGGCCGGCGGCCGGGAGCCCGGCGCCGCCGAGCAGCGCGGCGACGGCGGCGGCCCCCGAGTCCGCTCCGACCAGCACGACGGGCCGGGCCACCTCGCCCTCGACGGCGGCGCCCTCGACCGCCGCACCGATCCGGTCGGCGAGATCCCCCGGATCGCCCGCGGCGAGGTCGGGGCCGTCGATCACCCGTACGCGGTAGGCGTCCGCCGCGAGCCGCCTGCCGAAGCGGGCGTAGGTCGCACGGGTCTCACCCCGGCCGGGAACGACGACGACGGTGCCGCGGACCCGCAGGCCCGCGGGGGTGTGGTGGTCGTCGTACTGGGGCTGGTCAGTCATGTGCCACTCCGGTGGTTGCGGGTTGTGCCTGGGACGCGGGCTTCCAGCCCAGCGCGGGCGCCACTTCGGTCGCGATGAGTTCGAGGGCGCGCACGGTCGCGTCGTGGTCGGGAAGAGCGGGGTTGAACTGGGTGATGAGATCGGTCGCCAGTGGCAGGACCTGCTCCCGGCCCAGCGCCGCGGCGATCTCGTCGGGGTGGCCGTAGAAGCAGTGGAAGCGGCGCAGCGCCTCGTCCGCGTCCAGGCCTTCGGGGAAGGCGCCGTGCCCCGCCATGCGCAGCGCCGCCCGGTGGACGTCGTCACCGATGTGCCGCAGCGCCGTACGCCGGTCCTTGGCCGGGAACACGAACCGGGAGAGCCCGACGCGCGGGCGGCGCGGGCCCTTCCAGGCGGTGAGGAAGGCGTCGGCCCACGGGCGCTGCACCTCGTCGGTGGGCGCGTCGAAGCCGTACGCCGCCCGGTTGAGCAGCAGGTGCGAGCCGCCCTCGGCGGCGTACACGGCGCCGCGTTCGCTGAACACGCCCTGCCAGATCCGGTCGGTGAAGTCGCCCGGCTCGGGCTGGATGCGGAAGCCGGGCGCGCCCACCTCGTGCCGGGCCAGTGCCTGGCGCAGGATGTCGAGGTTGCGGCTGGTCAGCTCCCTTTTGCGGGCGACGTCCTGGCCGAAGGCGGCGTACTCCAGATCGCTCGAGCCGCTGCCCACGCCGATCTCGACGCGCCCGCCGCTGAGGAGGTCGACCGTGGCGATGTCCTCGGCCAGCCGGACCGGGTCCTCCAGGGGCAGGACGGTGATCGCGGTGCCCAGCCGGATGCGGGTGGTGCGCGCCGCCGCGTGCGCGAGGAAGGTCCAGGGCGAGGAGAGCCCGCCACCGCCGGGCGGGACGTGGTGCTGGGCGACCCAGCCGGTGTCGAAGCCGAGTTCGTCGGCGACGGTGAACAGTTCCTGGGCGTTGCGGTAGGTGCGGGCGAAGTCGCTGTCGCGGCCCTGGACATGGGTGAGGAAGCCAAGACGCAGTCGGGGTCTGCCGGGAGTGGCGCTCTCGGTCACGTCCTCAGCCCTCCACGGGTGCGTGCCGGTTGGCCGGGACGGGGAGTCCGAGGTTTCCGCGCAGGGTGTCGGAGGCGTACTCGGTGCGGAACAGGCCGCGCTTCTGCAGGATCGGCACCACGCCGTCGACGAAGAGGTCGAGCTCCTCCTCGGTGCGGAAGGCGAGGTTGATGCCGTCGAAGGTGCCGGCGTCGAACCACCGCTCGATGGTGTCGGCGACGGTCCGCGGGTCCCCCACGAACGGCGACTGACGGAACTGGTTGACGGACTCGGCGACCTGGCGCAGCGTCAGGTTCTCCTCGCGGGCGCGCTGGATGAGCTGTGCCGCGCCGGTCCGGCCGCCCTTCTCGGCGAGGTGGGCGACGTCGGGGAAGGGGGCGTCGAGGTCGTGGACACTGAAGTCGTACGCCCCGAAGGAGCGGCCCAGCAGCGCCAGGTTGCGGTCGAAGTCGTTGTCCTCCTCGAAGATCTCCCGTTCGCGGCGGCGGGCGGCCTCGTCGGTGGCGGCGACGACCGGGCCGCCGTGGATGAAGATCTTGATGTGGTCGGGGTCGCGGCCGTAGTCGGCGGTGCGCTTCTTGATGTCGGAGTAGTACTCCTGCGCCTGCTCCAGCGTGCCGCCGGGCGCGTAGATGCCCTCGGCTACCTGGGCGGCGAGATCACGGCCCTCCTCGGACACCCCCGCCTGGAAGATCACCGGCTGGCCCTGCGGCGAGCGGGAGAGGTTCAGCGGGCCGGCCACCTTGAAGTGCTCGCCCACATGGCCGAGTTCGTGCAGCTTGGCGGGGTCGAGGAAGACGCCCCGCTCGACGTCGGCAGGGAAGGCGTCGTCCTCGTAGGAGTCCCACAGCCCGCGCGCGACCTGCACGAACTCAAGGGCCCGCCCGTAGCGGGAGGCGTAGTCGAGGTGCTCGTCGAGGCCGAAGTTGCGGGAGGTTCCGGTGTCGAAGCTGGTGACGACGTTCCAGCCGGCCCGGCCGCCGCTGATGTGGTCGAGCGAGGCGAACCGCCGGGCGAGGTTGAACGGCGAGTTGTACGTCGAACTCGCGGTGCCCACCAGCCCGATGTGCCGGGTGTGCGTGGCCACCGCCGACAACAGGGTCAGTGGTTCGAGGCGGTTGAGGTAGTGCGCCGGGTAGGTGGCGTTGATGAACTGGCTGTCCACGATGAACAGGGCGTCGAACAGGGCGTGTTCGGCGGCCTTCGCGAGCCGGATGTAGTAGTCGATGTCGATGCTGGAGTTCTTCGCGACGCGCGCGTCCTTCCACAGGCCGTGCTGGCCCGGGCCGCCGACGCCGTAGGGGTGGAGGGCGAGATGAAGGGTGCGGGGCATGGCTGATCCTTGTCTGTGCAGGGGTGCAGGGGTGCAGGGGTGCAGGGGTGCAGGGGTGCAGGGGTGCAGGGGTGCAGGGGTGCAGGGGTGCAGGGGTGATGGTGAGGGCGGGGTGTGGCGGCTCAGGCGTGCAGGAGGGCGCGCAGTGCCTCGCGTTCGGCACGGCCGGCGGGCGCGCTGTGCAGGGTGGGCGCGGACCCCACGAGCAGGCGGGTGTACGGGTGGCTCGGTGCGCCGATGACGTCGCGGGCGGGACCGGCCTCGACCAGCTCGCCCTGGTACAGCACCGCGATCCGGTCGGCGACCCCGGCGACGGAGCCGAGATCGTGGGAGATGAAGACCAGGGCCACGCCGTCGCCGCGCAGCTCCTTGAGGATCTGCAGGATCTGGACCCGGTTCGCGGAGTCCAGGGCGCTGACCGGCTCGTCGAGGATCACCAGGCGGGGTTCGGTGACCAACGCCCGTGCGACCGCGACGCGTTGGCGCTGGCCGCCGGAGAGTTCGCCGGGCACCCGGTCGAGGAGGTCCTCGGTGAGCCGGACCCGGTCGAGGAAGGCGCGCACCCGCCCGGCCGCCTCCGTGCGCGACACCCCCTGGATGAGCAGCGGCTCGGCCAGGGACTCCGCGACCGTGAGATCCGGGTCGAGACTGCGCAGCGGGTCCTGGAAGACGTACTGGACGACACCACGGCGGCGCAGCGCGCGCCACTGGCGGGGCCCGTACGCGGCGACCTCCTCGCCGTCGACGAGGATCGAGCCGGCCGAGGCCGGGACCAGGCCGAGCACGGCCCGTGCGAGCGTGGACTTGCCCGAGCCGGTCTCGCCGATGACGCCGACCGTCTCGCCGGGGGCGATGCTCAGGGAGACGTCGTTGAGGACGCGGCGGCGTCGGCGGCGCGATCCGTAGTGCACCTGAAGGTGGTCGACCTTCAGCACGGCGTCGGTGCTCATGCGTTCTCCTCGGGGGCCAGGAACCGGTCGAGGCCGTACTGTTCGTGCTCGGCGATCAGGAGCCGGGTGTACTCGTGGCGGGGGCGGTGGAGCACCTCGTGGGTCGGGCCCTGTTCGACGACCTCGCCCTGGCGCAGGACGAGGACCTCGTCGCACAGCTGGGCCACGACGGCCAGGTCGTGGGAGACCACGACGAGGGCCAGTCCGGTCCGGTCGCGCAGGTCGGCGAGCAGGTCGAGGATCTCCGCCTGGACGGTGACGTCGAGCGCGGTCGTCGCCTCGTCGGCGATCAGGACGCGCGGGCCGGCCGCGATCGCGGCGGCGATGAGCACCCGCTGGAGCATGCCGCCGGACAGTTCGTAGGTGTACTGGCCGTAGACCAGCTCGGGGTCGCGCAGGTGCACGGCGCGCAGCAGCTCGACGGCCTGCCTGCGCGCTTCGCGGCGTCCGGTCCTCTTCTTGACCCGGATCACCTCGGCGACCTGCGCGCCGACCCGGATCGAGGGGTTGAGGTAGGAGGCCGGGTCCTGGAAGACCGCGCTGATCGTCGTACCGCGCAGGGCGGTCCAGTCGGCGGGGGACAGGTCGGTGATGTCGCGGCCGTCCAGTTCGACGGAGCCGCCCGTCACCTCGAAGTGGGCGGGCAGGATGCCCAGGGCGGCCCGGCAGGTGAGGGTCTTGCCGCTGCCGGACTCGCCGACGATGCCGACCGTCCTGCCCGGGGTGAGGTCGAAGCTCACCCCGTGGACGATCTCCCGTCCGTTCGCCTGGTCGCTGATCCGCACGTCGCGTACCGACAGGACCGGCTGGGCCGCGGTGCTCTCGGTGTTCTCGACGGGGGTGTCCAGTTGCTCGGACAGGGTGCTCATCGCGCGCCTCCGATGGGAGCGGGGTCGGGCTCGCCGCGCCGGTTGGCGCGGGCCTTGCGGCTGTTGAGCAGGGCCCGGCCCGCCTCGCCGGAGACGTCCCGGATGGCGTCGGCGAGGAGGTTGCAGGCCCAGACCGTGACCACGATCAGCAGGGCCGGCGCCAGCGGCGCCCACGGGCGCTGGGTCAGATAGCCGAGGTCGGAGGCGAGCAGACCGCCCCAGGTGGGAGCGGGCGGCTGCACGCCGATGCCGAGGAAGGTCAGGCTCGACACGATCACGAAGCCGACGCCGACGGTCTGCGCCAGGGCGACCGCGATGGGCGGCAGCACCTTGACCCAGACGTGCCGTCGTACGACCCAGCCGAGCGAGGCGCCGGAGATGATCGCCGCTTCCACGTACTGCGAGCGGGCCACCGCGAGCGTCGCCGCGCGCGAGACCCGGTAGAACAGCGGGGAGACCAGCACCCCGGTGACCAGCATCGCCTGGGTGATGCCGTTGCCCAGCAGCGCGACGACGGCGACGGCGAAGAGCAGGAAGGGCAGGGCGACCAGGGTGTCGGTCAGCCGCAGGGTGATCCATTCGAAGGCCCGGCCCAGGTAGACCGAGAGGATGCCGGGGACGGCACCGACCACCAGAGCGGTGAGCGCGACCTCAAGCGAGCCGAGGACACTGATGCGGGAACCGTCCAGGAGCCGGCTCAGTACGTCCCGGCCCAGGTAGTCGGTGCCCAGCCAGTGCGAGCCGGTGGCGGCGCCCAGGGTGTCGGTGCTGGTGGCGAGAGGGTCCTGGGGGGCCAGCCAGGGGCCGGCCACGGCGAGCAGGGCGATCACGGTGAGAACGGCGACGGCGATCCGTCCGGACGGCAGGGCGAGCACACGGCGCACCACGGGTCACACCCCCCGTTGCGATGCGGGCGTCACACGCGCCAGCACCAGGTTGACGAACAGGTTGAACACCACGACCAGCACGATCGACACCACCAGCACCCCTTGCACGGCCGGTACGTCGCCGGCCTGCGCGGCGTCGTTGGCGAACCGCCCGAAGCCCTGGAGGCCGAAGATCCACTCCGTGACGACGGAGGCACCCACGAGGGCCGGGAACTTCAGGCCCAGGGTCGCCAGCGCCGGGCCGAGACCGTTGCGCAGCACATGGCCGAAGAAGATCCGGCGCGGGCCGAGTCCGCGCACCAGCGCACCGGTGACGTAGTTCTCCCGGTAGGCGGCGACGAGACTGGAACGCAGCTGGCGTGCCACGTCGGCGACGACGTCGAAGCTCAACGCCACGGCGGGCAGGGTGATATGGGCGAGCCACGGTCCCAGCCCCTGCTCCGCCGGGATGTACCCGGCGGAGGGGAACAGGTTCAGCTGGACGGCGAAGACCGCGACCAGCACGATCCCGACGACGAAGGCCGGCATCACCGAGATCGCCGTGACGAAGCCGGTGATGGCCCGGTCGACCCAGGTGGTGCGGCGCAGGGCCGCGAGGGTGCCCAGGGCGAAGCCGACGACCACGCCGATCAGCAGGGCGAAGGTGGCCACCGACAGGCTGACCCCGAGGCCGAGGCCGATCAGGGTGGAGATGTCGGCGCCGTTGGTCCAGCTCGTGCCGAGCTGTCCGTGCAGGACGCCGTTGAACCAGTCGCCGTACTGGACCAGGAAGGGCCGGTCCAGGCCCCACTCGGCCTCGACCCTGGCGATCGCCTCGGGGGTCGCCTCCTCGCCCAGCTGGATCCGCGCCGGGCTGAGCCCGCTGAGCGAGCGCAGCGCGAACGTCACGAACGTCGCGACCAGGAAGACGGGCACGAAGATCGCGACTGACCGGGCGAGGACGGCGAGCACACGGACCAGCGCGTGCCGAGTCCTGGACGGTGCCTCGGAGTTGGCCGTCGCCGGTGCGGTGGCCGTCGTCATCGGATGCCTCCTCTCGGTGGTGGACGGAAGGTCAGCTGGCGCCGATGGTCACGCCGGTCCAGTCGATGTGGGCCGGGTTCTTCGGCAGCGCGGAGATGGACTTGCTCTTGGCGATGAGGTTGGGCTGGGAGTAGGTGAACACCAGCGCCTTGCTCTCCAGCCCCGCTCGGGTCGCGGCCTGGAGGACGTCGGTGTAGTCGGGGGAGTCCAGCGGGGTCCGGCGGACCTTGGCGGCGGCCGACTCGAAGCCGGACGGCTCGTAGGGGGAGCTGAGGTTGAGCGGGCCGTTCGGGCCGAAGTGCGCGGTCAGGGTCTGCAGCGCGGAGTCGCGGCCGGTGGTGCCGTACAGGGAGAACGCCAGGTCCTTGGCGAAGAACGGGGTCGCCCAGTTCTTGTCGATCTTGATGGTGACGGTGATGCCGACCTTCGCCAGCTGCGACTGGACGATCTCCGCCTGGGGGTCCTCCGCCGGGATGACCAGGTCGATCTTGAGGTCACCGGACTTGTAGCCCGCCTCGGCGAGCAGCTTCTTCGCCTTCGCCGGGTCGTAGGGGTACTGATCCTCGGACTCGGGGTCGTAGGCCACGTACTCCTTGGGGAAGGGCTGGTCGGTGACCTCGCCGTAGCCGAACGTCAGCTTGTCGACGAACTCCTGACGGTCGATCGCGTGGCGCACCGCGTCGACGACCTTGTCGTTGTCGAACGGCGCCTTGTTGATGTTCAGGCTGAGATTGGAGGCGTTGAACCCGGGCTGCACGAACACGTCCAGGCCGGCCTTCTTGGCCGCCTCCGCCTGGCTGGGGTCGATGTCAGCGAAGTTGTAGACGCCGGTCTGGAGGCCGGAGACCACGGTGGACGCGTCGGGGGCCGAGGTGAGTTCGACGTTGTCGATGTGGATGTTCTCGGC
Source organism: Streptomyces sp. NPDC000983 (assembly GCF_040299205.1). Classification (NCBI taxonomy): domain Bacteria; kingdom Bacillati; phylum Actinomycetota; class Actinomycetes; order Kitasatosporales; family Streptomycetaceae; genus Streptomyces; species Streptomyces sp. NPDC000983. Next base: position 59,546 of record NZ_JBEPBM010000031.1, on the reverse strand, counting down.
GTCCCAGTAGTCCGGGTTCTTCTTCAGGACCGCCTTGGTGCCCGGCACGATCTGCGTCACGGTGAACGGGCCCGCGCCGACCGGGTTCTGGTCCAGCTTCGTCGGGGACTTCGCGGCCTTCGGGCTCGCGATCTGCAGGACGCGCTGGCCGAGCAGCTGGGGGATCTGGTAGTCGACCTGGGTGAGGTTGACGACCGCGTCGAGTCCCTTGGCCTGAACGGACTTGATGGAGGTCAGGTCGCCGAAGAGCGCCGAGTTCTTCTGGTTCTTGGCGCGTTCGATGGCCGCCTTCACGGCGGTGGCGTCGACCGGTTCGCCGTCGCTGAACTTCAGGCCGGGGCGCAGATGGAAGGTGATCTGATCGCCCTTGGCGTTGTACTCCCAGCTCTCGGCCAGGTCGGGCACGGCGTTGCCCTTTTCGTCCGTGCGGGTCAACGAGGCGTACACCAGGGCGAGTTCGCGGAACTGGGCGCCGCTGCCGCTCACCACCGGGTCCCAGTGGGTGGGGAAGTAGGAGGAGGTCCACTTCAGGGTGGCGTTGCCGCTCGCGGAAGCGGCGTCGCCGCCGCAGGCGCTGAGCGCCGGGACGAGCACGGTGGCCAGCGCGGTCCCCAGGGCGGCGGCGCGCAGCCGACGGGGGATGCGGAGGCGGCGTCCGGGACGGGGATCGCTTTCGGGGCTGGGCGGGGTGAGGCGTCCGAACATGTCAGTTCTCTCTTCGAAGGCTCCGGCCGGTGCAGGGCTGCGGGCTCGGGAACGAGGGCGGTGTGCCGCGGCGTCGGACATCGGCGCACGTCGCGGAGGGCATGCCGGTGCGCCGTCGGGGCGCGCGGAGGCATACCGGACTCAGGGCGTGAGGCGTCGGCGAAGCCGCGGGAGGTGAGAGGGAAGCAGGCGCCGGGGCATCGGCCGGAGAGGACGAACGCTCAGTGGGGGAGCGGCGGAAGGCCGGAGCCGGCGAGAGCGGTCAGGTGCCTGCGGGACGTGGGTGGCGGTCGGTCAGCGACAGAGAGCGCTGCAGGTGCGCCGCAGGTCCACGTAGCGGCACACCACACCGGGGTGCGTCGTGAGCATGGTGCACATCCTGGGGTGAGATTTCCGCGGCTGTCAATGGACACCCGAAGGTGTCTCATTCGGCGGGACGGTCTCTGAGTGCTGCTCAGAGCCCTGTGAGCGGGCGGCGGGTGGCCGGCGCCCGGGTGCGGGCCTCGTCGGGATGCAGCCAGAGCGGACCACCCGCCGTCTCCACCCGGACGGCGTCCGGCGGGGGCCACGCGCCGCACGTGAGCATCCCGAACTCGGGCCCGGTGAGGCTGCGGTGGCGCACGAGCGCGGCCGCAGCCTCCAGCCGTTCCGGCCGCGTCGGCAGCCCCGGCGCCAAGTCGTCCAACGCCGCCGCGTACTCCTCGTACGACCGCCAGCCGGGCATCGCGCGGACCCCGGCCGCCGACCGGAAGAGCAGCGTCGGCAGCGCGTACCGCAGCCCCCCGTCCGGGGTCTCCTTGGCCGCGCCGGGATGCGGCGACGAGCCGCCCGGCACCGACAGCACCTCGTGGACCGGCCGACGCGCCTCGCCGTGATCGGCGCGCACTCGGTCGAGTACGGCGACGGAGGCCGCGTCGGCGGCCAGCCGGTCCAGGTCGAGGTCCGGCACCCCCCGAGCCGCCGCCAGCGCCGACTCCGGTGTGTCCGCCGGCTCGCCGAGCACGAAGACGCTCTCCCGCAGTCGGCGCAGCACCCGCTCGGCGACCTCCGCGCCCTGCAGCTCCGCCGCCTTGGCGGCCAGCGACGCGGGCCATGAACTCGCCGCCACCCGGCTCAGCGTGAACGCCCTCGGGGCGTGGGTGTGCGCGGAGATGTCCTCGATGTAACGGGAGTACCAGGCCGTTTCGGCGGCCGGGTCGGGTGCCGGGTCGTCGTCGTGGTCGAAGAGGATGCCGTACACGCGACGCCAGCGGACCCGCCCGCCGAGCGCCGAGCGCAGGGCGCGCAGCACGGGCTCCGAGCCCCAGGACCACGGACACAGCGGGTCGGTGTACTCCACCACCTCGACCCGCGCCGGGTCCGGCCCGCTCGTCACGCGGCGCCCTTGCGGTCCGTCGGCCCGCCCGCCGCCTCGGGCAGCAGCGCGGCCAGGGTGGTGCCGCCGAGGACGGCGGCGGCGTCCGCCTCGACACGACGCCACACCCCGGGCAGACCGGAGGCGGGGCCCGGATAGTCGAGCCCGTCCAGCGGCTCGCCCCGCAGGGTGATCAACTCGCCGTCCACGGCCCGCGCCACGTCGAGCAGCGTGATCTCCTCGGCGGGCCGGCCGAGCCAGTAACCGCCCTCGCAGCCGCGCTGGCTGCGCACCAGACCGGCCCTGCGCAGTTCACCGACGACGGACTTCAGGAAACGGAACGGGATGTGCTGCGAGGAGGCGATGGACTCGCAGGTCAACGGATGGTCGGGTTCGCGGGCGAGTTCGAGCAGCGCCCGCGCGGCGTAGTCCGCCTTCGCGGAAATATGCATGCGCACATGATGCCCGACCGGCGGACGCCGTCCAGCCCTCACCGCTTTATTGCGGGAACATTGCCGCAGGTGAAGCCCAAAGGACACCTATTGACATCCTTTTTCGGGCCGCTCTAGCGTCCCACTCATGAGCGAGCCCCTGACCACCGCCGGCGAAGGATTCCACCCCCACCTCGGCGACAACGCCGGCACCGCGACGGCCCCCCTGCGCGCCCGGCTGCACCACATCCGCGCCGACGCCCTGGACGGCGACACCGCCCAGAGCGGAGGCATGCGCAGGTTCGCCGCCGTCAGCGGCAACACCGTGGGCTCCGAGAAACTGTGGATGGGACAGACTCACGTCGCCCCGTCGACCGCGTCCTCCGACCACCACCACGGCGAGTCCGAGACCGCGATCCACGTGGTCAGCGGCCACCCCGAGTTCGTCTTCCTCGACGACTCCGGCGGCACCCCCGAAGAGGTACGGCTGCGCACCTCCCCCGGCGACTACATCTTCGTCCCCCCGTTCGTCCCCCACCGCGAGGAGAACCCGGACCCCACCGAGGAAGCCGTGGTGGTCATCGCCCGCAGCACCCAGGAGGCGATCGTGGTCAACCTGCCGCGCCTGTACGTACTGGGCCAGGAGGAATCCTGACAGTCCGGCGCGGCGGCCGCCCCCGTGTTGCCCGGGGGTGGCCGCCGCCTTGCGGTCGGGTCAGTCGGTGTACACCTCGGCCCGGTCCACGCTCACGAAGGAGGCCGTGGACTGGGCGTTGCGCTCGCCGGTCACCCTGACGCGCAGGGTGTGCCGGCCGGGGGCCAGCTTCGGGCTGATGTACTGCACGGTCTCACCCGTGCGGATGGCGCTGTAGAGGTCGACCCGGGTCTCCGCACCGCCGTCGATGCTGACGGCGGCGATGCCGTTGCCGCTGTCGCGTACGGACAGCAGCGCGATCCGCGTACCGGTGAAGGTGAAGGTCGCGGTGTTGCCGGCCCGGTCGCTCCAGTGGTCGTCGCCCCAGAAGCACTGCGCGGCGCAGCCGGTGCCGGAGTTCCAGGTGCCGGTGTAGGCGAGGGTGCCGTCGCCGCTGGAACGTCCGTCGTCGTTGATCCAGTGAGTGCCCGAACCGGGGTCGCCGGAGGGCAGGTTCTGGGTGGCGCCCAGGGCGAGCGGCGTCCCGAGGCCGGGGCTGCCGTCGGCGTTCCAGCCGATCTTCTGGGCGCGGGTGGTGCGGTTGGTGTAGGTGTACTGGGAGGTGGTCTTCGCGTGGTAGACCATCCAGTCCTCGGTGCCGTCGGGCGACTTGAAGAAGGCGTGGTGGCCGGGGCCGTACACGCCGACGGCGTCGTTGCGGGAGAAGAGCGCGCCGGTTCGCTGCTGCCAGTTGGCGGGGACCAGCGGGTCGGCGCCGTTGGCCAGGGAGAGCATCCACAGCTGGTAGTCGGGCTTGCCGGTGTCGCAGGCCGAGTAGGTCATCCAGGTGCGGCCGTTGCGGTTGAGGAACTCCGGTCCCTCGCGCACCTCCGGGCAGCCGCCCGCCGCGTTGATCGCGACCGCGTTGCCGGAGACGGTGTAGGGGTTGGACAGCGGCGCGATGTTGAGCCCGTTGTGCTGGTAGGCGTTGATGCCGCTGTAGGCGAGGTACAACCTGCCGTTGTGGGTGAAGACGCTGGGGTCGATCGCGAAGTCGTTGGCGTGGTTGGGCGGGACGAGCGCGGACTTGAAGCGGTAGGGGCCGGTGGGGGAGTCGCCGGCGGACTCCAGGACGTAGAGGCGGTGGTGGTCGTCCACACCGTCGTCGGCGGTGTAGTAGAGGTACCAGCGGTTGTTGAAGCGGTAGAACTCCGAGGCCCAGATGTTCTTGTTGCGGGAGCTGTCGGTGTCGGTCCAGACGGTGACCGGGTCGGACGCCAGGAGGGTGGCCAGGGACGGCGAGCGCCACATGCGGATGCTGCCGCCCTGGGTGGTGGTCATGTAGTAGGAGCCGTTGAAGTACGTCAGGTACGGGTCGGGACCGGTGTTGAGCGGATTGCGGAAGGTGGTGCTGTGGGCGGCCGCGGCCTGGGGCGCCGCGGCCGTCGGGGGTGCGGAGACGAGGGAGAACATCACGGCCAGCAGCAGGGCGAGCAGGGCTGCGGTGCGGGCCGTGCGGGGGGACGACGTACTCATGGGCGACTCCGTGGGGTGGGTGGTGCCTGAGTGGGTGCTGCCTTTCAGCCGGTGGGTGGTGTCACTGGCCGCCGAGTCCCGTCGTGGCGACGGACTTGACGATGTGCCGCTGGAAGAACAGGAAGACGATCACCAGGGGCAGTGCGGCCAGGACGGCCGAGGCCATCGACTGTGCGTACTGGACGCCGTAGGCGTCCTTGACCGACGTGATGCCGACGGGCAGGGTCATCAGGTCGGGGTCCGAGGTGGAGACGAAGGGCCACAGGAAGTTGTTCCAGGCCCCGATGAAGACGAAGATCGCCACCGCCGACAGCATCGGGCGGGACAGCGGCAGGAGCACGGACCAGAAGATCCGCAGGTGCCCGGCGCCGTCGATGCGGGCGGCCTCCTCCAACTCCCTGGGCAGGGAGTCGAAGTGCTTCTTCAGGATGAACACCATCACCGGCGCCACGGTCTGCGGCAGGATCACCGCCGCGTAGGTGTCGACCAGGTTCAAGGTCAGCATCTGCTGGAACCACGGCACGATCAGCATCTGCGGCGGCACCAGGACGGCCGCCACCGTGACGGCGAACAGTGCCTTGCGCCCGGCGAACAGGGTGCGGGAGAAGGCGTAGCCGGCCATCGCGGACACGGCCACCGTGATCACGGTGACGACGGCGGCGATGAGGAAGCTGTTGAACATCCACAGCGGCAGGTCGCCGCGTTCCCACACACTGCGGAACCCGTCGAGGGTGAAGCCGTGCTCGGGCCACAACCAGTGGACGGGGTCGCTGGCGTCCTGCTCCGACTTGAACGCGGTCAGCAGTCCCCAACTGGACGGCAGCAGCCACAGGAGGGCCAGCAGGGTCAGCGCGGCGAAGGTGAGGGTGCGGGCGGTGCGGCCGTCGCCGAGGGAGAGATGGGTGCGGCGGGCCTCGGCGCGGTGTCTGCGCGCCGCCACCTCCCGGATGACCGGTGAGCGGGGCGCGGCCTCGGGGCGGCCGGCGGGCAGCTCGGTGGTGGTGGAGGTCATGTCACTTCTCCCGGCGGCGGAGGGCGGCGTACTGGGCCGCGGAGGCGAGGATGACGAGGGCGAAGAAGACGTAGCTGATCGCCGAGGCGTAGCCGAGCCGGTAGCCGGTGAAGCCGACGTCGTACATGTACTCGATGACCGGGCGGGTGGAGTTGTCCGGGCCGCCCTTGGTGAGCAGGTAGATCTGGTCGAAGACCTTCAGCGAGGCGAGGATCTGCAGCACGGTGACGACGACGGTGATGCGGCTGAGCTGCGGCAGGGTGATGGAGAACAGGCGTCGCCAGGCGCCCGCGCCGTCGAGTGCCGCGGCCTCGTACAGGTGGTCGGGCACGGACTGCAGGGCGGCGAGGTAGAGCAGGAAGTTGAAGCCGACGGTCCACCACAGGGTGGTGAGCACGATCGCCCACATGGCGACCGACCTGTCGCTCAGCCAGGCCACCGAGTCGAGCCCGACGGCGTTGAGGAGCTGGTTGTACAGGCCGAGGTCGCCCTGGAAGAGCCAGCCCCACACCAGGGTCACCACGCCGACGGGCAGCAGGTACGGCGCGAAGAAGGCCAGGCGCCACACCCACTGGCCGGGCAGCCCGGTGTGGACCAGCAGGGCCATGCCGAGGGCGACGACGACGAGCGGGACGGTCGACAGGACGGTGAACCACACGGTGTGGCCGAGCGACCGCCACATCTCGGCGTCCCGGAGGGCCTCGGAGAAGTTGTCGACGCCGATGAAGCTCGGTGCGTGGGCCGACAGCGAGGTGTCGGTGAAGCTCATCCACAGTCCCTGGACCAGCGGCCAGACCATGAAGAGGGCGAAGAGCACGAGGAAGGGGAGGGCGAAGAGCAGGCCGGGGGAGAGGATCCGGCGCGCCGGGAGCGTCCCGGGGCGGGACGGGGCGAGGGGAGAGGACATCGTTGTGCCTCCTGCGCGGATGGTTCGCGGCCGGATCAGGCCGGGCTGGGCTTGGAGAGGAAGGTGTTGAGGCGCCGCACCATCGCGCGGGCCGCGCGGTCCGGGCTCATGTCGCCCAGGAGGGCCTGCTGGAGGACCTGGGACATGGCGTTCTGGAAGTCCGAGCCGGCGCCGGCGAACCATGCCGCCGGATCGAGGACGACGTGCTCCGCGGCCTGGGCGTAGTGGGACTGCGGGAGCAGCGCGGCGTACTCGGAGGTCTCGGTGACCGGCGTGTAGGAGGGGATGTGGCCGGCCGTGGCCCAGATCTGTCCCGCCTTGAGCAGCGCGGCGACCGCGCGGTGGGTGCGGCGGCGGTGTTCCTCGTCCGGGTGGTCGCGGCGGGGCAGGACGAAGGCGTGCGAGTCGGCGTAGACGGCCGGGGTGCCGAAGACGGTGGGGAAGGGGGCGGCGCCGACGTTCTCGTCGGTCGACCGGAAGGTGCCCAGCTCCCACTCGCCGGAGAGGATCATCGCCGTCTGGTTGTTGACGAAGGAGGCGATGGCGGCGGCGTAGTCGAGGCTGCGGGGGTTGACGGTGCCGTCGACGATCTTCGCCATGAAGGCGATGACCTCGGCCATGCGGTCGACGTCCACCTCGGCCGGACCGCCCTCGGGCAGTTCGAAGCGGCCGCCGGTCTGGTGGTAGAGGCCGTAGAAGAGCCGCCAGCACTGGGCGGTGTCGGTGACGTAGCCGAAGGCGATGCCCTGCTTCCCGGAGGCCTTGGCGAGTTCCTTGCCGGCGGCGAGGAACCGGTCGGGGGAGGAGAAGGCGTCGGTGTCCAGGGCGCCGTCGGCGGTGAGCAGGCCGGCCTTCTTCGCCGGTTCGGGATGGTAGAAGACGATGAAGGGGTGGGTGTCCAGGGGGATGGCGTAGGTCTTGCCGTCGAACCGGGTGCGGGACCAGACCGCGTCGGCGAAGTCCTCGGGGGCGACGCCGTACTCCGCGAGCATGGTCAGGTCCCACGGGTCGAGCAGGCCGGTGGGCGCGTAGCCCGCCAGGCGGGACATGTGGGAGACGGCGACGTCGGGGCCCCGGCCGCCGGCGGAGGCCATGGCGAGCTTGGTGTAGTAGGGCGTGCCCCACTCCAGGACGGTGCGCTCGACGCGGGTGCCGGGCATGTCGGGGCGGGCCTTGGCCACCATGTCGTTGAGGAGGCCGCCGTCGGCTCCGCTGAACAGGTCCCACAGCCGGACGGTGGATCCGTCGTCGGAGGCGAGGGCCGAGCCGCAGCCGGTGAGGGTGCCGGCGCCGAGGGCGGCCGCTCCGGCCGCGAGTGCTGTCGTCAGGACGCGGCGTCTGGTCGGTCCGTGGCGACCGACCTGGGCGGGTGTGCCGGTCATGAGGGTCCTTTCCGGTGGGCGGCGGCGCGGGAGGGGAGTCCCTGCGCCGCCACTCCACCACATGTGCGGTGCGTTCTTACATCGATGTAAATCTTGCGCAGGAGTCTGCGTGCCCGCTCACGGGGGAGCGGTGGTCCGGGGCTACGGCGTGTTCTCGTAGGCCGCCGTGCGCAGTTGGGCCTCGCGCAGGGCCGCGGTGTCGGCCTTCTCGGAGCGGTCGAAGCGGTAGACGCCGTTGCGCTCCTGGAAGACGTCGGTGAGCTGCGTGTAGCAGTAGCCGAACATGCCGGGGTCGTCGAGCAGCACGCCGGTCAGACCGCGGAAGCGCTCCACGAACTCGGCCTCGGTGCGCGGCCGTTCGCCGTACCCCCAGGAGCTCGCCGAGTCGTCACCCGCAGCGGCGGCGGCCTCCGGGTCCCACCAGATCCCGCCGAACTCACTGCAGAAGTAGGGCTGTCCGCGGTAGGGAACGGACCAAGTGCGGCCGTCGGGGCCGGTGTTGACGTACGGCCGGTTCTCGGCGAGCCCCGCCATGATCTTGGCGAAGGCGGCGGGGTCCTGCTCGTAGCAGTGCGAGTCGTAGACGTCCGTCTCCGGCACCCGGTGCGCGTAGCCGGAGGCGTCGATCACCGGACGGGTCGGGTCGGCCTGCTTGGTGGCGATGAACATGGCGTGCGTGACGTCGTCCAGCACCGTGATGCGGTCGTGCAGGTTCTGGTACGTCTCGTTCAGCGGGCACCAGCCGACGATCGAGGGGTGGGAGTGGTCCCGCTCCAGCGCCTCCAGCCACTGGGTGACGTAGGAGGCGTCGGGCCGCTGGTTGTCGTCGCGGACGCCGCTCTCGCAGCCCCAGTCGCCGAACTCGCCCCACACCAGGTAGCCGAGCCGGTCGGCGTGGTAGAGGAAGCGCTCCTCGAAGACCTTCTGGTGCAGGCGGGCGCCGTTGAAGCCGGCCGCGATGCCCAGCTCGATGTCCTTCAGCAGCGCGGCGTCGCTGGGGGCGGTCATCAGGCCGTCGGGGTAGTAGCCCTGGTCCAGGACCAGCCGCTGGAAGAGCCGCTCGCCGTTGAGCAGCAGTTCCTTGCCGCGCACGGAGACCGAGCGCAGGCCGGCGTAGGAGCCCACGGCGTCGACGACCGTGCCGTCCGGGCCCAGGACCTCCAGGGCGAGGTCGTACAGGTGGGGGTCGGCCGGCGACCAGGTGCGGCGGCGCTCCTCGGGGACGGCGAGCGTCAGGCGCGGGCACAGGTCCAGGTCGGCGCGTCCCTCCGCGGTGACGACGACTCCGTCGGCGTCGCTCAGCGTGGCGCGCACCCGGTGTCCGGCGAGGTTCGCGGAGAGCGGCAGCTCGACCAGGAAGGAGCCGGTGGCCAGTTCGGGCGTGATGCGCGGGCGGCGCAGGGCGACGGTGCGGGGGACGGGCTCCAGCCATACGGTCTGCCAGATGCCGGTGGTGCGGGTGTAGTGGCAGTGGGTGTTGGCGTACCAAGTGGCCTGCTTGCCGCGGGCCTGGAGGGTGTGGCGGCTGTCGCGGGCGCGGACCACGACGGTGAGTTCCTCCCCGGCCGCGACGGTGTCGCCGAGATCGGCGGTGAAGGAGGTGAAGCCCCCGCGGTGGCGGGCGACCTCTCTGCCGTTGGCCCACACGGTGGTGTCGTGGTCGACGGCCCCGAAGTGCAGCAGGACGCGGGAGTCGGTCCACTCGGCGGGCACGGTCACGGTGCGCCGGTACCAGACCGCCTCCAGGAAGTCCGTCTCGCCGACGCCGGACAGTTCCGACTCGGGGCAGAACGGGACGAGGATGCGGTCGGCCAGGTCGCGGTCGGTGAGGCCGCGTTCCAGACCGGTGTCGGACCGGTCGATCTCGAACTGCCATTCGCCGTTGAGGTTCAGCCAGGCGTCCCGGGTGAACTGGGGCCTGGGGTACTCGGGGCGGGGTGGCTCGTCCGGGAGGTACGGGGCGGGCATGGTGCTCCTCGTTGCGAGAGTGCAGGTCGGTGCGTTGTGCGGTTGGTGCGGGCACATGGCACCATGCCGATTACATCGATGTAAATAGCTGGGGCGCAGATTGTGTCGACCCGGCGGACGGAAAGCGCTCTCTGCGGTCGGTATGATCACCGCAGTTCGGAAGGAAGGGCAGCGTGGAGGCCAGACCGAGGATCAAGGACGTGGCGCAGTACGCCGGCGTCTCGCCCAAGACCGTCTCCAACGTGATCAACAACTACGAACACGTCTCGGAACGGACCCGCACCGCCGTCCAACAGGCGATCGACGCCCTCGGCTACCGCGTGAACATCGCCGGCCGCCAGCTCCGCCAGGGCCGCACCGGCATGATCACCCTCGCCGTCCCCGAACTCGACGTCGCCTACTTCTCCGAACTGGCCCGCCACGTCATGGAAGCGGCCGGACGACACGGCCGCACCGTGCTCATCGACCACACCGGCGGAGATCGCGAACGCGAGCTGGCCGCGCTCCACGGATTCGACACCCAGTTCTGCGACGGAGTGATCCTCAGCCCGCTGTCCCTGCTGCCCCGCGACCTCGCCACCCGCGACCGGCGGCTGCCCCTGGTACTGCTCGGCGAGCACTCCGCCGAAGGGCACACCGACCACGTCGGCATCGACAACGTGCGCGCCGCGCGCGAGGCCACCGAACACCTCCTGGCCCGGGGACGGCGCCGGATCGCGGTGATCGGCGGCACCCTGCGCGGCAAGCAGGGCACCGACCGGCTGCGCACCGACGGCTACCGCGAGGCCCTCGCCGCGGCGGGCCTGCCCTTCGAGGCCGACCTGGTGGTACCGGTGGACGCCTACCACTGGCGGGACGGCGCCGAGGCGGCCGCCCGCCTGGCCGGGGACGCGTCTCCACCGGACGCCCTGCTGTGCCTCAACGACAACCTGGCGCTCGGCGCCCTGCGCGCCCTGCACGAGGCCGGCCTGCGCGTACCCGCCGACCTCGACGTGATCGGCTTCGACGACATCCAGGCATCCCGGTTCAGCGTGCCCAGCCTGAGCACCGTCTCGCCCGACAAGCGGGAGATCGCCCGACTGGCGGTCGCCCTGCTCCTGGACCGGGTGGACGACCCGAGGTCCACCGCCGCCTACCGGGACGAGGTCGTCGGCCATCGGATCGTCGTGAGGGAGAGCAGCGGAGGCTGACGGTCAGGAGGTGCTCACCGGTCGGACCCGCGCTCCAGGACACGGCGGGCCGCCTCGGCCTCCGCGGCCGCCGGCGACAGCTCGTCGAGCGTGTCGAGTTCGTCGTCCGACTCCAGCTCCCGCTCCCAGGCTGCCGCGAGGCGCTCCTGCTCCTCGCAGGGCCGGGCGTCGACGGCCTCGCGCTGCTCGGGGCTCAGGGCGGCGAGGAATCGCTCGACCGGGTCGGTGTTCATGCGTGCTCCCTGTCGCGAGAAGGCGTGAGGTCCTGTTCAAGCATGGGGGAGAGCTCTGCCGGGGACGACCCGAGACACCCCGTTGGCCCCTTCGGGGCTGTGGCAGGTCAGCCCCCGAGATACCGGCCGAGTATCTCCGGGCTGTCCGGGGTGAAGGTCCACTGCCGCAGGGCCCGCCGCAGCTCGGGCTCGGTCAGCCACCCGTGCCAGGCCACCTCGCTCGCGTCGGGGGCGACGGTCTCGGTGAGGACGGCGTCGTACACCGCGAGCCAGTGCGGGCTGAGTCCGCCGCGGTTGAGGAACGTGAACCGGAGGGACACGGCCGCCGCTGTTCCGAGCTCCTCACGCAGTTCCCGGGCGGCCGCCTGCTCGTAGGTCTCGCCCACGCCCACGGCGCCCCCGATGCCGAGTTCGTAGTGCCCCGGGAAACGGGACAGCCCCTCGGCACGCCGGTGCACGAGATAGCGGCCCCGCCGGTCCCGGCACACCACTACCGCGACCCGGTGCAGCCAGCCCTCCCGCACGGCCTCCGCCCGGCCGACCGTGCCGAGCACGCGGTCCTGCTCGTCGACGCGTTCCACGAGTTCGTCCACGCGCACACGATCGCAGCACCCACTGACATGCGCCGGCGGTGTCGTCGGCTCGCGGGGCTACAACCCGTACGTCCTGCCGATGATGTCGCGCTGGATCTCACTCGTGCCGCCGTACACCGTGGACACGACCGTCTGTCGCAGCAGGGCCTCCATGCCGTACTCGGTGGCATAGCCGTAGCCGCCCATCATCTGCATGCCCTCCAGCGTCACGTGCTTGGCGAGTTCGGTGCACTTGAGCTTTGCCATCGACGCCTCGCGCATGAACATGCGGCCGGGTTCCGCGTCGATCGCGGCGGCGACGTCGTCCAGGAGGAGCTGGGCGCACTCGATCTCGGTCGCCATGTCGGCGATCCGGTGTCTGAGGGCCTGGAACGAGCCGATCGGGCGGCCGAACTGCTCGCGCTGGCGCACGTATTGGACCGTGTCGTCGAACGCCCGCTGGGCCACGCCGAGCATCAGCGCGGCGAGGATCATGCGTTCCAGGTTCAGCCCGGCCATCAGCTGGGTCCACCCCTGTCCCGGGGTGCCGACGACCGCCGAGTCGGGGAGGAAACAGTCCGTGAAGTACAGGTCGTTGACCTCCTTGCCGCCCATGGTGTCGATGCCGCTGATCCGCAGGCCGTCGACGTCGGTCGGCACCATGAACTGGGTGAGGCCGTGGTGCTTGGACTCCCCTTGTTCCGTGCGGGCGACCAGCAGGATGTGGTCGGCGATATGGGCGTTGGAGCACCATGTCTTCTGGCCGTTGACCAGATAGCCGCCGGTGGTGCGCTCGGCTCGGCAGACGAGCGCGCCCACGTCGGAGCCCGCGCCCGGCTCGGACATCGAGATGGCCTCCACCCGGCCCTTGGTCACGCCCTGGAGGACGACGCGCTTCTGCTCCTCGGTGCCGAACCTCTCGTACGCGGCGGCGGCGATGATGGTGGTCCCGAAGCCGGTGATGGGCGCCCGCCCGTAGGCGGTCTCCTGGAGGAACAGGCACAGGTCGACCATGCCGCGTCCCGCGCCGTCGTACTCCTCGGGGACGGCGATGCCCAACCAGCCGAGCGCCGCCATCTTCTCGTACAACCGCTGGTTGTGCGGTTCCCGGCCGTCGGCCGTCAGCTTGTCCCGCTGTTCCTTCGTGCCGCACTCGCGGCGGCAGAAGTCGCCTATCGCCGCGAGCAGGTCGCGGCGTTCGTCCGACAGGACTCGGGGCATGGCATTCCTCTCTCCGGGGGCGGGGTGGGAGTCGGTGCTCAGTCCTCCCGCACCGCGGGGTGGACGGTGTGGAGCAGGTGCAGCACGGTGCGGGTCAGCATCACGTGCAGGTCGCTCCGGCTGAGGGTGCCGCGCACCAGCCATTCGCGGGAGGCCGCCTTGAGCATGCTGCTGTGGGCGCGGATCATCGCCCGGAGCTTGGGGGTCGCCTCGGTGGCGTCGGTCATCATGGCGGCTTCGAGGATCCGGTCGGTGGCGATCTCGTCGGCCTCGAGCATGATCTGGTCGATCTCGGGGTCGTTGCCGAGTGACTCCAGGCCGATCGCCGAGAGCCACATGTCCCGGTTGCGCTCGACGACTTCGAGCCACCGGTCGACGCAGATCGACAGACGTTCCTCGGCGGTGGTGGGCGGCAGACGTTCCGAGACGGAGGCGGGGACGACCATCATCTGCCGTACGACGTCCAGGTAGAGCTGTCGCTTGCCGCCGAAGTAGTGGTTGATCAGCGCGCGGGCCACACCGGCTTCGGCCGCGATGTCCGAAGTGGACACCGACGCGTAGCTGTTGGCGCCGAAGAGCCTGCGGGCGACGGCGAGGATCTCCGCGCGGCGGGCGTCCGGTTCCATTCTGCGGCGCGGTGTCTGGCGCTGATCGACCATGCCGTCGTTCCTTTCCTGCCGTGCGGTCGATGACGGGTCGCGTGGACGCGGGCTATGTGTACATCGACTCGATCGTGGCGGCGTGCCGCTGGTCGATGGCCTTGCGGCGCAGGCTCAGCTTCGGTGTCAGCTCGCCCGACTCGGCGGTCCAGGGCCCGGCCAGGACCCGGTAGCGCTTGACCTGTTCGGTCCTGGAGAGGACCGAGTTGGCGCTCTCGACCGCGGTGTCCAGAGCCGCGAGCACCTTGGGGTGGCGGGCCAGCTCCGCGAGGCCGGTCTCGTCGATCGCGTGGGCCTTCGCCCACAGCGGAGCCGTCTCCTCGTCGAGTACGAGGAGTGCGGTGACGTACCGGCGGCGGTCGCCGATCGCGACGGCCTGGGCGATCAGGGGGTGGGCGCGCAGCAGGGACTCGATCTTCGTCGGGGCGATGTTCTTGCCGCCGGCGGTGATGATGATCTCCTTCTTGCGGTCGGTGACGGCGACGATGCCGCGGGAGTCGACCGAGCCGACGTCACCGGTGGCCAGCCAGCCGTCGGCGTCGGTCGCCGGCTCGATCCGGCCGTCGGGCTGCAGGTAGCCGGCGAAGACGACAGGGCCGCGGACGAGGAGTTCGCCGTCGGACGCCTCCTTGACCTCGATGCCGGGGCCGGGCCGCCCGACCGAGCCGAGCGCGAACACCTCGGGAGTGCTGACCGTCGCGGCGCCCGTGGTCTCGCTCAGCCCCCACACCTCGTACACCGGGAGCCCGACGCTCGCCAGCACCTCCAGGACACCGGTGGGGATCGGCGCCGCCCCGCTGAACGCCCTGCGGCAGGCGCCGAACCCGATGGCGGCGCGGATGGGCTCCAGCACATGGGTGTCGAAATGTTCCAGGGCGGCGGCGAGTTCCGCGGGGACGTCCTCGCCGGCGGAGCGCAGGCGGTACACCTCCAGCGCGGTCTTCTGGGCCCGGGCCACGGCGGTGGCCTGTTCGCCGGGGAGTGCCGCGAGCTTCGCCTGGAGTCCGGCGGCGAGCTTCTCCCAGACCCGGGGGACACCGAAGAACCCGTGCGGCCGGGTCGCCAGCAGCGCGGGCAGGAGCTGTGCCGGGTCCGGGCAGATGGTGACGTGGCCGGCGTTGCAGATCGGCAGGTAGATGCCGAGCACCCGCTCGGCGATGTGCGCCATCGGCAGGTAGGCGATCGTGCGCGGATGCTCCGGGCCGGGCACGAGCTGCTCCTGCATCAGGGACTCGTGGATCACATTGCGGTGGGTGAGCACCACGCCCTTGGGGTCGCCGGTGGTGCCCGAGGTGTACACGAGCGCCAGCGGGTGGTCGGGCAGCGCGGCGTCGGTGAGTTCCTCGAACGCGGTGTCGTCGGGCGGCACGGCACCCCGCACCGCCGTGTAGGCGACGAAGCGCGGATCGCCCGCGGGGGCGGCGTTCCAGTCGAGGAGGACGACGGCCCGCAGGTGCGGCAGGTCGTGCAGGACCGGCTGCCAGCGCAGCAGTTGCTCCTCGCCCTCCAGTACGAGGACGGTGGCCGCGCTGTGCCGGGCCACGGCGCCGATCTGCTCGGTGCTCAGGGTGTCGTACGTGCTGCAGGCCAGGGCGCCGATGTGGATCGCGGCCAGGTCGGTGACCCAGTGCTCCGCGCGCTTGGACATGGCGATGAGCATGCGGTCGCCCCGCCGCAGGCCGAGCGCGGTCAGCCCCCGGGTGAGGGCGGCGACCTCGGCGCGCAGCTGTGTCCAGGTCAGGGTCCCCGCCTCCGGGCCGGGACCGGTGGTCAGTGCGGGAAGTTCGGCGAACTGCTGGGCGTTGCGGCGCAGCAGTCTGGTGATGGTCAGCCCCTCGGTGGACTGGTGCAGCGGCTCTGCTGTGGTCACGGCGGGCTCCCTCCCTCGCGAACCGAGAGCGGACTGGTCGACCGGTCTCGTGCAGTGGTCTCGTGGAGCGGATCTGCTTCGTCAGCGGGCTCACAGTGGACCCGTTCCTGGCGGGGTGTCAATAGTGAACGAGCGTCGAGTCTCAGGGAGTTGAACGGCCACTCAACTAGTCATTTTCCAAGGGGACTTGATGCATTGTCGTCTCTATTGACACTCCGCCAACAGACCTGCAGGCTTCATCGGCGGCCAGGGTCGCGCGGGTCCTGGGCGTCGTCGCGGTTCGCGTACGGCGGTCCGAGCATCGGGACGAGGAACTGCCGGGCCACCGCACGCATCCGCTCGTCGTCGTCGAGGTCGATGACATGGCTGGGGACGACCAGGAACGACGTGCACACCCGGACCATCATCTCGGCGACGACGTCCACGTCCACCTCGGGCGCGACCTGGCCGGCCCGCTGTTCCTGGCGCAGCCGGTCCGCGACGAACCGCTGCACCACGGACAGGGTGCGGCCCCCGTCGCCGGTCAGGGACGGCACGACCGCGTCCGGTTCGACGGCCATGAGACCGCCGATGAGCCGGTTGTGGCGGATGGCGCGCAGGGAGCTGACGAACCCGAGCACGACCCGGTCGGCGACGGTCCCGGCGTCCTGGATCTCGACGGCGAACCGGTCGAAGTACCGCCGGAACTCGCGCCGTACCACCTGCTCGACCAGTACTTCCTTGGTGGCGAACCGGCGGTAGACGGTGATGCGGGAGACCCCCGCGAGCCGCGCCACGTCGGCCATCGTGGACCGTTTGATGCCCGTCCGGCAGAACTGTTCGTGGGCGGCGTCGAGCAGGCGCATGGCCACCTCGTCGTCCGGATCGGTCTCCTCGGCCGTGCCGCCGAAGGCCAGTTCCAGCACGGAGGGTGAGGCGGACGGCCCCGTGAAGCCGGTTCGGGCAGGTTCCACAGGTGCCTCCCTGATTCGGTGAAGCCTCTGGCGCGCGGGCTTCGTTTGTGCTCCCCTGGTGATACAAAGAAGCTGACTGTGTATCAGCGTATCAGGAGCGTTTCCCCGGCTGCCGGACTCAAGGAGGAGTTCTGAGCTATGGACGGACTCAGCAGGCGCAGGATGTTGCTGACAGGAGGGGCCCTCGGGGCCTTCGGCGCGCTGGGTGCGGCGGCGCCGGCCGCCGCCCGGTCGCTCTGGACCTGGTCGCCGGCTGCGTCGGTGGCGGGCGCGGGCGCGGGGGTCGACCCGGAGTGGGTGTGGGACGAGGAGGTCGACCAGCTGATCGCCGCCGTCATCGACCGCGGTGACGTGCCCGGGGTCAACGAACAGCTGCGGACCTGGACCCGCAACGACCAGCCGCCCCCGGCCGGACTCCCCGCGGACGTACGGGACTTCATGGCGCGGGCGAGTCAACTGCCCTCCTGGGCCGAGCGGGGCAAGCTGGAGGCCGCGGCGAAGTTCAGCGAGGGGCGCAGTCTCTACCTCAACGTCCTCAACGGCATCGGCGGCGGCATGCTGAGCACCGCCATCCCCAGGGAGGCGCGCTCGGTCTACCACTCCAAGGGCGGCGCAGACATGGAGGACCGCGTCGCCAAGACGAGCCTGCTCGGCTTCGCCATCGGTGACCTGAAGGCCTACCGGGCCGACGGCGACTGCATCGTGCAGGCGGTCAAGACGCGCATGGTCCACGCGGCCGTACGGCACCTGCTCCCGCGGTCGCCGGCCTGGACCCAGGGCAGCGGCGGCCAGAAGATCCCGATCAGTCAGGCCGACATCCTGGTCACCTGGCACAGCCTGGCCACGTACGCGATGCAGAAACTGCTGGAGTGGAAGGTCCGGGTCACGCCCACCGAAGCCGCCGCCTACCTCCATGTGTGGCAGGTGACCGCCCACATGCTCGGCGTCCGCGACGAGTACATCCCCGCCACCTGGGACGCCGCCAACGCCCAGTCCCAGCAGATCCTCGACCCGATCCTGGCCACCACCAGGGAGGGCGTCGAGCTGACCGACATCCTGCTGGGCCAGCTCGCCGAGCAGACCAGCCCCGGCGGCATCGACCGTCCGCTCGTCAACGCGTTCGCCCGGTACCTGGTCGGTGACCGGGTCGCCGACATGGACCGGATCCCCCGCGAGCCGTTCTGGGAGAAGACGATCGAGCTCGTCTGGCCGAAGCTCGTGGCCTACCGCGAAGGACTGATCCAACTGCCCCTGGTCCCGCCCCTGGCCTGGACGGTCGACGAGGCGGCACGCCAGTACATCCTCTTCTACCTCACCAAGGGCAAGGGCACCGCGATCGAGATCCCCGACACCAACCGGCCCGCTTCCCGCTGACGCGGGCCAAGGAGGAATGCACCCGATGAACGGATTCGACAACAGATCCGGACGTGAGGTCAGCAGGCGCAGGATGCTGCTGACGGGCGGGGCCCTGGGCGCCTTCGGCGCGATAGCGGCGGCCTCTCCCGCCGCGGCCCGGTCCCTGTGGACCTGGTCGCCGAGCGCCTCGGTGGCGGGCACGGGCGCCGGCATCGACCCGGAATGGGTCTGGGACGAGGAGGCCGACCCGGTGATCGCCGCCGTGCTCGACCGGGGCGAGGTGGCGAGGGTCAACGAACTGCTGCGGCAGTGGACCCGCAACGACCAGCCCTTGCCGGACGGCCTGCCCTCGGACCTGCGGGAGTTCATGGAGCACGCCCGGCGGCTGCCCGCCTGGGCGGACCGGACGATGCTCGACCGCGGAGCGCAGTTCAGCAAGACCAAGGGGATCTACGTCGGCGCCCTGTACGGCCTCGGCAGCGGTCTGATGAGCACCGCCATCCCCCGTGAGTCGCGCGCCGTGTACTACTCCAAGGGCGGCGCGGACATGAAGGACCGCATCGCCAAGACCGCGAAACTCGGCTACGACATCGGCGACCTGGACGCCTACCAGCCGCAGGGCTCGATGATCGTCACCACCGTGAAGACCCGGATGGTGCACGCGGCCGTTCGGCACCTGCTGCCCCAGTCCCCGGACTGGACCCGGACCAGTGGCGGCCAGACGATCCCCATCAGCCAGGCCGACGTCCTCGTCACCTGGCACAGCCTGGCCACATTTGTCATGCGCAAGCTAAAGGAGTGGAACGTCCGGGTCGGCACCGCCGACGCGGACGCCTACCTGCACGTGTGGCAGGTGAGCGCGGCCATGCTCGGCGTCAACGACGAGTACATCCCCGCCACTTGGGACGCAGCCAACGCCCAGTCGAAACAGGTCCTCGACCCGATCCTGGCCCACACCCGCGAGGGCGAGGCGCTGGCCGAGGTCCTCCTCGACATCGTGGCCGAGATCGACGCCGGGCTGACCCGCCCCCTGATCAGCGCGTTCTCCCGGTACACACTCGGAGACCGGGTCGGCGACATGATCGGCCTGTCCCGTGAGCCGATCCTGAAGCCCGTGATCGCCGCCGCCTGGCCGCTCCTGGTGGCGTTCCGCGAGGGCCTGATCGGCCTGCCCGGCATCCCGGCCATCGCCTGGACCCTGGAGGAGGCACTGCGCCGGTTCGTCCTGCTGTTCCTCGCCGAGGCGCGGCCGATCGCCATCGATCTCCCGGACACCAACCGCCCCTCGTGAACCCCCTACGCGCCAGGGGTGGCGGCACTCCCGCCACCCCTGGCGCACGTATGCCCCCTGTCACCGACCGGAGCCGAGCCCTACCATGCCCATGCCCGCGCCGACCTCTCCGCACGGCAGTGCGGCGGGACGGCAAGCCGACGACGGGAGCCGCCGATGAACGGTGCCGACCCCGCAGCGCCGCAGCCCTCCGACCGTCCCGCAGCCCAGCAGCGCACCGACCAACCCGCAGCGCGACAACCCTCCGGCCACGCCGCAGCGGAACAGTCCTCCGACCACCCCGCACCGCAACAGCCACCCGACCGCCCCGGCCTCGGCAGGCGCCGCTTGCTGGGCTACGTGCTGGCGGCACCCACCCTGGTGACGGCGGCCCAACTCACCGCCTCCCCGTCGGCCGCCGCCGAAAGCGACGCGACGACCGGCGCCACCTCCGCGGACGTCCCCTCCGCCGACATCACCGAACTGGTCGACCTCAACGACGTGATGACCGCGGCGGCACTCCCCACCTCCGGCCTGATCACGATCCAGGTCAACAGCGACGGCACGGTCTCCTTCGCCCTCCCGCGGGCCGAGGTCGGGCAGGGCATCACCACCTCCACGGCCATGCTGATCGCCGAGGAACTGGACGTACCCCTCGACCGGGTGCGGGTCACCCTGGCCGACGCCCGTCCGGAACTGGTCTTCAACCAGCTCACCGGCGCGTCGAACACGACCGTCTCGACCTTCACCCCGATCCGGGTCGCCGCCGCCGTGGCCCGGGGCCGGCTGCTGCGGGCCGCGGCGGCCGAACTGCGGGTCGCCGAGAGCGACCTCACCATCGAGGCCGGAGTGGTCACCGGTCCCGCGGGCCGCGGCATCGGCATCGGCGCCCTCGCGCGGAAGGCGGCGGCCGTCGAGACACAGGCCGTCACCGCCGTACTCAAGCCCGCCGGCAGCTTCACGGTCATCGGCACCCCGCGCGGCCGGATCGACGCCCTCGCCGCGGTCACCGGGCGCAAGAAGTACACGATGGACCTCGACGTCCCGGACGCCCTGCCGACCATGGTGTGCCGGGCGCCGACCATCAACGGCACGGTCGGATCGGTGGCCAACCTGGCCGAGGTCCGCGCGATGCCCGGTGTCACGGACGCGGTCGCGATCTCCACCGGGGTGGCCGTGCGCGCGCGGACCTTCGGACAGTGCATCGACGCCGTACGCGCCCTGCGTGTGACCTGGCGGCCCGGCACCGCCGAAGGACAGTCCGACGAGTCCGTGCTGGCCGAGTTGCGAAGGGCCGAAATCCCGCTCGGCCTACCGCCTTTGACGCCGAGCGTGGAGGAGCGCTTCACCTTCCACTTCCGCGGCAACAGCGCTCTGGAGCCCAACTGTGCGATAGCCGACGTGCGTTCGGACCGCGCTGAGATCTGGTCCAGCCTCAAGGCCCCGATCGTCGCCCAGGAGACCATCGCCGCCAAGCTCAAACTGCCGCTCCACGCGGTCACCGTGCATGTCACCGAGGGCGGCGGCTCGTTCGGACGCAAGCTCTTCTTCGACGCCGCACTGGAGGCCGTCGAGGTCTCGAAGAAGATCGGCAAACCGGTCAAGCTGATGTGGCACCGTGCCGATGACGCCCGCCAGGGACGCGTCCACCCCATGGCCACCTCCCGCGTCCGCGTCGCCTACCTCGGCGGCACCGTCCTCGGCTACCAGCAACGCCACACCGGCGTCGCCACGGACCTGAGCCACGGCTTCGGCGAACTGCTCACCGCCATGGCCGCCAGGCTCCCGGTCGCCGACCTCGGCTTCTCCGAGACGTTCTTCCAGCTCTCCCAGTCCATGCCGTACGACTTCGGCACCGGCACCCGTCTGCTGAACGAGACCAACAAGAGCTTCAACACCGGCAGCATGCGTAACGTGTACTCGCCCGACGTCGCCTGCGCGCGCGAGCTGATCGTGGACCGGGTCGCGGCGAGGATGGGCAAGGATCCCTACCGCTTCCGCCGGGACTTCCTGCGGGACGAACGGTTCCGGGCCGTCCTGGAGAAGGTGGCCGAGGCCGGGCAGTGGGGCCGGACCATGCCCCAGGGCATGGCGCAGGGCATCGCCTTCCACTCCGAGTACCACTCCGTCAGCGCCGCCCTCGTGGAGATCGACTGCCGGCCGGAGACCGTGAACAGGCCCGTCCGTGACGGCGTGACCGGACCCCGGGTCACCAGGGCCGTGTTCGCCGTGGACGTCGGACTCACCGTCAACCCGCGTGGTCTGGAGGCCCAGATGATGGGCGGCATCATGGACGGCATCGCCCTGGCCCTGACCTCCAGCATGCACCTGCGCGAGGGCCACTTCCTCGAAGCGAGCTGGGACAACTACTTCTACACCCGCCAGTGGAACACCCCGCCCGAGCTGGACATCATCGTGATGCCGACCAGCACCGGGGAACCCGGCGGAGCGGGCGAGCTGGCCGTCGCCGCGTCGATGGCCGCCGTGGCCTGCGCCTACGGCCGGGCCACCGGCACCATGCCCACGACCTTCCCCATCAACCACGGCACGCTGTCCTTCACCCCCAAGCCGACCGTGCCCCCCGTTCCGCCCGCCCCGTCCGACGGCCTCGACCACGCCCGCTGACCCGAGGAGCACACCCGTGCCTCAGCACACCTTCCGTCTCAACGGCGAGCAAGTCACCGTCGAAGTCGCCGACGACGTACGCCTGTTGTGGGTCCTGCGGGACCTGCTGGGCGTCACCGGACCCAAGTACGGCTGCGGCATCAACGTCTGCAAGGCATGCACCAGCCACCTCAACGGCAAGGCCGTCAACCCCTGCGCCGTCCCGGTCGGAGCGCTGGCGGCGACCGACGAGGTCACCACCATCGAGGGACTCGCGGCAACGGTCGACGCGGAACTGCACCCGATGCAGGAGGCGTGGCTGGAGCAGGACGTCGCCCAGTGCGGCTACTGCCAGCCGGGGCAGATCATGGCCGCCGTCGCCCTGGTCCGCCGGGTCGCGCAGGAGGGCCGCGAGATCACCGACGACGACCTCGACGGCATCCGCAACGTCTGCCGGTGCGGCACCTACTTCCGTATCCGGGAGGCCATCAGGGCCGGTGCCGCCAAGATGTGACGGGGCGCCCTCTCCGCGCGGCCTCCGCCGAAGTACCGGCGGAGGCGGCTGCGTTGTGGGCGGTGCCCTCCGGCCTGAGACGGTTCACGCGGTCCGAGCCGCGACACCCCTGTTCTCGTCCGCCGCGACGCGTGCGGCGGGCCGGCGTCGCTCGATCCAGACCGCGAGGACCGTCAGCACGACGGCGAGCCCGAGCAGTCCGAGCGGACCTGCCGTGCTCAGCAGCCACAGCAGGCGCTCCGCGGTGGCGGCCTCGTCGGCCTGGTGGCGCACGGAGGCGGTCGTCCCCTTGACGTCGACGTCGGTGACCGGGAAGAGGGCCAGCGGGCCGTCGGGGCCCTCGGTCTGGGCCACGACCCTCTGGTGCAGGGCGCCGTTCAGGGACAGGCCGGTGTCGGCGTCGACCCACCCGCGGCGCTCGGTGTCGGAGGTGAAGGTGAGCGGCACGGTGTCGGGGAGTGCGGCCAGCTCGGCCTCCGACGGGCGCTGGTCGGCGGGCAGGGCGGCGGAGAGCCCGGCCACGGCCTCGCGGGGCAGGGCCTTGGGCAGGGACTCCAAGGTGGCCGCCTCGGTGAGCCGGCCGCTCGCCTCGACGGAGTACACGTAGGCGCTGCGGCCGGACACCGAGGCCGTCCCCGTGTACCGGGCCGGTACCGCCCGCTGGGTGGGCGTGTCCCAGAACTGGTAGTCGCGCTGCTCGGGCTCCAGGGGCCAGGCGATGACCAGGCCGTGGTGCTTCGCGGCGCCCGAGCCCGCGGGAACCGGGCGGTCGGCCAGGGTGCGCCGGTCCACGGCCCAGATGTCCTTGGACCCGCTCAGTTTCGTGCCGTCGGGACCGCGCAGCACCGCCGCGTCCGACACGACGGCGGTCCGGCCGTCGGTGTCCTCCACCACGACCCGACGGTCCAGTGTGACCGGCAGATCGCGCAGGTAGGGGTCGCCCTCACCGCTCTGGAGGGCGGCGGCGTTGAGCATGGTCGCGGTGCCCTGATAGCGGAACGTGGTGGTGGATTCGGCCGGTACCTGGTGCAGGGCGGGATAGACGGTGAATCGCGTGACGGCCGAGGCGGCCAACAGCACCACCGCGGATCCGCTCAGAATCCAACTGCTCTTGCGCATGGCCTCTCCTCGGAACGGGAGTCGGCAGGATCGCCGGATCTCGCTACTTAGCGAGCGCTAGATAAGTTATGGGCGGCTGTGAGGACGGTCAATACGACGGCGCACATGTGTTGTGCGGCCCGGGTGTTGAGCACCGCGCGGGCCACCGCCCCCGAATGATCGCTAGACTCGCCGCCACCAGCGGGCGGAAGGCACGGGGTCATGGCGGAAGTTGCGGCAGCGCTGCGCGCGGACGGGCATGAGGACTGGCGGAAGTACGGGCCGTTGGAACTGCCGCCCATCCTGGACGCCGCACTCGCGGCTTTCGACGAGCAGGGCTACCACGGCACCAGCGTGCGGGACATCGCCCGCCGCATCGGGGTCACCGTGCCGACCCTCTACTACCACTTCCACAACAAGCAGGCGATGCTGGTCGAGTTGCTCATGGGCTCGATGCGGGCGGTCCTCGGCCGCTGCCGCGACGCCGTCGAGGACGCCGACGCCGATCCGGTGGCCCGCTTCCGCGCACTGGTCGAGTGCACCGTGCTGTACATGGCGCATCGCGCGCCCCTGGCCTTCCTGGACACCGAGATCCGCAGCCTGGAGCAGGAGAACCGGGCCCGCTACGTCGCCCTGCGCGACGAGCTGGAGGCGATGCTCCGGCACAGCGTGCGCGACGCCGTCGACACCGGCGCCTTCGCCACCGCCTACCCCGTGGACGCGGCGCGAGCCGTGCTCACCATGTGCCAGGGAGTGGCGAACTGGTACCGCCCCGACGGCCCGCTGACCCCCGCCGACCTGGCCGACCGGTACGTCGACATCGCCCTGTCCGCCGTAGGCCACCGTCCCCGCGGCACGGCGGCCTGACGACCGCGGCTCGGTCCGACCGGGGCCGGGGCCGGGGCTCGGCTCAGGAAAGGGCCGCCGCGAGCAGAGCGGCGGCCGGCGGCACACCCTGCCCCAGGGCGCCCCGCCACAGGCGGGGGAACGAGGCGAGGAAGACGATCGCCGAGACGACCAGGAACGCGCAGAGGTGGACGACCAGGGTCCGGCCGACGGTGGTGTCGCCGGTGTGCAGGGCCGTCACGCCCGCGACGAGGCCCAGACCGAGCAGGATGTTGTAGACGGCGACCCCCGAGCGCCACAGGGTGACCTCGGGCGCGTCGGCGGCGGAGGTCGTGAGGAAGACACGGACGTCCGGGCGGTCGTAGAAGAACCGCTCCAGGATTCCGACGACGATGTGGGTCAGTGCTGCGAGGGCGGCGAAGACCTGAGTCGCGAGGTTCACGCCCGGAGTGTCTACCTATATCAGGAGATCGGCAAGGCGCGCCGGGCCCAGGAACACCCGAAGAGGGGACCCGCTCGGGGAGCGGGCGGGTCCCGGGAGCCTCGGCGAGACGGCGCCCCCTTCAGTCGCCCCGGGCGAGCCAGGCGGCGTTGGCCCGGTAGAGGTCGTTGATCGTGTCGGGCCGGTCCACGCCGGGCAGATCGTCGCGCACCGCCGCCGCACCCCGGGTCTCCTCGACCCAGTAGGACAGCGCCGAGTAGGACGGCCGGTAGCGCGCCAGGCGGCCGGGATCCAGCTCGACGGTGTCGCCGGGGTTCTCCGGCGTCAGGTAGTCGAACTGGTAGACGCACTTCAGCTCACTGATACGCCAGTCCCGTCCCCGCTTCTCCAGCCGCTCCACGATGCGGCTGTAGGCCGTCAGGAACACCCCCACGCCACCCACGCTCATACGTCCGGCGATCACCACGCCGGTGTCCGCGGTGGCGCGGTCGCCGTTGACCTGGATCAGCACAGGGCTCAGGACGTGACAACTGCGGCCGCCGCCGTCGAAGCTCTGCCGCGAGAGGCGGACGAACTCCGGTCCGCTCGTGCGGATCCAGGAGATGTCGACCAGCGAGTCGGGATGGAACTGCGCGGCCATGACATCCCACTGGGCCATGTCCCGGGCCCACCGTTCGGTGAGCACGACGTTCTCGATCTCCTTCTGCACGGTCAGGTCCTTGAGGCCGACCGCCGGGCCGGAGTGTCCCGCGGCAGCGGCGGGGTGAGCCGCCAGACCCGCGCCCGCCAGCCCTGCACCCCCGGCCAGGACGGCTCGCCGCATGAGGGCCGGAGTGGGCTTGTCGTGGTGGTCCGACATGATCGTCTCCTGTACGTGACCTGCCCGAGGGCAGCGGTGCGACCCGCGACGGTCCACAGCCCCGTCCGCGCGGTCCCGGGAATCGGTGAGTCAGTGATCTCACGATTGCCGCGCCATGACATTGGGCCGGGAGGCCAGCAAGGACGGATGCCGCTGGACGCCCGGCCCAAGCGGACCGCCGGCCCCTGCGTGCGCATCCCGTCCGAACTATTGACGGGCCATGAAACAACTCAATAGCTTCAGTATCATCGGCTCACTCGGTGCGCTCCCACCGGAACCCGGTACGGCCGCCCGCCCCGAAGCAGCTCGCCGGCGGCATCCTCTTCCCGGCCTGAACGTCCGTACGTCTCATGCGACTCGACCGCTCGCCCCGCGAGTCGGTGGCCGCGATCCGACAGGAGGGACTTCCCCATGGGCCGCTACAGTCGGCTGCGCCGCATCCGGCAGCTGGATCCGCAGAAGGACTTCGAGCAGATCTACCGGTGGATCATCCACTACGAGTTCCCCGAGGACTACCTCCACGGGACGTCGATCGCCTTCCTCCGCGACTACGGCGTCCCGCGCATCTCCCGACTCCTGGACCGCACCCAGGAGTTCGAACGCGCCGGCCAGAAGCGCTACGACGACACCGTGCTGCTCACCTACGAGATGGTCCGCGAAGGCATGGACTCGGAGCACGCACACGCGGCGGTCCGGCACCTCAACCGCATCCACGGCCGCTACCGGATCGCCAACGAGGACTTCCTCTACGTACTGGCCACCACCGTGGTGGGGCCGAAACGGTGGATCGACCGTTTCGGCTGGCGGCGCCTGTGCGAGCAGGAGACCGAGAGCCTCGCGCTCGTCGGCCGGCGGATGGGCGAGATGATGGGCCTGTCCGACGTGCCCGACACCTACGCCGCGTTCGAGCACTTCCACGACGCCTACGAACGCGAGATGTTCGCCTACGATCCCGCCAACCGCCGTGTCGCCGCGGCCACTTTACGAGTCCTCGCCTCCTGGTACCCGGCACCCCTGCGCCGGCCGGCGTCCCGGATCGCGCTCGCCCTGCTGGACGAACCACTGCTGGAGGCACTCGGCTTCCGCCCCCAGCCGCGCTGGCTGCGAACCGCCGCACACCGCGCCTTCCGCACCCGGGCCGCGCTGATACGGCTGCTGCCCGCCCGCCCGGAGCGGTGGCCGCGCACGCCGAAGCCACGCACCTACCCCTTCGGCTGGACCCTGGACGACCTGGGCCCGCACTGGGCGCACTCCCGTCAGCCGGGACCGCTCCACGAGGAGACTCCGCCCGAGGACGCCCCCGCCCCGGTGGCCTCCGCAGCCCCCGAAACTCCCCGTCAGGAGCCCCGATGACCGACACCACCCCGGCCACCGCACCGCGAACCGCGACCTTCACCACGCGTTCCCCCGCGACCGGCAAGCCGATGGCCGAGTACCCGGTGGACGGTCCGGCGGAGGTCTCCCGCGCCGTCGCACGCGCCCGGAGCGCCCAGGAGAGCTGGGCCGCGCTGCCCGCGTCCCAGCGCCGCGGACACCTGCTGAGCTGGAAGAAGAGGCTCGCCAACGACCTCGACGACCTGGCCCGCACGATCGCGGAGGAGACCGGCAAGCCGGCCGGCGACGCCGCGCTGGAAGTCGTACTCACCCTGGAACACCTGGGCTGGGCCGCCCGCAACGCCGACCGCGTGCTGCGCCGGCGCACGGTCCGCACCGGACTGTTCGCCGCCCACCAGAGGGCCTCGCTGGTGCACCGGCCGCTGGGGGTGATCGCAGTGATCGGCCCCTGGAACTACCCCCTGTACACACCGATGGGTTCGGTCGGCTACGCCCTGGCCGCGGGCAACGGCGTGGTCCTCAAGCCGTCCGAGCTCACCCCGGGCACCGGTACCGCGCTGGCCGAGCGCTTCGACGCCGCCGTCCCCGGGCACGCCGGACTGCTCACCACCGTCACCGGCGCCGCCTCCACCGGGGACGCCCTGGCCCGGTCCGGCGTGGACAAGCTGGCGTTCACCGGCTCACCCGGGACCGCCCGCAAGGTGATGGCGGCGTGCGCCGAGACCCTCACTCCGTTCCTCGCCGAATGCGGCGGGAAGGACGCGGTGATCGTCACCGCCGACGCGGACCTCGACGCGGCCGCCGACGCGATCGTGTGGGGCGCGCTCAGCAACGCGGGCCAGACCTGCGCCGGGGTGGAGCGGGTCTACGCCGTGCGGGAGATCCACGCCGGGCTGTGCGAACGGGTCGTGGAGCGGGCCGCGGCGGTGCGCCCGGGCGCCGAGGCCGACGCCTCCTACGGTCCGCTGACGCTCCCGGGCCAGATGGAGATCGTCGAACGCCATGTGCGCGGCGCGGTCTCCGCGGGTGCCCGCGCCCTGCTGGGCGGTCCCGACTCGGTGCGCGCCCCGTACGTCGCGCCCGTCGTGCTGACCGGGGTTCCGGAGGACGCGGAGGCGATGACGCAGGAGACCTTCGGACCCGTGGTGGCGATCAACGCGGTGGCGGACGTGGACGAGGCGGTCCGGCGGGCCAACGCCTCGCAGTACGCCCTGGGGGCCGCGGTGTTCTGCCGCAACGGGCGGGCCGGAAGGGCGATCGCCGCGCGGTTGCGCGCGGGGGCCGTGTCGGTGAACTCCGTGCTGGGCTTCGCAGCGGTGCCGGCGCTGCCGTTCGGCGGTACGGGGGAGTCCGGCTTCGGGCGGATCCACGGCGCGGAAGGGCTGCGTGCCTTCACCTCCGTGCAGTCGATGACGGTGCAGCGGTTCACCCCGCCGATCGCCCTGACGTCCTTCGGGGTTCCGGCGGCGACGCGCGAGCGCGCGGTACGGCTGGCGCAGGCACTGCACCGACGCCGCTGACCAGTGTGTGCGGGGCCCGTGCTGAGGGGCCGGTCAGGCGTCCAGCAGCGGGGCCAGGTAGCGGCGGGCGAAGGCCCGGGCCTGGTCCTCGTCGTCCATCTCGATGCAGCTGGCCGGGTTGAGCAGGAAGGACACCGCCACCCGCACCATGAGCTCGGCGAGCGGGCGCGGGTCGTCGCCGGGACGGTCCTCGTCCTGCTGCGCGCGGCGCAGATGGGCCGTCAGGTAGTCGACGGTGGCGGAGAGCGAGGAGCCGCCCTGCACCGTCAGGTAGGGGAGCACCACTTCGGGTTCGAGGCGCAGCAGCCCGCCGAAGAGAGGATGGGCGCGGGTATGGCGAAGGGCCACCACGAAGCCCTCCACGACTCGCTCCCGCATGGACGGCAGCGGCGCCACCGCGCCGTCCAACTCCTGGAAGAAGCGGCCGAGTTCGCGCAGCAGGGTCTCCTCGACCAGCTTGTCCTTGGTCTGGAAGCGCCGGTAGACGGTGACCCGGGAGACGCCGGCCCGCTTGGCGACGTCGTCCACCGAGGAGCGGCGCAGCCCCAGCAGGATGAACTGCTCCAGCGCCGCGTCGAGGATGCGCCGTGCCGTGTCGTCCTCCGGCTCGGAGGGGGCGTGAGCGCGGACGCGCCACGAGTCGTTCGTGTCAGTTCGCATGGTGCGTCTCACGATACCGGGGGCCCTGGACCTGCGGCGGGGCGCGCGCAAGCCCCGCAGGAGCCGCGGCGATCGTCTTCCCCCTGACCGCAAGGGGCGGTCGAATCGCTCCGGACGGCGTGCCCCGCCGGTTCGCACGGAGCCGGTGAGGGCCCCTGACGAGGTGTGATTGACTGCTCGGCATGGCTGCCGCCTCACCGTCCGCCCGCCCGGCCCCGAACACCGGTCCGCCCGCGCACAGCGCCGCGAACAGCGCTCCGGCCGTGGCCACCCGGCCGCGCAACCGCAGACAGCTCATCCTCGAAGCGGCCGGGAGGGTCTTCAGCGAGCGCGGCTACCACAAGGCGTCCATGGAGGAGGTCGCCGCCGGCGTGGGGATCACCGCCGCGGCCCTGTACCGGCACTTCCCGAACAAGTACGCCCTGTTCGCCGAGTGCGCGCACGTCATGGTGGACGGACTGGTGGCCGCACTGGACGAGGTGCCGGCCGAGGCGCCCCTGGCGGATGTGCTCGCCGCGGTCGTCCGGGTCACCATCGCCCATCGCGCGTCGGGCGGCGTGTACCGCTGGGAGGCCCGCTACCTCGACGACGAGGACCGGCGGGGCCTCGGGTCGAAGTACTCCCGTCTCGTCGAGCGGGTCGATGAGGCGGTGCGGCGCGAACAGCCGCTGCCGGACGGGCGACTGCGGGCCGTGGCGGCCCTCGGCACGATCGGGTCGATCACGATGCACCGCACCGCGATAGCCCAACGCCGGGCGGAACGGCTGCTGTTGACGGCGGCCCTGCGCGTGGCCGCCACTGATCCGGCCGCGGCCCGGCCGGGCGCTCGCCCGGTCGCCCTGCCGGCCCGGCCGGTACCGCGTACACGCCGTACGGAGATCCTCGCGGCCGCCGTGCCCCTGTTCGCCCGCGAGGGCTTCGCCAACGTCACCAACGGGCGGATCGCGCAGGCCGTCGGGCTGACGCCGTCCGCGCTGTACCGCCACTACCCGGGCAGGATCGACATCCTGGCGGCGGCGTGCCTCCAGGCGGCGGGTCTGCTCTCGCAGGGGGTGGAGCAGAACCTGCACGGCGTGACCGACCCGCACGAGGCCATCGCCGTGCTGACCGCCACGTATGTCGCCTACGGCTTCGAGCACACCGCACTGAACAGCGTCGCCGAGGCCGAACTCCCCGGCCTGCCGCCCGATCTGCGCCGGCCCCTGCTCCTCGCCCAGCGCGAACACATCGCCCTGTGGCAGCAGCAGTTGAGGCTGGCCCGCCCCGAACTGGACCCGCGCCAGGCCCGGGTGCTGGTGCACGCGGGGTTCGGCGTGGTCGTCGAGGCGGGACGCGGGCTGCGCTGGCGGGACAGCCCGGAACATCGTGCAGCCGTCACCGCTCTGGTGATGGCCGCGCTGGGTCTGTGAGCGGCGGGGGAGTCCGCCGCCCGGCCCCGGCCCGTCAGGCCGCCCTGTTCCCGGTGGGGATCGTGATGGGCGTGGTCTGCCCGGAGGATCCCTTGTTGAGGAAGAGCATGGCCAGGGCGCGGACGAACTGGTCGAACACGTAGAAGCTGCTGGGCATGACGGGCGACAGGCCCTCGCGGAACAGGATGAACGCCGGCCACACGGTCCGCACCAGGGCGGCTGCCGCGTAGTCGCGCTTCAGCCCCAGCCAGTCGCCGACCTCGTTGCTGAGGACGTAGCGGACGAACTCGTTGAGGAAGCCGCGGGTGACACCGAGGTCGATCTGCGCGGTCAGGCCGAGCAGTTCCTCGGCCAGGGCGATGCCCTCCTTGGACGGGGAGAGGATCGGGGTGAGCACCCGCGCCGACTGGGCCTCGGCCTCGGCCCACGTCTTGGGGATGTGCTGGTCCGGGACGCCGAGCAGGGAGATCGCGACCTGCCAGGAGTGCAGGAACGCCTCCTGGTCCGCGGCCGGGAAGGGGACCTTCCAGTCGACCAGCTTGCGGTAGACGTAGGTGCCCAGGCTGTGGAAGGTGACCAGGATGTCGGCGGCGCTGATCGGGATGGTCTCGTCGGCGACGGCCCGCCAGTGCGGCGACTGGGGCAGCAGGTGCCGTACCGCGGCGTGCACCACGCGTGTCTTGTTGGCGGTGACGACGAACTGCCCCGTCGGCTCGAAGGCCCCCAGTTCGGCCAGGTCGTAGCCGAACGTGAACGTCTTGGCCGCCCGGTCCTGCATGTCGGCGCCGCCCGCGGACCAGTAGACGCTCTTGGCCTCGCGGGGGATCACGGTGCTCATGATGCCGCTGCCGAGGCCGTAGAGCATGAACAGGTAGGTGTCCTTGCGCCGGTTGAAGTCGGCGGCGCGCTTGAGCTTGGCGGGGTCCGCCCAGGAGGGCAGCCGGTTGACCTGGCGCAGGTAGGCGGTGAACTCGGCCGGCAGTCCGGTGGGCAGCGGGTCGTTGTTGTTCACCCAGGATGCCCACGCGGAGTTGATCGCGGGAACGTGACCGCCCTTGATCATCGAGACCATCAGCGGGTCCGCCGCGTCGTCCCAGATCCACTCCGGTCCGGGCCCCGCGGCGGCCGCGGCGGCCGAGCCCGTCGACGCCCACGCCGACACGGGGCTCGCCGCGCCGACGAGACCGAGGGCGACGCCGAGTGACAGGGCCTTGCGCCTGCTGAGGTTTTCCATTGACTTACCTGCTTCCCTGATGGGCGAGGGGGTTCCAGATTCCTTGGCAGACCAAGCATCTGTACGGACAGCTGCATGATGCATCTGGTCGCACAGATGTGATTTCGGATTAACATAGCGACGTGCGTCGCTGTGGGCAATGGTCCTGACAGGGCCCCGCCACAAACAGCTCACGACCCGCCGCCCTCGTTCGGGGCGTCCTTCACGCGCCCGCTCCGGACAGTGCCTGCTCCGGGCGGTGCCCGCTCCGGCGCCCGTGGATCACATGCCGACCCGCTCCCGTGGGCGTAGCGTCCTGATAGGGGCAGGCACGGGTGGGTGCGGCAGTCCCGGACGGCGCGCCGAGGAGAGCGGATGGCATGACCGGTACGGCTGACCAGGACGCGGACACCGACGCGCTGGATGCCGCGTTCGCGCAGACCGTCAGCGCGACCGGCGCGTCCATCGGCGCCCTGTACCTGCTCGCGCCGGACGGCGAGCTGCTGTGTCTGGACGTGCTCTGCGGAGCGCCGGCCGAGTTCGCCGAACCCTGGCGCAGGGTTCCGCTCGCCGCACCGGCCCCCGTCGCCGACGCCGTCCGCGAGAACCGCACGGTGTGGGTGGGGGACCAGGAGGAGATGGCCCGCTCCTACCCGCGCACCGCGATCGTGCTCCCGTACCCGCTGGCCCTGGTCGCCGCGCCGGTCAGCGGGGTACGGCAGTGGGGCTCCCTGCTGCTGATGTGGCCGGCCACGCGACCCCCGCACATGACCCGGCGGGAGCGGGGCAACATCACCGCCAGCTGCCGGCGGCTGGCCCGGCTGCTGGAGGAGGCGGCCGGGCACGGCGGTGCCGGCGCACGGCGGGAACAGCCGCGCGTCGTCGCACCGGCGAGCGGCATCGGCTCGGCGGTGCACACGGCCGTCGCCGACTTCGTCGAGCGCCTGCCCGGGGGAAGCTGCGCCGTGGACCTGGACGGCCGGTTCACCTACGTCAGCGAGGGCGCTTCCGACCTGCTGGGATGTGACGCCGGGCGGCTGTTGGGCACCCGGCCCTGGCAGTCGCTGCGCTGGCTCGACGACCCCACCTACGAGGACCGCTACCGGGCCGCCGTCATCAGCCGCGAGCCCGTCTCCTTCACCGCGCGCCGCCCGCCGGACCACTGGCTGGACTTCCACCTGTACCCGGACGCGAGCGGCATCAGCGCCCGTATCGTCCCCAGCCGCGAGCACACCCTGCCCTCACCCGCGCCCAGCCGGCCGACCGGTACGGCCACACCGGCGCGGGCCGGCCGGCTGTACCAGCTCATGCACCTGGCCGCCGCGCTCACCGAGGTCGTCGGAGTGCAGGACGTCGTGGACCTGGTCGCCGACCAGATCATGCCCGCCTTCGGAGCGCAGGGCCTGGTCCTGTCCACCGCGAGCGCCGGCCGCCTGCGGATCACCGGTCACCGCGGCTACCCGGCCGACACCATCAGACGCCTCGACGGCCTCTCCGTCGACACCTCCTTCACCCCGGCCGGGCAGGCGCTGTCCAGCGGAATCCCCGCGTTCTTCGCCACCCCCGAGGACATGCGCCGCACCTACCCCGAGGCGCCGCAGGTCAGCGGGAAGAAGGCCTGGGCGTTCCTGCCGCTGATCATCACCGGCAGAGCGGTCGGCGTCTGCATCCTGTCCTACGACACCCCGCACGAGTTCCCGGCCGAGGAACGCGCCGTCCTGACCTCGCTCGCCGGACTCGTCGCCCAGGCCTTCGACCGCGCCCGCCTGTACGACACCAAACACGAACTCGCCCACAGCCTCCAGCAGGCCCTGCTCCCGCGCAGCCTGCCCGAGATCGCCGGACTCCGGGTCGCCGCCCGCTATCTGCCGGCCACCCGCGGCATGGAGATCGGCGGGGACTTCTACGACCTGATCCGGCTCGGCGACACCGCCGCGGGCGCCGTCATCGGTGACGTCCAGGGGCACAACGCCGCCGCCGCGGCACTGATGGGCCAGGTGCGCACCGCCGTCCACGCCCACGCGACCCTCGGCACACCACCCGGCCAGGTCCTGCACCGCACCAACCGGCTGCTCACCGACCTCGCGCCCGAGCTGTTCACCACCTGCCTCTACGCCCACCTCGACTTCGCCCGCGCCCGCGCGACCTTCGCCAGCGCCGGCCACCCACCACCCCTGCTGCGCCTGCCCGACGGCCGCACCCGGCCCGTGGCCGTGGAACCCGGACCGCCCCTGGGCATCGACCCCGGCGCCGACTTCCCCGTGACCGAGGTGCCGCTGAGCGAGGGGACCCTGCTCGTCCTGTACACCGACGGGCTCGTCGAAGTACCCGGCGCCGACCTCCAGGACTCCATCGAAGGGCTCGCACACCACCTCGCCGGCACCGACGAGCGGAGACTGGCCCCCCTCATCGACCATCTGCTGGGAAGGGCCGACAGGCGAGGGCCACGCACCGACGACATCGCCCTGCTCGTACTCCGCCACGAAACGCCTCCGGCACGGCCGCCGTGAACCGGCGGCGGAGGCCGGCGCCACGGTGCCGGACGCCGACGCCGGGGTGCCCCACCGCCGCCCTCGGCCAAGGCGTGCCGGGGCCCCCGGGGCGCGGGGTCAGCGCACCGGGAACCCGAAGGAGTAGCCCTGCTCCTTGAGCATGGGCAGGATCCGGCGCAGGGCCTCCACGGTCTGGGAGCGGTCGCCGCCCGCGTCGTGGAAGAGCAGTGTCGGCCCGTTGGGCAGCTCCCGCTGGACGGTGGCGACGATCGCATCGGCGCCCGGCTGCTCGAAGTCCTTGGTGTCCACGTTCCAGCCCAGCGGGCGCATGCCCCGGGAGGCGGCCACGGAACGGCTGTAGGGAGTGAAGGCGCCGCCCGGCGCCCGGTAGTACATCGGCCGCACACCCCCCGACGCCTCGATGATCATCCGCTCGGCGTCGAGGATCTGCTTCGACTGATAGGACTGCGACTTGTTGTCCATGGTGGTGTCGTGGGACACCGAGTGGTCGCACAGCCGGTGCCCGGCCGCGACGACCCTCTTCACGAGGTCCGGGTGCGCCTGCGCCTGCGTTCCGACCATGCAGAAGGTGGCCTTCACCCCGTACTCGTCCAGCAGGTCGAGCATCTGCGGCGTCCACACCGGGTCGGGGCCGTCGTCGATGGTGATGTTGACGCCGCGCGCCCCCTTGTCCGAGGCGTGCGCGATGGACTTGTCGACCGCCTCCGGGCCCGCCGCGGGGGACGCGGCCTCCTGCGGCGAAGAGCCGCTGTCCACGGAACGCGCCTGCGCGGTCCACACCGAGGCGCCGCCGGCGAGCAATGTCACCCCGAGCGCCGCCGCGGCGATCCTGCCGTGCCAGCCCCGCCTGCTGCCGTGCCGTGCCATGTCCGCCCCGCTCTCTCGTACCTACCCACCAGCCGTCGGCCGTCCCGCAGCCAACTGGCAGGACGAGGGAGGCGGGCCGGCGGATCCGTCCGTTACTGATCACGGACAATTCCGTGGGAGTCCCCGGACAACCGGGCGCGGGAGATCACCGAACCGGGCCGCCCGGCCCGTCCCTTGTCGCTCGAACAAGAGAACAAAGAGATAACGGTGGGCAACGCGAAGGGGGTTGTCGAGGTCTAGGCCACCATGAAGATCTCTTTCCTCCTGCACAACGCCTACGGCATCGGAGGCACGATCACCACGACCTTCAACCTGGCCCAGGCACTGGCCACCCGGCACGAGGTCGAGATCATCTCGGCCCTGCGCCACCGGGAACGCCCGAACTTCGCCCTGGACCCGAAGGTTCGCCTCCGCCCGCTGGTCGACCTGCGCGACGAGAAGGATCACCCACTTCACACGAGACCGGCGCGGGTGTTCCCGGCCGCCGAGTACCGTCACCAGCAGTACAGCGAACTGACCGACCAGCGGATCGGTGAATGCCTCCAGGCCACCGACGCCGACGTGGTGATCGGCACCCGCCCCGGGCTCAACGTGCACCTGGCGCTCCAGGCCCCGAGCCACGTCGCCCGCATCGGACAGGAGCACCTCACCCTCGACAACCACTCCCCGGCACTGCGCACCGCACTGCGCCGCGCCTACCCGCGGCTCGACGTGCTCACCACGGTCACCGAGGCGGACGCCGCCGCCTACCGGCGCAAGATGCACCTGCCCGGCGTACGGGTCGAGGCACTCCCCAACAGCGTTCCCGACCCGGTGCTGCCCGCTGCGGACGGCCGGGCCAAAGTGGTGATCGCGGCCGGCCGGCTGGTCCCGGTGAAACGTTACGACCTGCTCATCGAGGCCTTCGCCCGAGTGGCCGCCACACACCCCGACTGGCAGTTGCGGATCTACGGAAAGGGCGAGGAACACGACCGGCTGCGCCACCTCGTCCAGAGCCTGGACCTGAACGACAACGTCTTCCTGATGGGCGCCGCCGCCCCGATGGAGGCGGAGTGGGTCAAGGGCTCGATCGGCGCGGCCGCCTCCAACTTCGAACCCTTCGGCATGACCATCGTCGAGGCGATGCGCTGCGGACTGCCCGTGGTCAGCACCGACTGCCCCTACGGCCCCGGCGAGATCATCAAGGACGGGATCGACGGCCGACTGGTACCGGTCGGAGACCACGCGGCGTTCGGCGACGCGCTGTTGGAACTCGTCGGCGACGACGAGCGGCGCCGCGACATGGGCCGCGCCGCCATGGAGAACGCCCGCCGCTTCGCACCGGCCCCCGTCGTGGAACAGGCCGAACTCCTCATCGACCAAGCCGTATCGGCGAGACGAGGCGGACAACCCGCCCCACCGGGGCGCGAAGGGCTGCACCACACCCTGGTCAGCCGCGGCTTCGCCGCCCGGGACGCCGCCCACGCCGCCGCCGGAACCGCCCTGCGCGCCATACGAAAAGGACACGGACAGCGGTGAACCGAGAACCGGTCACGATCGACAACACCCAGGTCCGCGCCCACTGCACCGCCGCGGCCGACGGCCGAATCACCTTCCGCCTCCCCGCACTTCAGGCACCGGAGCCCCAACTCCTGCTGTGCCTGCGGCCCAAGAAGAACAACCCCGAGGAAACCCGAATCGTCCTGCCCCTCGAAACCGTCGACGACGGCGGACGAGCCGTCCTGGAGCCGCAGCCCACGCTCACCGAGGGACGCTGGGACCTCTACCTGCTCCCCGAGCCGGGAGCGCCCCGCCAACGTCTGCGCCCCGGCCTGCGGGACCTGCGCGCCCTGGTCGACGGGGACACCCGCACCTGGCCGTCGCCGGTGGCCGTACGGGTTCCGTACACCACCAAGGACGGCTTCCTCGCGATCCGCACCTGGCTGCGCACCGCCCATGCCGAGGCCGCCGGCATCGACGTGACGGACCGGTCGATGACGGTCACGGCACGACTGCACGGCGCCACCCTGGCCGCCGGCGCCGTCGTACGCCTGCGCGCGCGGGGCCCCGAAGGCGCCGTACGGACCGTGGAACCGCACATCGGGAGCGACGGCCGCTTCTCCTTCACCGTGCCCTTCGAGGAGCTGACCGCCACCGGCCAGGTGTGGGACGTGAGCCTTCGCCCCCGACCCGACGAGAAGGCCCCGTACATCCGCATCGGCCGCCTCTTCGACGACGTGGCGGACCGCAAGGAGATCTTCGTGTACCCCACCGTCACGGTCGGCGATGCCGCCGTGCGCCCCTACTACACGGTCGACAACGACCTCTCCGTGGAGGTGACGGCCACGGCGTGACCGCAGCCGTCCCCGTCGATGCCGACGGTACGACCGGCGCCCGCCTATGCCTCGGCGGATGACCCGCCGGACCCGGACTTCGGACCCATGACGCGGTACATGCCGACCGAGTCGTGCGCGGCGGTGTCGGTGAAGCCGTACTTCTCGTACAGGAAGCGGGCGGGGCCGTCGGCGATCAGCGAGACGTACGCGGTGGCCGGCGCCCGGCGCTCCAGTTCCCCGGTGAGGGCGGCCATGATGCGCCCGCCGAGGCCGCGCCCCTGGTGCGCGGGATGCACACAGATGTCGACGATCTGGAACGCGGTACCGCCGTCACCGATCACCCGCCCCATGCCGACGGGCCGCCCCGCGTGGCTGAGGACCACGCCGTGCCAGGTGTTGGGCAGGGCGAGCGCCACAGCCTCCGGATCCTTGTCCGACAGACCGGCGTCGGTGCGCAGCCGGCGGTAGACCTCGACGGAGGGCACGCCCACGCGCACCTCGTAGGGTCCGCTCGACTCGGCAGCTTCCGCTGGTGCGTTGTCCTCGGTGATGGCCTGCTCCTCTGCTCGGCGGCTGCGGTCAGTGTCCCGCCTCGACGCCCGTCGCGACACCGGGTACCCCGACGTGGTGGTGGTCGGCACGATGCGGGCCCTCAGACCACCGCATCCGTCCGGAAGGCGATCATCGCGATGTCGTCGCGCAGGTCCGACAGGCATTCGAGGGCCCTGAGCAGCTCGGGCAGCGACCGATCCCGGCAGCGGGTGGCTTCCGACGCGAGCTGCCGCATCCGGACGTCGAGGTCCTCGAAAGGGGTTTCCACCAGGCCGTCGGTGTAGAGGAGCAGGGTGTCGCCCGGCCCCAGGAGGCGGGTGTGGGTGGTGCGGGGGAGGCCGGGGTCGACGCAGAGCGGCAGGTCCGGTGCGCCGGGCAGGAAGCGGGCGTCGCCGCACGTGGGGACGAGCAGCGGCGCGGGATGGCCGGCGCTGGACCAGGACAACTCCCAGTCCCCGTCGGTCCGGGGCCTCAGCGTCGCGTGGATGGCGGTGGCGAGCGGGGCCGTACCGAGACCCTCGGCGACCTCGTCGAGGCGGGCCAGCACGGTGCCGGGGGTGGTGTCGGGGCCGCCCGCGTAGGCGAGGGTGCGGAGCATGCTGCGCATCTGGCCCATCGCGGTGGCGGCGGTCAGGTCGTGTCCGGCCACGTCGCCGATGTCGAGCACCAGCGTGCCGTCGGGCAGGGCGAAGGCGTCGTACCAGTCGCCGCCGATCTCGCCGGTCGAACTGGCCGGCTGGTAGCGCGCGGCGAGATCCGCGCCCGGTACGCGGGGCGGCTCGGTGAGGTGGGTGCGCTGGAGGCCGAGAGCGGTACGCCGGGCCTGCTGGAGGTCAAGGGCCTTGCGGATGGGCCGCTGGGCGTGATGCAGGACCTCCCGCAGCAGCTCGATCTCGGAGTCGTCCGGCAGGGGCGAGTCGCCGCTGGTGCCGGTGACGGCGTAGCCGAGGACGGTGTCGTCGACGACGAGCGGGATCAGGGTGATGCTGGTGGAGTCCGCCGCCGCCAGCCATCGCTCCGTGACGGCCGGGACGAGTCCCGGTGGGACCGGGCCGTCGGGCGGCAGGACGAAGGTGCGCGGTACCCGCTGCTCCAGGATCTCCCGCACCATCGGTGACAGCGGCACGCTCTGACCGCGCATGGCGGGCGGGGCGGGGAGCCCGGGCCGCGTGGCCGAGGCGACGCGCCGGGCCGAGACCGTGGCGTTCTCGGGCAGCGGCCACTCGTCGTGCGAGAGCAGCAGGATCAGACAGGCGTCGGTGAGGTCCGGCACGACGACCTTCACCAGCTCGCCGAACGCCCCCTGCAGACCGCCTCCGGACACCGCCGCGACCTGGGCGAGCAGCCGCTCGCGCAGCCGCAGCTCCCACGAGTGCTCGACATCCGCGGTGGCGGAGACCCACTCGGTGATCTTCCCGTCACGCAGGACGGGCACGGAGCGGGTCGACAGGTGCCGGTACGAGCCGTCGGCAGCCCGGACGCGGAAGACGGCCTCGAAGACAGTGGGCGCGGCGGTGTCCGCGGCTGCCCGCCACATCCGGCTCAGGTTGTCGCGGTCGCGCGGATGGATGTGCGCGTACCACTCCTCGTCGGCCCTGGGGTGCCAGGGAACACCGGTGAGCCGCTCCCAGCCGGGAACGAGCTCCTCCATACGGCCGTCGGGGTGCATGACCCACACCATCTGCGACACGGCGGAGATCAGGGCCCGGTACCGCTGGAGGGTCCAGGTCTCGGGCGTGGTGTCCATCGCCACGACCAGGACGCCGGGGCCCTCGGCGGTGGTGACGGGGCTGCAGCTGTAGACGAAGTGGTCGGCCTGCTGCTCGGCTCCGGGATCGGTGCGGCGCGCGCCGACCACCTGGCGGGCCTGTCCGGTGGCGCGGACCTCGGCGAGGACGGACAGGAAGCGGTACGCGTCGGGGTCGGGGAAGGTCTCCGGGGCCGGACGGCCCAGCGGCCGGGGGCCGAAGAGCCTGGTGAACGCCTGGTTGGCGTAGGTCATCCGGCTGTCGGCCCCGGTGAGGACGGCCACCGCCGCGAGGGTCCCGTCGAACAGGCGCGGGTCCACGTCCGGCCCGCCGGTCATGCCGGATCGGGCGTTCGTACCGTGCCGTCGGTCCGTCCGGTGCCCGCAAGCGTGGTGGATGTTCGCCCTGTCACCCGGCCATCATCCCCAGGCCGGGACGCCCCGGCCTGTCGGCACGCGGACCGGGGGTGCCGGCCCGGCACCCGTACCGTGCCGGGCCGGCATACGGGACGGGAGGTTCGCGCCCCGGGCGCTGCGGACGCGGTGCGTCGTCAGTGGGCCGCTCGGCGCGCGGAGTTCTCTCGCCACTCCCGGCCGATCGAGCGCATCAGGGCCGGGTACACGCCCAGGTACCGGAAGGGCTTGATGCCCATCATGTACAGGGAGCCGAAGCGGCCGTTGGGCTTGACCAGTACGGCCATCTGGCCGCGGTAGCCGCCGTCGCCGTCGGGAACCCAGCCGATGTGCATCACACCGTGCATGGTCTTGTTGGCGTACTCGGCCGCCCACTCGTCGCGGGTCTGGAAGACGGAGGTGAAGGGCGCCGCACTGACGTCCGGCCCGCGCGGTCCCGTCCGCAGATCGTCCGGCAGCCTGTCACGCAGGGAGGCGACCCGTCCGCCGACGCCGGAGTTCTCCTTGTCCCAGCCGAGGAGCGCGCCCAGCTTCCACCGCGTGGCGAAGAGGAAGCGGCCCACGAGGTTTCCCCCGTCCGGGCCCCCCTTGCCGTCTGCCATCTGCCGGACGAGATGCTCCAGGTCGTCCGGACCCCCGGGCGTCGGCAGCAGCCACACGTCCTCCAGCCGGAAGTCGCCGGCGACCTCATGGATCCGCCAGGGGCGGGAGGTGTGCTCGGTTGCGGGAAGGCGCAGATCACTCACGACGAACCCCCTATATACGGTGCCGTATAGATCGAGCATAGACCCATCTGTACGGCTCCGTATACTTGCCCCGGCGAGTGAGAGGAGCCACGGCATGGGCGCGATCCGCACCCCGCGGGACAAGTGGATCGAGGAAGGGCTGAGGGCCCTCGCCGCCGGCGGCCCCGAGGCCATCCGGGTCGAGGTGCTCGCCCAGTCCCTCGGCGTCAGCAAGGGCGGCTTCTACGGCTACTTCCGCAACCGCGCCGCCCTGCTGGAGGAAATGCTCGACACCTGGGAACGCGGGGTCACCGAGGACGTCATCGAGCGGATCGAACGCGACGGAGGCGACGCCCGCGAGCGCCTGGGACGCCTCTTCGACTTCGTCGGGTCCACCGACACGCCCGTGACCGGCGCCGGCGTGGAACTCGCGATCCGCGACTGGGCCCGGCGCGACGAAGGAGTCGCCCGCCGCCTGCGCCGGGCCGACAACCGGCGCATGGACTACCTGCGCGAGCTCTACGGCGTCTTCTGTCCCGACGAGGACGACGTCGAGGCCCGCTGCCTGATCACCTTCTCCCTGCGCATCGGCGACCACCTCATCGCGGCCGACAACGGCCCCCGCAGGCGCTCCGAGGTCCTGGCGGCGGTCAGGGAGCGACTGCTGGGGCCGTGAGGCGCGGGCCGTGTCCACCAGGTCCGGGCCGGCCTGTGGAGGTCTCAGGTCCCCGGCCGGGGCCGGGCGGTCAACGGGTGCCCGTCCGAGGGCCGGGACGTCATGCTGCGGCGACGGGCGCCGAGCGGGCTGAGCTCGAAGACCAGTCGTCCCAGTGCGACCAGAGTGCCCTGCCCGAGGACGAGGAGCATCCACCACCCCGTTTCCCAGTACCAGTTCGTGCTCCAGGGCTGCGTGATCAGCATGGTTCCGGCGAGGTGGGAGAGGGCGATGACGATGCCCGCGCGCCGCTGTCGGAGCCGGAGCAACGGCAGCACCGACCAGAGCAGGGAGGCCGGCACCAGCCAGGGGGCGAGGAACGGCAGAGCGGACACGACGTGCTCCGACATCGGTAGGGAGAGGTCTGGCCACCGTCGCACGAGCGGGCCGCGGTGCCGGCTCGGTTGGGCATCGCAATGATCACGATGCTTGCCGGCCCCCGATTCTCGGTCGTTGATCTGGCGGCGGGTGATGTTCTTGCTGCTGGATGCGCTGGGAGAGGCATGAGCACGGTGGCGTTGGTGTCGCGGTCGGTCGAGTCGGGTACAGGGGCCGACTGCCGCGTCCACGAGGGAAGTCGCCGGTCGTGGTCGGCCTGTGGTCCTGGTCGGCTCGGTCCGGTGCGGGGGAGTGGCTGAGTGTTCCGCGTATCGCTGCGTTCCTGGTCGGTCCTCGCCCTGCCCGTGGTCGGCGTGCTGCTGCTGGCGTACTGCGAGGGAACGCCCGAACCGCCCGTCGCCTCCGCGGAGCGGGTGAGGGACAGCGCGCTCCCCGGCGGGGGCACGGCCACGCTCTCGAAGTGCGGGCTGGACGACGGCCCCCGCCCGGCCCCTCGGGGCGAGGGTGAGCGGGGCACGGACCCGCAGCTGGTGCTGACCGGTTGGGGCTACTTCGACCCGGGGCCGAAAGAGAAGGGCGAGCCGAGCTTCACCGTC
Organism: Streptomyces sp. NPDC000983; assembly: GCF_040299205.1. Taxonomy (NCBI): domain Bacteria; kingdom Bacillati; phylum Actinomycetota; class Actinomycetes; order Kitasatosporales; family Streptomycetaceae; genus Streptomyces; species Streptomyces sp. NPDC000983. The sequence continues at coordinate 17,010 of NZ_JBEPBM010000031.1, read as the reverse complement.
CACGCGGCGATCCGTACCGGCGACCGGCCACTCGTCCTCTCCGCACCGCCGGCCGCACACCGGATCACCGTGGACGTCTTCGGACCGCACGGTGAGGGGCGCCGCGCTTCGGCCCGAGGGCTGACCGCGACCGTCGTGGACGGCGGATACCCGAGCAGGCCCGCGAGAATCCCCGAGACCGGCAGCCTCCGGATCGACCCCGGCGAGGAGCTGTACCTGGACATCCCGCTGCCTGCCGGGGCCGTGTGCCCCGGCCAGAGTCTGGTCAGCATCAACAGATGCTCGCCCGAGCAGACCAACGACGCCTTCGACTGCCCGGTGCTCACCCTCACCCTCGCCGACCCCGCGATCAGCGCCTACCGGGCCGAGGCGGCGGGCGCCGGCTCCGCGGGCGAACCCAGCGACCGGCTGGTCGCGGTGTCCCTGGAGCCGAACACCTCCGAGGTGTGAGCGGCTTCGAAGCCTGTCGGCTCAGCCGAGCGTCTGGTGCAGCGCCCTGTACGCGCGAGGTGACCCGACCCGCCCAGGAGCGTCGGCCGGACTGCTGCACACTGCCCTGTACATGGGCGTGCTGCTCGGGCCGGCGTTCAGCGTCGTCGTCTTCCACGCCGGGGCGACCCGTGCCGGCCCGCACGACCTGGCGGCTGTCCTTGTCGCGGTGGCCGCGGTCTTCCTCCTCGTCTGCGCGGCCGACCGCTCCCTGGGCCGGCACGGCCCACCGACACCCGGCTGACCGCGGCCTGAAGCTTGTCGGCGCGGCGGGCGGAGAACCTGTAGCGCGGCGCCCTGCTCACCCACGACCGCGGACGACCACGACAGGGCAGTGCGCGTGCTGAAGCAGGGCCTGGCTGACCGAGCCGAGCAGCAGCCCGGTGAAGCCGCCGCGCCCGCGCGCCCCGGTCACCACCAGCTGCGCCGAACCGGTCGCCTCGATGAGGGCGGGGCGAATGCGGGAGCGCACCAGACGCCGTTCCACCGCCACTTGGGGAAAGGCCGACTCCAGGGGAGCCACGGTCCGGTCCAGCAGCCGCTGCTCGGCCTCGCGGAGCCGGTCGACATCGGCCACCACGGCGGACAACGGGTCGACGGGGAGGCCTTCGTACGCCCCCTCGCTCCAGGTGTTCCACACATGCAGCGCGACCAGGGGCGCCTTGCGCAGGACGGCCTCGGCGAACGCGAACTCCACCGCCGCCTGTCCGGCTTCGGAACCGTCCACGGCCACGACCACCGCACCGGCCGGATCCGGACGGCCGCGCACCACCATCAGCGGGCAACGGCCATGGGCGGCCAGGTGCAGCGCGGTGGAGCCCAGCAGCAGCCCGGCGAAACCGGACAGGCCCCGGCTGCCGACCACCGCCAGCGCCGCCGACCGCGCCTCGATCTCCAGCACCTCCAGCGCCTCACCGGCCACCACCGACCGCGCGATCTCGATGTCCGGTGCCGCCGCGTGCGCCTGCTTCTCCGCGCGCGCCACCACCCCGTGCACCATCGGCTCCAGACTCTCCCCGGCCGGATTCCACGGCGCGGCCCCGGGCGGCAGATGCAGCGCGGGATGGCCGAAGGCATGCACGATCCGCAGCGGAACCCCGCGCAGTCGCGCCTCGCGGGCCGCGACGTCGATCGCGTCAAAACTGGAGGCGGAACCGTCCACGCCCACGACTACCGGATCACCCATGGCACACTCCCGTCCCTGACCGCCGCCGAGCCGCGGCCGTCCGTGTCCCGAGCCTCGACCGGGCCGGGCCTGCGCACCATGGGCCATCAGGGCGCCTCTTGGGCCGTCCGGCCCTGTTCAGTCGTCGGCGTCCGCCGCCCGTACGACCGCGAGGGGACTGTGCGCGTGATGGAGCAGCGCCTGACTGACCGACCCCAGCAACAGTCCCTGGAACCCGCCGCGCCCTCGTGCCCCGACCACCACCAGCTGCGCGGAGCGGCTCGCCTCGATCAGCACCTCCCGCGTCCGGCCCCGGACCACCCTGTGCTCCACCACGACATCCGGATACCGCTCCCGGTGCCCGGCCAGCGCCTCGGACAGCAGCCGCTCCTCCTCCCCGGACAGCGTCCCGGGAGGGTTCGCGTACGGCTCGGACGTGTGCTGCGGCGGAGGCAGGGGCGCGTTCCACGTGTTCCAGGCATGCACCGCCACCAGGGGTGCCTTGCGCAGGGCGGCCTCGGCGAAGGCGAACTCCACCGCCCGCTCGCCCGGTTCGGAGCCGTCCACCCCCACCACGACCGGACCGTCCACGGCCGGCTCGTCGCGCACCACCAGCACCGGGCATTGGCCGTGCGCCGCCAGATGCACCGCCGTCGACCCGACGAGAAGCCCGACGAAGCCCCCCATGCCCCGGGAGCCGACCACGACCAGCTCGGCCTCGCGGGACTGCGTCTCCAGGACCGTCAGCGGCTCACCGGTGACCACCGCATGGCTGACGTCCACCCCGGGTGCCGTCTCCCGCGCCCGCTCGACGGCCTCGGCCACCAGACGATCGGCCATGCTCCGGAGCCCGCCCTCCGCAGGGCCCAGCGGCGACCCACCCAACGGCACATGCATCATCGGCCACATGAACGCGTGCACCACCCGAAGCGACGCCCCGCGCGTCTGAGCCTCCCGCGCCGCGGCCGCCACCGCGGCGAGGCCCGACGCCGACCCGTCCACTCCTACGACAACCAGCCCGGCCACGCGTGCCTCCCAAGTCCGTGTAGTGCCCCTGTCACTCCCAGCTTCTACCCCGTCCATCCCGCCATCACAGGGCCGAAGGGCCCTCTCGGGCGCCATCCGGCCCCGTCTCCGCCGTCATGCCGTCGGACCGGTCCGGTCGCCGACGGAGTCCGCCAGGCCGGGGTCGGCCCCGCCCACCGGAGTCGGGTCGGCCCCGCCCATCGGGTTCCGGTCCGCGCCCGTCCCGCGCGGCGGCGACGAACCGAGCCTCCGCCGGCCCCCTGGCGTCTCCGCGCCGACCGAGACCTTCCGCCCGACCGCTACCCGCCCCCGGGGCGCCAGCGAGGTCAGGGCCACTCCGCCGACCAGCAGGACCGCCGCCCACCACCGCAGACCGCTCACCGGTTCGCCCAGGAAGAGTGCCGCCGACGACATGCCGAAGACGGGGACGAGGAGGGAGAAGGGGGCCACCGTGGACGCCGGGTGGCGCCGCAGCAGCCAGCCCCAGGCGCCGAATCCGAAGACGGTCGTGATCCAGGCGACGTAGAGCACGGTGCCCGCGCCCTGCCAGTCCAGGCCGCGCAGCGCCGCCAGGTCGCGCGAGGGGCCCTCGACCAGGAGGGACAGGGCCAGCAGCGGCAGGACCGGGACCGTGCTGACCCAGACCATGAAGTTGAGCGCGTCCGGCGGGGCGGCCTTGCGGGTCAGTACGTTGGAGGCGCCCCAGCACGCCGCCGCCCCGACACACAGGGCGAACGCGCCGAGCGGGCCGGACGCGCCCTCGTCCACCGCCGCGACGGCGATCCCGGCCAGGGCGATCGCCATGCCCAGCGCGCCCAGCTTCGAGGGGCGTTCCCCCAGGGTCGCGAAGGCGATCATCGCGGTGAACACCGCCTGTATCTGAAGGACCAGGGAGGACAGGCCGGCCGGCATCCCGGTGTCCATCGCCACGAACAGCAGCCCGAACTTGGCCACCCCCAGGACCAGCCCCACGCCCACGATCCACTTCCACGCCACCTTGGGACGTCCCACCAGGAGCACCGCGGGGAAGGCGGCCGCGAGGAAGCGCAGGGCGGAGAAGAGCAGGGGCGGGAAGTGGTCGAGTCCGATCTCGATGACGGTGAAGTTGACACCCCAGACGGCGGCGACGGCAACGGCGAGGGCGAGGTGTGCGGGGCGCATGGGCCGAGGATCACACCCCTCAACCGTGAAGCACCAGCGATGATTGCTACATGGTTGGATGAAGTGAGGCTAATCGGTTGCTCGGCTCGTGACGGGAGACCCCATGCTCGACCTGCAGCGTTTGCGCGCTCTGCACGCCGTCTCCGTGCACGGCAGCGTCGGCGCCGCCGCGTCCGCCCTCGGTTTCACACCCTCCGCGGTGTCCCAGCAGATCGCGAAGCTGGAGCGGGAGACCGGGACCGTGCTGTTGGAGCGTGCGGGGCGCGGAGTCAGTCTGACGCCCGAGGCGCGTCAACTCGTCGCCGTCGCGGATGAGTTGCTGGGCATCATGGAGCGGGCGGAGGGCGAGCTGGAGCAACGGCGCGGCAAGCCGGCCGGGCGCCTGACCATCGCCGCCTTCGCGTCAGCGGCGCGCGGGCTGCTGCCCGAGGTCCTCGCCGACCTGGCCGTACGGCATCCGGCGCTGGACGCCCGGCTCAGCGAGGTCGACCCGCATCTGTCGGTCGGCATGGTCGCCAAGGGCGCGGTCGACATGAGCGTGGTCCACGACTGGGACATCGCGCCCCTGCTGCTGCCGCCGGGGGTGGAGCGGGCGGTGATCGGGGACGACCAGTGCACCCTGCTGGTGCCGCGAGGGCATCCGTTCGCCGGGCGGGAGGCGGTGCGGCGGGAGGACCTCGGCGGGGAGCGGTGGGTGTGCCAGCCGCCGGGCCGGGTCTGCCACGAGTGGCTGATGCGGACCCTGCGGACGGCCGGGCACGAGCCGGAGATCGTTCACCAGGCGGACGAGAACCCGACCCTGGTGGCGCTGGTCGCCGCCGGTCTGGGCATCTGCCTCATCCCGCGCCTGGGCCGCGGCCCGCTGCCCGCCGGGGTGGCCGAGGTAGTCCTCGACCCGACACCGGTACGGCGGCTGTACGCCCTGTGGCGCACCAGGGCGGCCCAGCGCCCCGCGATCGCCGAGACCGTCCGTACGTTGCAGGAGCACTGGCCCGGGGCGTCGCGGCCGGGTCAGCCGGCGCCACGGCTCGCCGGCGCGGAGTGAAAGCCCGTCGCCAGGACGCCCGTCGCCGGCGCGCCCTCGCGACGTGGGCTCGACCGAGGTCGGTCAGCGCTCTGCCCGGCGGCCGCGGATGCTCAGGGCGATGACGGAGACGAGGAACCAGAAGGCGCCGAAGGCCGAGTACCCGGCGACCGTGGACAGGGTGCTCGTCGGCGAGGCGGCGGTGGCGGCGATGGTGGCACCGGCGAGAACGGACTGACCGCCGCTGACGATCATGGGCCACTGGGCGCCGACCGCGCGTCGACGCCGGACCGCCACGACGAGCTGAACCGCTCCGGACAGCAGGGCCCACACACCGAACACGACGAGGGCCGTACCGACCGTGGAGAAACCGGCGATGCCCATGGCGGCGGTGGCGCAGAGGCCGAGCCCCATGTTGACGGTGCTGACCCGGTCGGTGGTGCCGGCCAGGCGCCGCTCAAGGAGGGTGGCGACGACGTCCCACAGGGGATACACGACGAGCAGTACGGCCGCGGTCACCGAGAGCCGGTCCGTCGAGTCGAGCGAGCCCGAAGTCGTCAGGACGAGGGCCACCCAGAGCAGGGAGAACACGACACGGATCAGGTGGAGCGACCGCAGCCCGGCAGTCACGCCCGTCGCCGTCGCCGTCGCGGTGGCTGTCGGAGTCGCAGTGGTCTGAGTCATCGATGGTCCCCAGGTGATCGTTCGGTGCGGGGCGGCTGCCCCGCCGACGAGTCTCAGCGGCCGCCCGCGCCTCCACGTACTACGAACGAAGTAGTTCCGCCGCCCGCTCCCGGCGGCGGGCGTCGGCCGACTCCGCGGACCGCCGAAGAGCTGAGCCGTGTACTTCGTTCGAAGTACACGGCTCCCGCACGCGTGAACGAGAATCGGTTCATGGCCAAGGCGCAGAACAGTTCCGAAGGACCCACGGCACCGCTGTGGGTCCGCCGCCCCGAGATGGTCCACCGGGGCGCCTACACCGTGGCCGCGCTGGTGTTCACCGGGCAGATCGTGGCGGCGGCCCTGCGCGGCTCCGACTGGCCGACGGCGCTGTCCGTACTCCTCGCCGGCGGCGGCGTCGCCCTGTCGTGGTGGAGGCCGTGGGCCGGACTGGTCGTGACGAGCGCGGCCTCCTTCGCCGTCACCGCGGTGGGCCACGACCCCCTGTCGGTGTGGATGATGGCCGTGCTCGTGCTGTTCTCCGTCACCTTCCGCGGCAAGCAGCCGCTGGTCGGTACCTGCGTCGTGGCGGCGTCCTTCCTGGGCGCCTTCATGACGGTGGGGGGATTCCGCGGCGGCGCGGTCGTCGGAGCCGCCGCCCTCTTCTCCGCCGTGGCGGGAGGCGCGACCGGAGCCGCGCTCCGGATCCACCGCGAGCACTGGTGGATCCTGGAGGAACGGGCCGAGAGCGCCATCGCCACCCGTGAGATGGAGGCCACCCGGCGTGTCACCGAGGAACGCCTGCGGATCGCGCGTGACCTCCACGACGTCATCGGCCACCAGGTCGCGATGCTGAGCGTGCATCTGGGGGCTGCCGAGATCGGGCTGCCCGAAGACGCCGACTCCTCCCGGCAGGCCCTCGTCTCCGCCAGGGCCGGCGCCCGCACCGTCGTCGTCGAGACGCAACGCATCCTCGCGCTGCTGCGCCTGGGCGACGACGACGCCGACGGCGAGGCGTTCCGGCCGACCCCGGACCTCAGCGGCCTGGAAGGGCTCGTCGCCTCCTTCGAGAGCGTCGGCCTCGACGTCCGGCCCTCGATCCGTCTCCCCGACGGGTTCGTCGAGCCCGGCGTCGGCGTGACGGTCTACCGGGTGGTCCAGGAGGCACTCACCAACGCCTACCGCCACGGAGAGGGGACCGCGACGGTGGAGGTGTGCGAGCGCGACGGCCGGATCCGCGTCACCGTGGAGAACCCCGTCGCCCCCTCACCCCGCCACACCGCGCCGGGCAGCGGACTGGGGCTCCTCGGGATGCGCGAACGCGTCGAGTCCTCCAGCGGACGGCTGGCGATCGACCAGAACGACGGGCGGTTCCGGGTCCACGCGGAGTTCGGTCCCTCGGGAGCGCTCGTCCGATGACACGCATTCTGATCGTCGACGACCAGGACGGCATCAGGGCCGGTATCCGGACGATGCTCCGGCTCGACCCGCATTTCGTGGTCGCCGGGGACCTCTCCGACGGTCTCCAGGTCGTTCCCTTCCTCCGGGACCACCCCGTCGACGTGGTCCTGATGGACATCCGGATGCCCGGCATCGACGGCGTCGAGGCCACGCGCCGGATCCGCGCGGAACACCCACCGGAGCGGATCCGGGTGATCGTCCTGACCACGTTCGACCAGGACGACATCGTCCTCGCCGCCCTGCGGGCGGGCGCCAACGGATTCCTCAGCAAGACCGTCAGCCCCGCCGAACTCGTCGCCGGCATCAACGAGGTCGTCGGAGGTGGCGGCGCGCTGTCGGCCGCCGCCGCGGCCGCGCTCATCGGACACATGACGGACAACCCGCCCCCGGAGATCGACCGTGAACTGCTGCGCCGCTTCGGCGCCCTGACCCCCAGGGAGCGGGACGTGGTCGTGCTCGTCGCCGGCGGCCTCGGCAACGACGAGATCGCCGCCCGCATGTCCGTGTCGCCGTTCACCGTGAAGACGCACGCGGTGCGGGCCATGACGAAGGTCGGCGCGCGCGACCGGGCGCAGCTCGTCTCCTTCGCCTTCCGGGCCGGCCTGCACCGCTGACCGGCCCGGAAGGGCTGACTCGGCCGCGCCGGCCGGTCAGCCGGGGAAGCGGCCGGTCGAGCGCAGCTCCCAGCGGCGTTCCGCGTAGGCGAGGTCGTCCCGCCACAGCCTTCCCGCCGCGCCGCGCATCAGGGGGCGCAGCAGGGGTGCCGCGCGACGGGCGATCGCGAAGCCACGGCGGTCGGAGGCCGCCACGACCGCCTCGATCACGGCCGTGCGGGGCCGGCCCAGCGCGTCCGGGCCGAGCGGGGTGGCGTGTGTCTCCACCACGGACCCCGCCCCCTCGCCCTCGGTGATGTGCATGACGACGGTGCGCGGCTCGGGCGCGGTGAACACGGCCCGTACCGGCACCACCAGCCGTCCTGCCACCTTGAAGGAGACGTCGACGGTGAAGCTGTCGTCGGACGGGTCGGCGGCGGAGGGCGAATCGACGACCGTGAGATCGACGAACGAGTACGCGTGGTACCAGGCGCCGTGCCACGGATCGAGCCGGTTGGCGACGACGTCCTCGGGTTCGCAGACACCGACGCCCTCGTAGACGGCCGTGAGCGCGCCGTCGGCGGGCGGGCGGGCCGCCAGGACCGGTGCGTCCAGCGGGGCTTCCCCGCCGAGGTCGTCCAGGCGCACCCAGACGAGGACCCCGTCGTCGTGGGCGGGCAGGGGGTCCCAGCCCGCGAAGGGGCCGCCGTCGAGGGTGAGCCCGTGCCAGTGGCAGGTCAGGGTGCCGCAGCGCACCGGGCTGTCGCGCAGGGGCGCGCCGAGGTGCGGGCAGATCCCCGGTCCCGCCAGTGGCTGGCCGTCGGGCCCGCGCCACACCACCACCTCCCGTCCGGCGACGGTCCGTGCCAGGGGCCGGTCACCGGCCAGGGCGTCCGAGGAGCCCACGACGTACCAGTTGCCGGAGGGCCTGGCCTGGGCGCGCTTGAGGGACTGGGCGATCACGGCCGGCTTGGCCTCGCGCCACAGGGGGCGCTGACGGTGCCAGGGGACGGGCGTTCGCCGCAGCGACAGCGGCAGACGTCCGCGGCGGCTGGGCGGGTTGGCGTTCACGCGACCTCCTTGGAGACCGTCGGGTTCAGGCCCGCCGGCTGTGCCGGGGCCGGGCGCGGCGAGGGAGAACGATGGCGCAGGCGCGCGGCGGTCACCCGGGCCAGGCCGTCGGCGGCGACGGCGGCGCGGGTCCGGCGCGGCACCACGGCGCGCCGGTGCAGTACGGCATAGCCGTCGTCGGCGACGGCGTCCAGGATGCGGCCGTACAGCACGTAGGCGGTGCGGATGCAGGGCCGTGCGACGGGGGAGAGCATGTCGATGCCGGGTTCGGCCCGCCGGTAGACGGACCGGGTCAGCGCCTCGAACTCCTTGAGGGCCGCGGTGACACGCCCGTCGGTGGTCCCGGTGTCGCGGCAGTGGCGCAGCAGCGTCCGGTCGACTCCGTGGCCGGCGAGGAGGTCGGCGGGCAGGTAGACCCGGCCGCGGTCGAGGTCCTCGCCGACATCGCGCAGGAAGTTGGTGAGTTGGAAGGCCACTCCGAGATCCGCCGCGTAGGGGGCCGCTTCGTGGAGGGGGACGACGGTGTCCAGCACGGGCAGCATCTGCAGGCCGATGACCGCGGCCGAGCCGTGCATGTAGCCACGGAGGTCGTCGTAGGTGGGGTAGTCGGTGACGGTGAGGTCGGCCTCCATCGCGTCCATGAAGTCGCGGAAGTGCTGGTGGTCGATGGAGTAGCGGCGAGCGGTGTCCGCGAGCGCGAGGACGACGGGGTCGTCGCCGCGCCCTTGGCTCAGGGCCGTGTCCAGTTGGTGGTGGAGTGCCGCGAGCGCGCCGGCGCGCTCGGTGCCGCCGGCGTCCGGGTCGAGGGAGTCGACGATGTCGTCGGCCCAGCGGGCGAAGCCGTACAGGGCGTGGACGGCGGGCCGTCGTGCGGCGGGCAGCAGACGGGTGGCGAGGAAATACGTTTTGCCGTGTGCGGCGTTGAGGGCGCGGCAGCGCAGGTAGGCGTCACGCAGTTCGGGATCGGTGATGCCCGCCGCGTCGAGTTCGCGCCTGGTCATGCGGAGGCCTCCTCGGCGCGGGCGTGGGTGGTGGCGGGACGGACCCGCGTATGGTCGGGGCCGGTCACGCGCGCCGCGGCGAGCTTGCCGGAGAGCAGCGAGGTGGGGACGCCGACGCCGGGCGTCGTTCCGCAGCCCGCGAGTACGGCGTTCGTCGTGCCGCGGACGAGGTTGCGGGGACGGAACGGCCCGGTCTGCGGGAAGGTGTGGGCCGCGGAGAACGGTGTGCCCGCCGCGTGCCCCTGGGCCTGCCAGTCGGCCGGTGTGACGAGGCACTCCTCCTCGATGGCGGCCTCGATCCCGTCGAGCCCGCGCCGTTCGAGTTCCCGCAGGAGTGTGGCCCGGTAGCGGGGCGCGAGGTCCGTCCACTCGGCCGCCCCGGGACCGATGTCGGTGTTGGGGCAGGGCGCGAGGATGTAGTGCAGGTGCCGTCCCGGCGGGGCGAGCCCGGGGTCGGTGGTCGTCGGGCGTGTGATGAGCAGGGAGGGGTCGCTCATCAGCCGCCCGTCCTTGATGACCTCGTCGAAGGTGCTGTGCCAGGCGTCCCCGAACGAGATGGTGTGGTGCGCGAGTTGGGGCCAGGTGCGGGTGGTGCCGGCGTGCAGGACCACGGCGGAGGGTGCGTGCCTGAGCCGGACCGGTCGGCGGGGCGTGCGGCCGAGCAGCCGGTAGGTGACGGGCAGGTCGGGGGTGAGGACGACCGCGTCGCACGGAATGCGTTCCTGGTCGGTGACGACCGCCGTGATCCGTTCGCCCGCGCGCTCCAGCCGGGTCACCGTCTGCCCGAAGCGCAGTTCGGCGCCGGCGTCGGCCGCCGCGTCCGCCATGGCCTGCGGCAGGGCGTGCATGCCACCGCGGGGGAAGTAGACGCCGGCGACGGTGTCCATGTAGGCGATGACGGCGTAGGCGGCCAGCGCGCTGGAGGGGGAGACGCCCGCGTAGAGCGCCTGGAAGGAGAAGACGCGGCGCAGGCGTTCGTCCTTGATGAACCTGCCGATGCGCCGGTCCAGGCTGCCGAATCCGCCGAGGGCGGCGAGTCGGGCCAGATCGCCGGTGAGCAGGTCCAGCGGGGAGTCGAAGTTCGCGTCGATGAAGCGGCCCATCTGCGCGCGGTAGAGCCGGCCCAGCCAGTCGCGCAGCCTGAGATAGCCGTCGGCTTCGGCCGCGCCCGCGAACCGTTCGACCTCGGCGACCATGGCGTCGGCGTCGGTGTGCACGTCGATCGTGCTGTCGTCGGCGAAGCAGGCCCGGTAGGCCGGCCGCATCGGGATCAGCTCCACGCGCCGGTAGAGGCTGTCGCCGACGGCGGCGAAGGCGTCCTCGGCGAATTCCGGCATGGTCAGGACCGTCGGCCCGGTGTCGATGCGGTAGCCGCCCAGGGTCAGGCTTCCGGCCCGCCCCCCGGGCAGCGCGTCGCGTTCGACCACCGTCACCCGGCGTCCGGCTCCCAGCAGGTGCAGGGCGGCCGAGAGTCCGGCGAGGCCGGCGCCGACGACCACGACGTGGTCGGTGCGTCCGGTCAGGGTGCGCGTCACCGCCGGCCCTCCGTTCCGGCCGAGGCGTGCGCCGCGGGAGCCTTGTGCGGGGTGTCCGGCTCCGGCTGTCCGGCGACCCCGGCCAGCAGGTGCCGCAGGCGGGCCGCCGCGTCGGGTTCGAGTCCGGCCGAGTCGAAGTGGCGGAACCCGGTCCTGGCCATGCGTTCGATCTTGGTTTCCACCATGGCCCGGGCGCCGGTCGCCTCCAGCACCTCCCGCACCTCGTCGAGGTCCCGGACGCTGAGTTCCGGGTTGCCGAGGGCCCGTTCCAGCACGCCCGTTGCCGCGTGGTCGTCCGCCTTGTCGGCCTGGGCCAGGGCCAGCGCGACGAGATAGGTCGGCTTGCCCTCACGGATGTCACCGCCGAGGGGCTTGCCGTTGTGCCGGGGGTCGCCGAACACGTCGTTGAGGTCGTCGCGCAACTGGAACGCCATCCCCACGCACCGGCCCGCGGAGCACAGGGCGCGCAGCGTGGGCGCGTCGGCGCCCGCCACGGCGGCGCCCAGGGCCAGCGGCCGTTCGACGGAGTACAGCGCGCTCTTCAGACAGGCGGCGCGCAGGGCGCGGGGCAGCGAACGCACGGGCGAGATCTGCCCCTGCATGTCGAGGTACTGCCCCGCCACCATCTCCGTGCGCATGTCGCTCCACATGCGCCGTACGACGGTCGCGGTCCACGGGGACAGGACGGTCTCGGCGACCGCGTCGTCGGCCCAGGCCAGCGCGAGGTCCCCGGCCAGGACCGCGGCCGCGTCACCGAACCGCCCGACCCGTTCGGGTGCCGCCGTCCCGGCGTAACTGTCCCGTATGACGGTGTGCAGCGCGGGGCGCCCGCGGCGCAGGGCCGAGCCGTCCATCACGTCGTCGTGGATCAGGGCGCAGCTCTGCAGCAGTTCGATCGCCGCCCCGATCCGCAGGGCCGCCGCCGCGGAGGACTCGTCGGCACCGCCGCAGGCGCGCAGCGACCACCACACCAGCCGGGAGCGGATCCGTTTGCCGCCCTCCCGGGTGAACTGGCCGACGCGTGCCGCGAGTTCCTGGGTGAACAGCGCGTCCATGGTCCGGGACCGGGTGAGCCGGTCGGTGAGGATCTCCTCCAGGACCCGGCCGACGGCGGCGTGCACATCGGCGTCGATCAGACGCAGCGTCACCTCCGTGCCGCTCGCCTCACCGCCCTCCGGTGACCGTGACGGCGGCGCCGAGCCGGGTGCCCCCGCCGGACCCGCGTCCGGCCACAGCTGCCGGGGCGTCCCGGTCGAGGGAACCAGGCGTGGGACGGGTGGCGTCAGGGCCGCGCCGCGCTCCTCTGCCTGCATGGGACGCATTCCGATTCCTCTCGTCGCGGGGGAGCGTTCATCTCACCGCATCCTTCTGTCGCGGCGGCGGTCCTGGATGCGGTCGGCGTGGCGTTTCTGCGCAATCGGCTGACAGCGGCCGCGAAAGGGTTTGCTGGGGGGCGGGCGCATCCGGGAAGGCGCCCGCCGGGGAAGAGGCTGAGCGTGGCTCAAGCGCGTCGTCGAGGCAGGGAGGAAGAGCGTCGTGTGGGAGGCGGATGTCGCCGTACTGGGCGCGGGGGCGGCAGGTCTCTCCCTGGCCCACCGCCTCAACGGGCCGGGCGAGGGACCCAGGACCCCGACCGTGATCCTGGTGGACGCCCCGCCCGGCCCGCTGCGACCCGCCACCCGCACCTGGTGCTACTGGGAGGAGGGCCCGGGCCGCTTCGACGCGGCGGTACGCGCGCAGTGGAGCGCGCTGCGGGTCAGGCCGCCGTACGGCACCCCCATCGAGCAGGACATCTCACCCCTGCGCTACAAGATGATCCGCTCCGACGACTTCGAGGACCTCGTCACGCGGGACCTGGAGCGAGGCGGGAACGTCCGGTCGGTCCAGGCCACCGTGGACAGCGTGGAGGAGACACCGGGCGGCGCCCTGGTAGGGTTCACCGGCGCGGACGGCCGCGCCGGCACCCTCACCGCCCGATGGGTCTTCGACTCCCGCCCGCTGGGCAGCCTCCCCGCCGCCCGCACCACCGTGCTCCAGCACTTCCGCGGCTGGATCGTCCGCACGCCGGGCCCCACGTTCGACCCCGCAACCGCCGAACTGATGGACTTCCGCACCCCCCAGCCCGCCGAGGGACTCTCCTTCGGCTACGTCCTGCCCACCGCCGCCGACGAGGCGCTCGTCGAGTACACCGAGTTCTCCCCGCACGTACTGTCCGAGAGCGGCTACCACGCCGCCCTCGCCCACTACACGGAGAACGTCCTCGGCCTGGGCGACTTCGAGATCACGGCCGAGGAGGGCGGCGTCATCCCGATGACCGACGCCCCCTTCACACGCCGCGTCGGAGCCTCGGTGTTCCGCATCGGAGCCGCGGGCGGGGCCACCCGCCCCTCCACCGGCTACACCTTCGCCGGGCTCCAGCGCCAGACCCGTGCCGTGGCCGCCGCCCTGCGCGCGGGACGGTGCCCCGAGCCGCCCGCCGCGCACTCCGCCCGCTCCCGGGCCATGGACGCGGTGCTGCTGCGCGCCCTGGACAGCGGCCGGGTCGACGGACCCGCCCTGTTCACCCGCCTCTTCTCCCGCGTCCCCATGACCCAGGTACTGCGCTTCCTCGACGGGCGCACCTCGCTGCGCGAGGACCTCACCATCGGCCGGCACACCCCCGTCGGCCCCATGCTGCGCTCCGCCGCCGAACTGAACCGCCTGCCCCGCAGGCCCTTCCCCTGACCCGACCCCCACCACTGGAGGCTCCATGACCGTCCTGCGGGACGCAGATCTCGCCACGGCGTTCGACCACGCGTCGCGCACCTACGACGCCCTCACCGCGGCCAACCCCGGCTACCACGCCCACCTGCGGCGTTCGGTGCGCCGACTCGGCCTGCCCGGGAGGGGGGAGGGGCTGCGCGTCCTCGACCTCGGCTGCGGCACCGGCGCCTCGACGGCCGCGATCCGCTCCGTGCTCCCGGCGGCGCAGGTGACGGCTGTGGACGCCTCCGCCGGGATGCTGGAGCGGGCGGCCGCCAAACCCTGGGCGAAGACCGTCTCGTTCGTGCACGCGCCGGCCGAACGGCTCACGGAGGCAGGCGTGCTCGGCCCCTTCGACGCGGTCTTCGCCGCGTACCTGATGCGCAACGTCGCCGACCCCGACGCCGTCCTCGCCCAGGTCCGCGACCTGATGCTGCCCGGCGGCAGACTCGGCGTCCACGAGTACACCCTCAGCGGCCGGCGCCGCGACCGTGCGGTGTGGACGCTGGTCGTCCGCGGAATGGTCCAGCCCGCGGCCAGGGCCCTCGGCGACGGCCCCCTCTACGACCACCTGTGGCGCAGCGCCATCGACTTCGACACCGCCGACCGGTTCGCGCGCCGGCTGCGCGCCGCCGGCTTCGACCACGTCCGCGCCCTCCCGCTGCCGGGCTGGCAGACGGGCATCACCCACACCTTCGTCGCCCGCAGAGGAGACCTCACCCCATGACACGCCCCGCCCCCGCCACCCGAGCCGCCCGCCGCGGACGCGACCGGCGGGCCTGCGTCGTGCCCGCGCACCCGGGAGCCCGGCACGCCGCGGGCCGGCCCGCCGTCGCCGTCGTCGGCGCGGGCATCGCCGGACTCGCCGCGGCGACGGCACTGGCGGAACGCGGCGTCGCCGTGACGCTCCACGAACGCGAGCACTACCTCGGCGGACGCGTCGGCGGCTGGTCGACCCGCCTGAACGACGGCAGCGACGTCACCATGAGCCGCGGCTTCCACGCGTTCTTCCGCCAGTACTACAACCTGCGGGGCCTGCTGCGCCGCACCGATCCGGCGCTGACCCGCCTGACCGGCCTGCCCGACTACCCCCTCCTCCACCAAAGCGGCCTGAGCGACAGCTTCCGGCACGTCCCCAGGACACCGCCCTGGAGCGCTCTCGGGTTCGTCGCCCTCAGCCGCTCCTTCCGCCTGCGCGACCTGCGCGCCATGGACCCCGTCGCGGCCCTGCCCCTGCTCGACGCGCGCCTGCCCGACCTCTACACCCGCCTCGACGACACCAGCGCCCACGACTTCCTCGAAGCCGTGCGCTTCCCGGAGCAGGCCCGCCACCTCGCCTTCGAGGTGTTCTCCCGCAGCTTCTTCGCCGACCCCCGCCACCTCTCGGCCGCCGAGATGGCGCTGATGTTCCACATCTACTTCCTCGGCTCCTCCGAGGGACTGCTCTTCGACGTCCCGCGCGAACCCTTCCCCGCGGCGCTCTGGGACCCCCTGGAGTCGTACGTGCGCGGACACGGCGCCGAGGTACGCAGGTCCGTGGCCGTCCGGCAGGTCACCCCCCTTCAGGGCGGCGGCTACGAGGTCGCCACCGACGACGACGAGCGGCGCTACGACGCCGTCGTCCTGGCCCTGGACTCCGCCGGCCTGCGCTCCCTGGTCGACGCCTCGCCCGCGCTGGGCACCACCCCCTGGCGCGAGCGGATCGCCCGCCGGCGCACCGCCCCGCCCTTCCTGGTCACCCGGCTGTGGCTGGACAGGCCCGTCGCCCCCGACCGGCCGGGCTTCCTCGGCACCAGCGGCTTCGGCCCGCTGGACAACATCAGCGTGCTGGAACGCTGGGAGGACGAGGCGGCACGCTGGGCCGCGCGCACCGGCGGCTCGGTCGTCGAACTCCACGCCTACGCCCTGCCCGACCGGGCCGCCCGCGACGTCGAGCAGAAGCGGCTGATCGAGCACCTGCACCAGGTCTACCCCGAGACCCGCGCCGCCGAAGTCGTCGACGTCCGCCACGAGTGGCGGTCCGACTGCCCGCTGTTCCCCGTCGGCGGGTACGCCGACCGGCCCGGCGTCGAGACCCCGGACCCCGGACTGGTCCTCGCAGGTGACCTGATCCGCACCGACCTGCCCGTGGCGCTGATGGAACGGGCGGCGACCACCGGATTCCTCGCCGCGAACGCCTTGCTGCGGCGATGGGGCGTACGGGGGCAGACGCTGTGGACGGTGCCGGACCGTGGCCGCTCCGCCCCGCTGCGGGGCCTGGCCCGCATCGCGGGGAAGTGACGCCTCGGGACCTGGGGGGCCGTATCGCGGGGAAGTGACCCTCGGGGTCCGGGCGGCCGTATCGCGTGCATCGGTTCGCGGTCCGGCCGCCCGCCCGCACCTGCGCCCGTGCCGGCGCCTGAGCCCGTGCCTGAGCCGGCGCCGCGACGGCCGGCCGGGTCGTCGCAGAAGGTCCGGAAGTTTCTCGGCATCCAGTGAATCCAGGCCCGCATCACCGGCGGAATGCGTTCCCACGAGATTCGAGACGTGCTCGAACGGAAGGGGAACCCGTCATGACCACTCGCGTTCCGGGTGCGGCCCTGGCCGCCGCAGTCGCCGTCGTCCTGTCCGCCACCGCCGCCGCACCGGCCCTCGCACAGCCGCAGGCCGCCGACGACGACCAGGCCACCGTCTCCGTACTGCACGCGGTGCCCGGCCTGACCGTCGACGTCTATGCGGGGGACGAGGAACTCATCGCCGACTTCAAGCCCGGCACCCTCACCGACCCGATGAAGCTCGACGCCGGGTCCTACGACATCAAGATCTTCAAGGACGGTGAGGGACCGGACGGCACGCCCGCCATCGAGAAGACCGTCGACGTGCCGGCCGGCGCCAACGCCACCCTCGTCGCCCACCTGACCGCCGAGGGCGATCCCGCACTGGACGCCTTCGTCAACGACACCTCCCAGGTGCCCGCCGGCAAGGCGCGCCTCACCGTCCGCCATGTCGCGGCGGCCCCCGCGGTCGACGTCCGCGCGGACGGAACCCCGGTCTTCAAGAACCTGGAGAACCCCAAGGAAGCCAAGGGTGAGGTCGCGGCCGG
>NZ_JBEPBM010000030.1:0-97750 GCF_040299205.1 Streptomyces sp. NPDC000983 | reverse complement strand
TGGCGTCGGGGCCGTACCCCACCAGCGCCCCGAACTCCTTCTGCGTCAGGCCCTTCCGCTCGCGCAGGACCTTCATCTGCTTGCCGAGTGCGACGTCTTCCCGTCCCTACCCAGGGGCTGCCGCCCCTTCGACCCCACTCGGGGGCTCCGCCCCCAGAACCCCCGCGGGGCTTCGCCCCTGACCCCGCCGGGGGCCCCGCGCCCTTGCCGCGTCAGGGGCCTCGCCCCCAGAACCCCCCGCAGGGACTTCGCCGCCGGCCCCGTCGGGGGCTCCGCCCCTGATCGGCCCGAAGGGCCTCGTCCTCAATCCCCGGACGGGCTGGTGGGCGCCGGCCCGGGGACGCGGCTGCTCGGCGAGCCGGGACGGCTGGACGAGCGGCCCGGTGCGCGGGGAGCGGCCCGATGTGCGGGGAACGGCTCGGCGTGCGGGGAGCGGGCCAATCGGTGTGCGGGGAGCAGCTGTGTGTAGGGGCCGTTCGGGCCACGGGTGGAACATCCGCGGGTCGCCGATCGCTGTAGCCGTCATGAGTGAATACCGCATCGCGCACGATTCCATGGGTGAGGTCCGGGTTCCCGTGGGGGCCAAGTGGGGGGCCCAGACTCAGCGGGCCGTGGAGAACTTCCCCGTTTCCGGGCAGCGGATCGAGCGGGCCCACATCGAGGCGCTCGCGCGGATCAAGGGCGCCGCGGCGAAGGTGAACGCCGAGCTGGGCGTGCTCGACCCGGACGTGGCCGGGGCGATCCAGGAGGCGGCCGCCGAGGTCGCCGAGGGCAGGTGGGACGAGCACTTCCCGGTCGACGTCTTCCAGACCGGGTCGGGGACCTCGTCCAACATGAACACCAACGAGGTCCTCGCCACCCTGGCGGGCGAGCGGCTCGGGCGGGACGTGCACCCCAACGACCACGTCAACGCCTCGCAGTCCTCCAACGACGTGTTCCCCTCCTCCATCCACATCGCCGCGACCGCCGCCGTCACCCGCGATCTGATCCCCGCCCTCGATCACCTCGCCGCGTCCCTGCGGAGGAAGGCGGAGGAGTTCGCCGACGTGGTCAAGTCGGGGCGTACGCATCTGATGGACGCCACGCCCGTCACGCTGGGGCAGGAGTTCGGCGGGTACGCGGCCCAGGTGCGGTACGGGGTGGAGCGGCTGAACGCCTCGCTGCCGCGGCTGGCCGAGCTGCCGCTGGGCGGCACGGCCGTCGGTACGGGGATCAACACCCCGCCCGGCTTCTCCGCCGCCGTCATCGCGGAGGTGGCACGGGCCACGGGGCTGCCGCTGACCGAGGCCCGCGACCACTTCGAGGCGCAGGGCGCCCGGGACGGGATCGTCGAGATCAGTGGGCAGCTGCGGACCATCGCGGTGGGGCTGACGAAGATCTCGAACGATCTGCGGTGGATGGCCTCGGGGCCGCGGACCGGGCTGGCGGAGATCTCGCTGCCCGATCTGCAGCCGGGCTCCTCGATCATGCCCGGCAAGGTCAACCCGGTCGTGCCGGAGGCCGTGCTGATGGTGGCCGCGCAGGTCGTCGGGAACGACGCCACCGTGGCGACCGCGGGCGCCGCGGGCAACTTCGAGCTCAACGTCATGCTGCCGGTCATCGCGAAGAACGTGCTGGAATCGGTGCGGCTGCTCGCCAACGTCTCCCGGCTCCTGGCCGACCGCACGGTCGACGGCATCGTCGCGCACCGCGAGCGGGCCCGCGAGTACGCGGAGTCGTCACCGTCCGTGGTCACACCGCTCAACAAGTACATCGGGTACGAGGAGGCCGCGAAGGTGGCCAAGAAGGCGCTCGCGGAACGCCGGACCATCCGTCAAGTGGTGCTCGAGGGCGGATACGTCGAACGCGGCGCCCTCACCCTCGCCGAGCTGGACGAAGCCCTGGATGTCCTGCGGATGACACGGCCGTGACGTTTCGCGCCCCAGCCGCGAACCGTGACGTTCGCCGCAGCGTCGTCCGGGGGTGACACCTAATATCTGTGCATGACGGACGGCGAAGCGATGACGACGGCGGAAGCGGGCGGTTCCACGACGTACTGGGCGCCCGGAAGTCACATTCTGTGGCGGTACCGGCAGAACGCCGGCGCCGCCTTCCACATCGTGCGTCCGGTCACCGTGGTGCGCGACGACGCCGAGCTGCTCGCCGTGTGGCTGGCGCCGGGCACCGAGTGTCTCAAGCCCGCGCTCGCCGACGGCACCCCCGTGCACCGGGAGCCGCTGCGGTCGCGCTACACCAAGCCCCGCACGGTGCAGCGCGACCGCTGGTTCGGGACCGGGGTGCTGAAGCTGGCCAGGCCCGGCGAGCCGTGGTCGGTGTGGCTGTTCTGGGAGCCGGGCTGGCGGTTCAAGAACTGGTACGTGAACCTGGAGGAGCCGCTGTCCCGTTGGGCGGGCGGAGTGGACTCCGAGGATCATTTTCTGGACATCTGCGTGTACCCGGACCGCAGTTGGGGCTGGCGCGACGAGGACGAGTTCGCGCAGGCCCAGCAGGACGGTCTGATGGCCGCAAGGGTCGCCGAGCAGGTACGGGAGGCCGGCCGGGCGGCCGTGGAGTCGATCAGGGCCTGGGGGCGACCCTTTTCGGACGGCTGGCAGCACTGGCGCCCCGACCCGTCCTGGGCTGTACCGTCTCTGCCGGAAGACTTGGACCGTACGCCCGCGCACGTGTCCTCATGAGACCCTTGATGCGCCCCCGGGCAGGAAACGTAGGATCGTCCTCCGCAAGAGCGCGCGGTGGCAACTACCGGAGCGTGGACTGGGCTTGACCGATCGTCACCGAGGGGCGGCTGGACGTGAGCGAGGGGTACGACGGCAAGACCGGTTCGGGCGGCGCGCGGCCCGCCGGTGGCACAGGAACAGCCTCTGACCACGCGGGAATCCCGTTCCCCGGGCACGTATTGCGGGTATCGGGACTTCGGCGGGACGAACGACACGCCCCGGACGGATGGATGCGACACGCGTGACGGAGCAGCCGACCTCCTTCGAGCGCCCCTTGGGCGCCGACCCCGCGGACCCTCGCGGGGCGCTTCTGCGTGCCCCGGGCCAGTCCCGTCCCGCCGCCGGGGGCGCCGCGTTACCCCCGCAGGCGCGTACCGGCGAACCGCCCTCCATCCCGGGCACCACCGCACCGTCCGGCAACGACAAGGCCCCCGTGAGCAACGGTCCCGAGCATGCGCAGCCCTCCTCCGCCGCGGAGGCGGACACCCACCGTCCCCGGCCGGTCCCGGAGGCCATTCCGGCCCAGCCGGGCACCGACCAGGACCCGGCGGCCGCCGGTCAGGAGCGGCGCACCGGGCAGGGCCAGCCGCTGGGCCGGCCCACGCCGATGCGGCGGGACGGCGACCGGCTGCGGTTCGTGGGTGCCGCGACCCGGCGGATCGCCCGCGGTCTCGATCTCGACGAGATCGTGATGGGGCTGTGCCGGGCCACCGTGCCGACGTTCTCCGACGCGATCCTGGTCTATCTGCGCGATCCGCTGCCGGTCGGCGACGAGCGGCCCACCGGGCCCGTCGTACTGCGGCTGCGCCGCACCGACCGGATACCCGAGGAGCGGGACACCGAGAGCGGCTTCCTGCCCGCGCAGGGCGTGCCGGAGCCGACCGAGCTGGCCGAACTGTCGGCCGTCACCTCCGAGTTGTGCGAGGTGCAGCCGGGCGGAGCCCTTGCCGAGGTGCTGCGCGGGGTCCGTCCGGTGTTCGCCGACGCGCCCGCCGCCCGCGCCGCGCTGCCCGAACTGCTGGGCAACGACGGCGATCTGGTGGTGCCCGCCGGCCAGCGCGCCATCCTCGCGCCGCTGCGCGGCCGGCGCCGGGTGATCGGCGCGGCGCTGTTCCTGCGCCGCCCGGAGCGGGTCGCCTTCGAGGCGGACGACCTGCTGGTCGCCGCCCAGCTCGCCACGCACAGCGCCCTGGGCATCGACAAGGCGGTGCTGTACGGCCGTGAGGCGTACATCGCCGACGAGCTCCAGCGGACGATGCTGCCGGAGAACCTGCCCCGGCCGACGGGTGTGCGGCTGGCGTCCCGCTATCTGCCGGCCGCCGAGACGGCGCGGGTCGGCGGCGACTGGTACGACGCGATCCCGCTGCCGGGCAGCCGGGTGGCGCTGGTGGTGGGCGACGTGATGGGCCACTCCATGACGTCCGCCGCGATCATGGGGCAGCTGCGGACGACGGCCCAGACGCTGGCCGGCCTGGATCTGCCGCCCCAGGAGGTGCTGCACCACCTCGACGAGCAGGCCCAGCGGCTCGGCACGGACCGGATGGCGACCTGTCTGTACGCGGTCTACGACCCGGTCTCGCACCGCATCACCATCGCCAACGCCGGTCACCCGCCGCCGGTGCTGCTGCACCTGGGCGGCCGGGCGGAGGTGCTGCGGGTGCCGCCGGGCGCCCCGATCGGGGTCGGCGGCGTCGACTTCGAGGCGGTGGAGCTGGACGCGCCCGCCGGGGCGACCCTGCTGCTGTACACCGACGGGCTGGTGGAGTCGCGGCTGCGGGACGTGTGGACCGGGATAGAGCAGCTGCGGGAGAAGCTGGCCGCGACCGCGCAGCTCACCGGCCCGGATCATCCGCCGCCGCTGGAGGCGCTGTGCGACGAGGTGCTCGACATGCTCGGTCCGGGCGACCGGGACGACGACATCGCGCTGCTCGCCGCACGGTTCGACGGGATCGCGCCGAGTGACGTGGCGTACTGGTTCCTGGAACCGGAGGACGCGGCGCCGGGCCGGGCCCGGCGGCTGGCGCGACACGCCCTGTCGCGCTGGGGTCTGGAGGAACTCACCGACTCCGTGGAGCTGTTGGTGAGCGAGGTCGTCACCAACGCCGTGCGGTACGCCTCCCGGCCGGTCACGCTGCGTCTGTTGCGGACCGATGTGCTGCGGTGCGAAGTCGGCGACGACGTACCGCAGTTGCCTCGGCTGCGGCAGGCCCGGGCGACCGACGAGGGCGGCCGTGGGCTGTATCTGGTGAACAAGCTCGCCCGGCGCTGGGGAGCGACCCGGCTCAGCACCGGCAAGGTCGTCTGGTTCGAGCTGAACCAGGGCTGAGCCCTGGTGGGACCAGGGCTGATCCAGGGTTGGACCATGGCTGATCCAGGGACGGTCCGCCCCGGTTCCGGTGGTGGTACGCGAAGGGCGCCCGGTGGTTACCGGGCGCCCTTCGGCTACTGCTCCGCGTCCGGTTCGACCGGATCCTCGGGGATGTCGTCCGTGGGAGGTGCCGTCGTCGGCGCCTCGGTGGTGGGCTCCTCGGTCGGCTCCCCGGTCGTCGGGGTCCCGGTGGGCGTCTCGGCCGGCGGTGTCGTCGGGGCCTCGGTCGTGGGCTCCTGGGTGGTGGGCTCCTCGGACGGTGTCTTGGACGGCTTCGGCTTCTTCGTCGGCGTGTAGGTCGGCTCCACCGCGGCGCCCTGGTCGGTGTCGAGGTCGAACTTCGCGTCCGTGTCGGTCACGCCGAACATGTAGGCCGCCCAGACCTGCGCCGGGAGACCGCCGCCGTTGACGCGTCCGGTGCCGGGCAGGGTGCCCGTGGCGCCCTTCATGTTCACCTGGTCGCCGGTCTTGGCGTCCTCGCCGAACAGGCCGACCGAGGTCACCAGGTCCGGGGTGTAGCCGGTGAACCAGGCCGACCGGCCGAAGTCGGAGGTACCGGTCTTGCCGGCGACCTCCTGGCCGTCGCGGGCCGGGTTGTCGCGGACCGAGGTCCGGGCGGTGCCGTCGTCGACCACTCCGGTGAGGACCGAGGTGACGGTGTCGGCGGCCTCGCGGCTGATCACCTGGTCGCCGATCGGGTCGGGCATGGTGACCGTGCGGTTGTGCTGCTCGGCGGACTTGATGAGGGTCGGGGTGACCTTCTTGCCGTGGTTGTCGAGGGTGGCGTAGACCCCGGCCATCTGCAGCGGGCTCGCGCCCATCGTGCCGAGGGTCTGGGCGGGCACCGCCTCGAGGTCGTCGGACATGCCGAGGGCGGCGGCGGTGTCCATCACGTCCTCCATGCCGACGTCCATGCCCATCTGCGCGAACACCGAGTTGACGGACTTGTTCATCGCGGTCTGGACGGTGACGTCGCCGTAGTCGACGTCGTCCTCGTTCGGCGGGGAGAAGCCGACCTTGTTGCCGCTCGCGTCGACCACGGGCCGCTTGCTGGTGCCGTCGTAGACGGTGCTCGCGCCGATCGGTTCGCCGTCCTGGTTCTCGGCCTCGTTCTCCAGCGCGGCGGCGAGGATGACGGGCTTGAAGGTGGAGGCGGGCTGGTAGTCGACGCGGGTGGCGTTGGAGCGGTAGTGCTTGAAGTAGTCCTGGCCGCCGTACAGGGCGACGATCTTCCCCGTCTTGGGGTCGACGGAGACGGCGCCCGCCTGGATGTCGCCGTCGACCGAGCGCTCCTCGGGGTCCAGCTTGCTGGTCAGCTGGGTCTTGGCGGCCTTCTCCAGCTGGGCCTGCTTCTTGCGGTCGATGTTCAGGGTGATGGTCCAGCCCTGGCCCTTGACCTGGGTCTCGGCCTCGGAGCGGGAGATGCCCTCCTGCTCCATCAGCTGCTCCTCGAGCTGGCTGTTGGCGAGGTCGACGAGGTAGCCCTTCTGGCCCTCCAGGCCGGCGGCCGCCTTGGGTTCCTCGGGCACCGGGAACTCCATCGCCTGCCGCTCGGAGGCGTCCAGCCAGTTCTCCTCGACCATGTTGTCCAGGACGTAGTTCCAGCGGGCCTTGACCAGCTTCTTGCCGGTCTCGGAGGCGACCGCCCAGTCGTACTGGCTCGGCGCCTGGAGCAGGGCCGCGAGGTAGGCGCCCTGCTCTATGTCCAGGTCCTCGGCGTCGACGCGGTAGTAGGCCTGGGCGGCGGCCTGGATGCCGTAGGCGTTGCGGCCGAAGTAGCTGGTGTTGAGGTAGCCGGCGAGGATCTCGTCCTTCGTCCGCTGGCGGTCCACCTTCAGCGAGATGACCAGTTCCCGGAGCTTGCGGGTGACCGTCTGCTCCTGGGTGAGGTAGTAGTTCTTGACGTACTGCTGGGTGATCGTCGAGCCGCCCTGGGCGCCCTTGCCGCTGAGGGTGTTGACCAGGCCGCGGGCGGTGCCCTTCAGGTCGACGCCGGAGTCCTTGAAGAAGGTCTTGTTCTCGGCGGCGACGAAGGTGTAGCGGACGTCCTCGGGCACCTTGGACAGGTCGACGATCTCGCGGTTGACCTCGCCGTCGCGGGCCAGGACCGTGCCGTCGCTGTACTTGTAGACGTTGCTCTGCAGGCGGGCGGCGGCGTTCCCCTTCGGGATGTCGACCATCATGTACAGGACGATGAAGCCGCCGATGGCGAGCAGGCAGAGCCCGAGGAAGGTGCCGAGGACCTTCTTCCAGGTGAACAGCCGGCGTATGCCGCTGCGGCCGGTCCCGTCCGACGAGCGGCGACGCCCGGGGGCGGCACGGCGGCCGCCGCGCTGCCGTGCTCGTCTCTCTTCCGCTCGTCCCATGAGTCCGATCCGCTCCGCTTCGCTCTGGTGTGCACGCGTGCCACACAGGTTCGCCGCTCAGGTCAGCTCAGAAAGCTAACACCGAGAGATGTGACAAAGGGCCGCCGATCCGGTCTTTTACGGACGTGAGAATCAGCACCCGTTTCACCGGAACCGACCACCGAGAGGTGCGGAGGGTTGCCTCGTGGGATAAAGTGATATCACTTAGCTAGACAGACGCTATTAGACAGAGCCACGGCTCGAAACGGGGGGCACACTCATGCCGAACGACCACACGTCCGTCGCCGCCGACGTACCCGCGATGCCCGCCCCACGGGTGCGGGAGTTCGCCGCGCAGAGCATCGGCGGCGGTGCCGCGCTGCTGCTCGGCCTGCTGGGGCTGGCCCTCGGGGTCGGCTGCTTCGTCACCGCCGGCACCGTCACCGCGGACGGCGTCCAGGCCGCGCTGATCGCCGGCGGCGTGCTGATCTCGCTCGCCGCCTTCCTCGGGATGTGCGGGCTGAACATGGTCGCTCCGGGCGAGGCCCGGGTGGTGCAGCTCTTCGGGCGGTACCGGGGGACGATCCGGCAGGACGGACTGCGCTGGGTGAACCCGTTCACCTCGCGGACGAAGATCTCCACCCGGGTGCGCAACCACGAGACGGCCGTCCTCAAGGTCAACGACGCCTACGGCAACCCGATCGAGCTGGCCGCGGTCGTGGTGTGGAAGGTCGAGGACACCGCGCAGGCCACCTTCGAGGTCGACGACTTCCTGGAGTTCGTCTCCACCCAGACCGAGGCCGCCGTCCGGCACATCGCCATCGAGTACCCCTACGACTCCCACGACGAGGACGGCCTCTCGCTGCGCGGCAACGCCGAGGAGATCACCGAGAAGCTCGCCACCGAGCTGCACGCGCGCGTGGAGGCGGCCGGGGTGCAGATCATCGAGTCGCGCTTCACGCATCTCGCGTACGCCCCCGAGATCGCCTCGGCGATGCTCCAGCGGCAGCAGGCCGGTGCGGTGGTCGCGGCCCGGCGGCAGATCGTGGACGGCGCGGTGGGCATGGTCGAGGCGGCGCTCGCCCGGATCTCCGAGCGGGACATCGTGGAGCTGGACGACGAGCGCAAGGCGGCGATGGTGTCGAACCTGCTGGTGGTGCTCTGCGGGGACCGCGCGCCGCAGCCGGTGCTCAACACGGGGACGCTCTACCAGTGACCACTTCCCAGGGCGGCCGGCCGCAGCGCAAACAGGTGCTGCTGCGGCTGGACCCGGCCGTCCACGAGGCGCTCGCCCGGTGGGCCGGGGAGGAACTGCGCTCGGCCAACGCGCAGATCGAGTTCCTGCTCCGCAAGGCGCTGGCCGACGCGGGACGGCTGCCCGGCCGGACGGGCCCGATCCCGCGCCGCGGCCGCCCCCCGGCAAAGCGCCCGGACCCGCCGGAGGGCCGCGGCCGTCCCCCTGCGGAGCACCTCCCGGACCCACCGGAAGAGCAGTAGCAGGACCGTGACAATCGGCCCCCACCTGGGCCGTCGCACCCAGCGCCAGGGGCTGTGCACACGGCGTATACACACCGCGTATACACCCCGTGTAGAGTCCTGGGCATGTCCATCGGTCACACCCTTTTGGGGCTCCTGGAATCGGGTCCGCGGCACGGCTACGACCTGAAGCGGGCCTTCGACGAGAAGTTCGGTCACGACCGGCCGCTGCACTACGGCCAGGTCTATTCGACGATGTCCCGGCTGCTGAGGAACGGGCTCGTCGAGGTCGACGGCATCGAGCCCGGCGGCGGCCCCGAGCGCAAGCGGTACGCGATCACCGACGCCGGTGTCACCGACGTACAGCGGTGGCTCGCCACGCCCGAGAAGCCCGAGCCGTACCTCCAGTCCACGCTGTACACCAAGGTCGTCCTCGCGCTGCTCACCCGGCGCGACGCGGCGGACATCCTGGACACCCAGCGCTCGGAGCATCTGCGGATGATGCGGATCCTCACCGACCGCAAGCGCGGGGGCGACCTCGCCGACCAGCTGATCTGCGACCACGCGCTGTTCCATCTGGAGGCCGACCTGCGCTGGCTGGAGCTGACCGCCGCGCGGCTCGACAAGCTGGCGGAGGTGGTGGTCAAGTGACGGCCCCCGCGGGAGCCCTGCTCGCGGCCCACGAGCTGCGCAAGGCGTACGGTCCCACGCTCGCCCTCGACGGCGCCGAGTTCTCGGTGCACCCCGGGGAGGTCGTCGCCGTGATGGGGCCGTCCGGCTCCGGGAAGTCCACGCTGCTGCACTGCCTCGCCGGGATCGTGCCGCCGGACTCCGGGTCGATCCGGTACGCCGGGCGGGAGCTGGCGGGCATGAGCGACGCCGAGCGCAGCGCGCTGCGCCGCTCGGAGTTCGGGTTCGTCTTCCAGTTCGGCCAGCTGGTGCCCGAGCTGACCTGTGTGGAGAACGTGGCGCTGCCGCTCCGGCTGAACGGCACCTCCCGCAAGGAGGCCGAGCGGGCCGCGCTGCACTGGATGGAGCGGCTGGAGGTCGACGATCTGCGCCGCAAGCGGCCCGGTGAGGTCTCCGGCGGTCAGGGGCAGCGCGTCGCGGTGGCCCGGTCGCTGGTCACCGGCCCGCGGGTGCTCTTCGCCGACGAGCCGACCGGCGCGCTGGACTCCCTCAACGGCGAGCGCGTGATGGAACTGCTCACGGAGGCGGCGCGCTCCACCAACGCCGCGGTCGTGCTGGTCACGCACGAGGCGCGGGTGGCGGCCTACTCCGACCGCGAGATCGTCGTACGGGACGGCCGGTCCCGGGACATGGAGCGGATCGTATGAAGGCCGGACGCTGGGCGGCGGACCTGGCGATGGGGATGCGGTTCGCCTTCGCCGGCGGCCGGGAGGGCTGGACCCGGGCCGTACTGACGGCCGTCGGGGTGGGCCTGGGCGTGGCGCTCCTGCTGCTGACGACGGCGATCCCCAACGCGCTCGCGGCCCGGGACGACCGGGGCAACGCCCGTACCGACATCACCTACAACCCCGACGTGCCGCCCAGGGCCGAGAACACCCTGCTGGTCGCCGACGCGGACACCCGCTTCCACGACCAGGACGTCCGGGGCCGGGCCCTGGAGCCGGAGGGGCCGCGGGCACCGCTGCCGCCCGGGGTGGACCGGTTCCCCGCGGTGGGCGAGATGGTCGTCTCCCCCGCGCTGAAGCGGCTGCTGGAGTCGGACGGCGGCGCGCTGCTGCGCGAGCGGCTGCCCGACCGGATCGTCGGGACCATCGGGGAGAGCGGTCTGATCGGCTCCGCCGACCTCGCCTTCTACCGGGGCGGCGAGGATCTCGCCCGCTGGGCCGACGGCGCCCAGGTGGCCCGGATCGACCGCTACGGCGACCCCAACCCGTACCGCGAGAAGACCGATCCGGTGCTGGTGCTGCTGATCCTCGTCGTCTTCGTCGCGCTGCTGATGCCGGTGGCGGTCTTCATCGCGGCCGCCGTACGGTTCGGCGGCGAACGGCGCGACCGGCGGCTCGCGGCGCTGCGGCTGGTCGGCTCCGACGGGCGGATGACCCGCCGGATCGCGGCCGGTGAGGCGCTGGCGGGAGCCCTGCTCGGGCTGGTCCTCGGCACCTTCTTCTTCCTGATCGGACGTCAGGTCGCGGGCTCCGTCGAGGTGTTCCGGTTCAGCGTCTTCCCCAGCGACCTCAACCCCTCCCCCGCACTGGCCCTGTTGGTGGCCGTGGCGGTGCCCGCCGCCGCGGTGCTGGTGACGCTGCTGGCGCTGCGCGCGGTGGTCATCGAACCGCTCGGCGTGGTGCGGACGGCGAAGCCGGCCCGGCGCAGGCTGTGGTGGCGGCTGCTGCTGCCGCTCGGCGGACTCGCCCTGCTCTACCCGATGATCGGCCAGGGCAACGACAGCGGCGACTTCAACCAGTACCTGGTCATCGGCGGTGTGCTGTTGCTGCTGGTCGGGGTGACGGCGCTGCTGCCCTGGGTGGTGGAGTCGGTCGTCGCCCGGCTGAACGGCGGCTCGGTCTCCTGGCAACTGGCCGTACGGCGCTTGCAGTTGAGCAGCAGTTCGGCGGCCCGGCTGGTCAACGGCGTGGCGGTCGCGGTGGCCGGCGCCATCGCCCTGCAGATGCTGTTCTCCGGGGTGGAGAGCGCGTACACCAAGGACACGGAGTACGACCTCACCCAGGCGCAGATGCAGGTGACCGTGGACGGCGGCGTCGAGGTCGGCCGGGCCGCCGAGCGGTTGCGGCGGATCGAGGGGGTGCGTCAGGTGATCGCCCACTCCGAGGGCTACCTCGGCGACCGGCGCAGCGACCCCGAGCGGACCGCCGCGGTGACCGTCGGCGACTGCGCGGCGCTGCGCGCGGTGGCGAAGCTGCCCTCGTGCCGGGACGGCGACGTCTTCGCCGTGCGTGACGCGCAGTACGACACCGACACCCCGAAGCTCGCCGCACCCGGCGGGACGCTGTACGTGGACCCGAGTTACGAGGGCTCCACCCCCGGTCTCTCGGTCGCCTGGAAGGTGCCGTCCGGGATCCGCCAGGTCGCGGCGCGGCCCGACCTGAGCGGGATGGAGCGGGGCGGGTTCCTGTTCACGCCGAAGGCGCTGCCCGACGCCGCGCGGCCGTCGCTGATCGGCCGGGCGTACGTCGGCCTCGACCCGGACGTGCCCGACGCCCGGGAGCTGGTGCGCAACACCGCGGCCGCGCTCGGCCCGCTGGTGCGGTCCTCGGACTGGGCGTCGAGCGAGCGGTCGAACCGCTACGCCTCCATCCGCACCGGGCTGTTCGTGGGCGCGGTGTGTGTGCTGGCGCTGATCGGGGCGAGCCTGCTGGTGTCGCAGCTGGAGCAGTTGCGCGAGCGCCGCAAGCTGCTGTCGGCGCTGGTCGCCTTCGGTACCCGGCGGCGCACGCTGAGCCTGTCGGTGCTGTGGCAGACGGCGATCCCGATCACGCTGGGGCTGGCGCTGGCCTCGGTGGTGGGGCTGACGCTCGGCGCGGTCCTGCTGCGGATGGCCGACACCGCGGTACGGGTGGACTGGGCGAGCCTGCTGTCCATGACCGGCGCGGCGGCCGGGGTGGTCCTGGCGGTGACCCTGCTGAGTCTGCCGCCGCTGCTGAGGCTGATGCGGCCGGACGGGCTGCGCACCGAGTGAGCACGGGCCCCTCGCCGCGACACCGGCGAGGGGCCCGCCCCGGTCACAGGCCGTACTCCTTGACCACCCGCCTGACCTGGGCGAACAGCATGCCGACATTGACCGACTTACGGCAGACGACCACGGCGACGACGTCCTGCTGCTCGCTCATCCGGATGAACAGATGGGTGAGGTTCTCGCTGTTGACGAGGATCTCCTGGAAGAAGTGCTGGTCGGACTCGACGCCCCGGCGCTCCTTGAAGACGTCCTCGATCATCACGACCGTGCGGCCCTGGAAGAGGTCGAGGGTGGCGCCGGCCAGCAGGTCCAGGACCTCCGGCGGGTGGTTGTCGACCGTCTCGTAGGAGAGCAGCATGCCGGTGCTCATGTCGACCACGCCGGAGGCGAGGCAGTCGGGGGCGTCGGTGCGCAGTGACTTGACCAGTCCCATGACCTGGTCGGAGAAGCCGGGGGTCATGCGTTTGGTCGCCATGTGTTCAGACACCTTCCGTCGCTTTCTCACTGTGGTGGGGAGCGCTGTGGTTGAGGGCGCTGTCGTGGGGAGCGCCGCCGTTCGTGCTCGGATCGGTACGGGCGGGGTGGACGGCGACGGGGTGGCCGTCGGCCGGGTGGCCGTCCGCCTCGTCGGTGCCGGTGAGGATCGCGTCGATGCGGCGCAGGGCCGGCTGGGACTCCAGGTGCAGCCGGTCGAGGTCGAGTCCCTCGTCGCCGAGGACGACCAGCAGCGCGGTGTCGCCGACGGCGTAGAAGACCGCGCAGCCGCCGCTGCCCTGGGTCACCGCCCGGCGCAGGGTGCCGCGGCGCGCGGCCTGGGCGGTGCGCCGGGCGAGGCCGAGGCCGGCCGCGGCGAGGGCGGCGAGCGACTCGGGGTCGATGGCGTCCGCGGTGTCGGCCGCGATGAGCAGTCCGTCGGCGGCGGCCACCAGTGTGTCGGTGATTCCGGTGACCTGTTCGCGCAGACCGCGCATTTCCCGCGCCAGCGCTTCGTGGTCCATGTGGTCAACTCCCCTCTTGCTGTTCACTGCTGTTCGTGGGCCTGTCTGGCGGTGGTGTTCCGCAGGCGGAAGAACCATTTCCAGTTCGTTTCGGGACCTTCCGGGGCGAGCGTTTCGGGGCTCGGGAGTGCGAGCGGCTCGGCGTCCTGCGGGGCGAGCGCCTCGCCGATGCCGCTGGCTCCGGGCCGGCGGCGGGGCAGGGCTCCCGGTGCGGGCGGTTCCGCGGACGGCGGCGGGGGGAGCGCCGGGGCTCTGCGGTGGACGCCCTCGGGGGGTGTGCGGATCCGGACCGGCGCCGGGTCGGGGGCGCACTCCAGCAGTCCCTCGGCGAGCATCCGGGCCACCTCGACGGTGACGGTGTAGACGCCGCGCCCGGTGCGGAAGGCGAGATCGCGGGCGGTGCTGCGGCCGTCGGCGTGGGCGAGCAGCTCGCCCTGGAGCGGGGTGAGCGCGTCGGGGCGGCGCGGTGCGGGCAGCGGGCGTTCACGGTCGGGGTGCACGGGGTGCGGCAGGGCGCGCAGGGCGGCGAGGCGGCGGGCGGTGTCCTGGAGCAGCCGGCTGGGTATCTCGCCGACCGCGAGCGGTGCGGCCGGGCCGGGTCCGTCGGTGGTGCGCCGGCAGTCGTCCACGAGGCCGGCGGCGACGGCGAACACGGCGTCGTTGAGGGCCATCAGACAGACGACCCGCAGGGTGGCCTCGCCGACATGGCCGTGCGCGACGAGTTCGGCGACCGGCCAGGACGCCCCGCCGGACTCCCGGGTCAGCGCGGCCCACTGTTCTCCGCTGACCCGGCCGGAGCGCAGCAGCAGCGCCTCGGGGCCGGGGGAGCCGGGCGACTCGACGGCGACGACGAGGCCGTTGCTGAAGTGGACGGAGCCGCCCGGGGTTCCCGCGACGCGCAGGGCCCCGGTGTATCCGTCGCGCCCGCACCCGGCCAGGGCCGGCGCCAGCTGGTGATAGCCCGACATCACTCCCCTTGGCCTTTCGTACACACGCCTGACGCGTAGCACTCAGGGGGGAATGTCTAGCAGCCGGAACCCGCGTGACAGCGCCGGATTACCGACCTGCCCCTAGTTGACGGAAGTTGAAATTACCGGCCTTTCAAAGCTCTTTGTTCGGCGCTCATTTGACCGAGTGGGAATGCGGTTCGTCGTTCAGTCGCCGCCGTCCCACACCCTTACGGGCAGCGGCCTCAGCGCCTCGCGCAGGGCGGCGGCCAGTTCCCGGTACTCGGTGCCGCGGGCCGCTCCGGTGCGCATGGCGAGGGCGATCCGGCGGGCGGGGGCGGGGCCGGAGAAGGTGCCGGTCATCAGCTGGTCGTTGCGGCTCGTCTCGACCTTCACGGCGGTGCGCGGCAGCAGGGTGACGCCGAGTCCGCCGGCCACGAGCTGGACGAGGGTGGCCAGGCCGGCGGCCGTGGTGGTGACCGGGACGTCCCCGCGGCCGGCCTCCCGGCAGATGTCGAGGGCCTGGTCGCGCAGGCAGTGCCCCTCGTCCAGGAGGAGCAGGTTCAGCTCGCGCAGCGCCTCACGGGGGATGCCGGCCCGGCCGCCGAGTTCGTGGCCGGGCGGGGTGACCAGCACGAAGTCCTCGTCGAAGAGGGGGAGTTCGACCACTCCGGGCACCCCGAGGGGTACGGCGAGCAGCAGCAGGTCGAGCCGTCCGCCGTGCAGTCCGTCGACGAGGGTGGCGGTCTGCTCCTCGTGGACCTGGAGGTCGAGTTCGGGGTAGCGGTCGTGGACCAGTCTCAGGACGGTCGGCAGCAGGTACGGCGCGACGGTCGGGATGACGCCGAGCCGCAGCACTCCGGTGAACGGCGCCCGTACCGCCTCCGCCTCCGCCATCAGCGCGCCGACCTCCTCCAGTACGGTCCTGGCGCGCACCGCGAGCCGCTCGCCGGCCGGGGAGAGGAGCACCTTGCGGGTCGTGCGCTCCAGGAGGGTGACGCCGAGGGTCTCCTCCAGCGCGGCGACGGCGCCGGAGAGCGCGGGCTGGCTCATCCCGATGGACGCGGCCGCGTCCCGGAAGTGCAGGTGTTCCGCGACGGCGGCGAAGGCCCGCAGCTGGGCCAGACTGGGCAGCCGCCGCCTGGCCGGAACATGGCCCACGGTCACTGATGATCGCCTCCGGTCAACACGACCGAGTGTAGCGATTTCCCTGATCAATGCACCTCGGGCCGGCCTCGCGCCCGCCCAACCCGGTGGAGGCCAAGCGGTCCTCGCCGCCTGGATCCGCCCTACCGCAAGGCCCCGTTCACCCCTGGTGGGTGGCGGGGGCTTCGGCGTCCGCGGCGACCGGCTCGGGCGCCGGGGGCGCCGCCTGCCGGGGCAGCGCCTGCTCCTGCGAGTAGGCGCGCAGATAGCCGACCACCGTGTTCGTCACCGCCACCAGCGGCACCGCGACCACGGCACCGCCGATACCCGCGATCATGCCGCCCGCCGCGACCGACAGGACCACCGCCAGCGGGTGGACCCGCACCGCCCGCCCCAGGATGAACGGCTGGAGGATGTGCCCCTCGATCTGCTGCACCGCCAGCACCACCGCCAGCGTCATCACGGCCGTGAACACGCCCTGGGTGACCAGGGCGACCACCACGGCGAGCGCCCCGGAGGCCACCGCGCCGACGAGCGGGATGAAGGAGAACAGGAAGATGAACACGGCCAGCGGCACGGCCATCGGGACGTCGAGGAAGTAGATGCCGATGCCGATGAAGACGGCGTCGATCAGGGCGACTATCACCGTGCCGCGCACATACGCCGTGAGCGTGCGCCACGCGGCCGGGCCCGCGCCCGCCACGCCCGGCCGGGCCGCCGCGGGCACCAGCTTCAGCGACCACTCCCAGATCCGCTTGCCGTCGTAGAGCAGGAAGAGGGTGGAGAACACCGCGAGGAGGATGCCGGTGAGCGCCTCGACTATGACGGTGACGCCTTCCAGGCCCGCCGAGGTGATCTCGTCGGTGTTGGCGCCGATCGCGTCGCGCAGGTTCTCCGCGATGTCGTTGATCTGCTTGTCGGTGACATGGAAAGGGCTGTTCAGGAGCCAGTTGCGCAGTTCGTCGATGCCGTCCTGGACCTGGTCGGAGAGGTTGTCGATGTTCTCCATGACCTGCCAGGTGACGAACCAGCCGATCAGGCCCATCACCACGAAGCCCAGGATCGCGGTGAGCGCGGTCGCCAGCCCCCGCGGAACGCCGTAGCGCCGCAGCCGTGCCACCGTGGGCTCCAGCAGCGCGGTGATCAGCAGCGCCGCGACGAACGCCAGCACCACCAGTTGTACGGCGCTGATGACCCGCATCAGCACCCAGACCGTGCCCGCCAGCACCAGCAGCCGCCAGCCCGCCTCGGCGGCGACCCGCACCCCCCAGGGCACGGCCAGCGCCGGATCGGGCCGTTCGGGGTGGGTGGGCACGGACGGGACCTGCGGGGGCACCCGGTCGTCGGACGAGGACGAGGGTGGGGGTGGGGGCGGGGGCGGGGTCTCGGCGCTCTCGCGCTCCACTTCGGCGCGGCGGCGGTCCAACCGCTCACCCATCCGCGTCAGTCCGGTCCCGATCCGGCCGAGCCATCTTGGCACTCGCGACATGATGCGTCCTCTTCCCCCGTCTTTCCCCACCACTCCCCCCGGAGTCGTCCGCTCCGAACCGTACATGGCGACAGCCCCTCACCGTAGGACGGCGAGGGGCTGTGCGGGGTTGAGCGGGGGCCGGCTCAGTACCAGTGGTTGGCCTGCCAGAACGACCAGGCGTCACAGGGACTGCCGTAGCGCTCGTTCATGTAGTTCAGGCCCCACTTGATCTGGGTGGCCGGGTTGGTCTGCCAGTCGGCTCCGGCGGAGGCGTACTTGCCGGCCGGGAGCGCCTGGAAGAGACCGTAGGCGCCCGAAGAGGGGTTCACCGCCTGGTAGTTCCAGCTGGACTCGTGGTTCACGATGTTGCTGAAGCACGTCCACTGGCCGGTCGGCACCATCTGCTGCGCCATGGCCTGGATCTGCGCGACGGTGTACGAGCTCTGCACCGGGAAGCTGGAGGAGGACCGGGAGGCCTTCGTCTCGGCCTCTTCGCGCTCCTTGGCTTCCTCGGCCGCCTTCGCCGCCTTCTCGGCCGCGTCCTTCTTGTCGATCGCGGTCTGGGCGGCAGCCCTGCGGGCGGCGGCCTCCGCGTCCTTCTTGGCACTGGCGTCCGCGGCGATGGCCTGGACGTTCGCCTGCTGAGTCAGGGACGCGGTCTGTACCTGGGCCTGCTGACCCGTGGGTATGTCCGCGAGGAGCGTGGCGTCGGCTGCCGTCGCTTCGGCGTCGTTGTTCTGCGCGGTGCTGCCCGAGGCAACGCCGACGACGCTTCCGACAGCGGTGACCGCGGTGGCCGAGGCCACTGCGAATCCCCGGACCGAGATCCGGCTCACACGGTTTCCTTCCAGCATCGCCCGCTTCGGTGACCCTGGCGGACGCAATCGTGCCCCTGGCACTGGCCTCCAACTGCGGGGTCACAGGAGGCGCGGGCCCGGTGGGCAACTCCCGCACGGGGAGCGCCGCGTGGTGCGCGGGCGGCATACGACGACGTTATGGAGTTAGCGGTGCTTCTCGAGTTGTCCCGTACCGCTGGGGGTACAGATGTGCCGTATGCGGGGCCTGACAGGAGTGAGACTCTGCCGTACCCGGATGCCGCAAGGCAATTCTGTGTTGCGTGTGAAAGCTCACATCCCGTTTGCCCCTGGGAGTTCCGAGAAACGGCAGCACGCGAAGGCGCCGCCCGGCTAGGCTCTCAGCCTTTGCCGGACGGCGCCAACCGGTCGGTAGCTACCCCAAGTTCGGCACTCGGGTCAGATCTGCCCGTCCTCCAGCATTTCGGTCACAAGGGCCGCGATCTGGGACCTCTCGGACCGCGTCAGCGTGACGTGGGCGAAAAGCGGATGCCCCTTCAATTTCTCCACGACGGCGACGACACCGTCATAGCGGCCGACCCGCAGATTGTCCCTCTGCGCCACATCGTGGGTCAGAACGACCCGCGAATTCGCGCCGATCCGGGACAGAACGGTCAGCAGGACGTTCCGCTCCAGTGACTGCGCCTCGTCCACGATCACGAACGCGTCGTGCAGCGAACGGCCGCGGATGTGGGTGAGCGGCAGGACCTCCAGCATGCCCCGCGCGGTGACCTCCTCGATGACCTCGCGGCCGGCGACCGAGGACAGCGTGTCGAAGACCGCCTGCGCCCAGGGGCTCATCTTCTCGGCCTCGGTGCCCGGCAGATAGCCCAGCTCCTGCCCGCCGACCGCGTACAGCGGCCGGAAGACCATCACCTTCTGGTGCTGGCGGCGCTCCAGGACCGCCTCCAGGCCCGCGCACAGCGCCAGCGCCGACTTGCCGGTGCCGGCCCGGCCGCCCATGGAGACGATGCCGACGTCCGGGTCGAGCAGCAGGTCCAGCGCGATGCGCTGCTCGGCGCTGCGGCCCTTGATGCCGAACGCCTCCCGGTCGCCGCGCACCAGGCGGACGTTGCCCTCGGCCGTCACCCGGCCCAGCGCCTTGCCGCGCTCGGACTGGATGGTGAGCCCGGTGTGCACGGGCAGGCCGGCGACCTCGGGCACGTACGCGTGCCCTTCCTCGAAGAGGATGTCCACCTGTTCGCCGGAGAGCGTCAGTTCGGACATTCCGGTCCAGCCGGAGGAGTCCGTGATGGCGAGTTCGGCGCGGTACTCCTCGGCGAGGAGCCCGACGGACGAGGCCTTGATCCTGAGCGGGAGGTCCTTCGACACCACGGTGACGTCGAATCCCTCGGCCTGCAGATTGCGGGCCACCGCGAGGATGCGGGAGTCGTTGTCCCCCAGGCGGTAGCCGCTCGGCAGAACGCTGGGGTCCGAGTGATTGAGCTCGACACGCACCGTCCCACCGAGTTCCCCGATGGGGATCGGTGAATCGAGACGGCCGAACCGCACCCGGAACTCGTCCAGCAGGCGCAGCGCCTGCCGGGCGAAGTAGCCGAGTTCGGGATGGTGCCGCTTGGCCTCCAACTCCGTCACCACGACGATGGGGAGCACTACCTCGTGCTCGTCGAAGCGGTTCAGGGCGTTCGGGTCGGCCAGCAGGACGCTGGTGTCGAGAACGTAGGTGCGCCGGTCGGACTTGTGGCGCTTTGTGCTGGTCACCACGGAAGGACGTACCCCCTCGGAAGAGGTCGGGGAGCGACGGAGAGGAAGCAGGGCCGGGAGGGCGAGAGGAACCAGACCGGTCGGCGGCCGCGACGCACGGGCCGAGAACCGGCCCTTGACTGCTTCGTCCGTACGGTGACCGCACGATCGGGCTGGTGCAAAGGGCCTCCCGGGCGGACGGCCCCGTGCCGTCCGCTGAGATCCGACACCCGTGGTTCGGGCGTCGACCTGCTGGGGTTATGCCCTCGAACACGCGAGGCCATGCAACGGCGCAGGACGGCGCGCCGATGAACTCCTCGTTACTTCCGCACCAAACGGGGCAGACGGGGTGACCCCGGCTCAGCCGCCGAAGCGCCGGTGGCGGGCGGCGTAGTCGCGCAGCGCGCGCAGGAAGTCGACCTTGCGGAAGGCCGGCCAGAACACATCACAGAAGTAGTACTCGGAGTGCGCCGTCTGCCACAGCATGAATCCGGACAAACGTTGTTCTCCGCTGGTCCGGATGACCAGGTCCGGGTCGGGCTGGTCGCCGGTGTAGAGGTGGCGGCCGATCATGTCGATGTCGACGGCGTCGGCGAGCTTCTCCAACGACGTGCCCCGCTCCGCCGCGTCGAGCAGCATCGAGCGCACCGCGTCGGCGATCTCCTGGCGGCCGCCGTAGCCGATGGCGACGTTGACGACTATCCCGTCGACGTGCGCGGTGCTCTCCTCGGCCGACTTGAGGGCGTCTCGCATCCGCTGCGGCAGCAGGTCCCGGGTGCCGACGTGGTGGACGCGCCAGCGGCCGTCGGCGGCGAGGGTGCGGACGACGTCCTCGATGATGCCGAGCAGCGGGACGAGTTCGTCCTTGGGCCGGTCGAAGTTGTCCGTCGACAGCAGCCAGAGGGTGACGACCTTCACGTCCGTCTCGGAGCACCAGCCGAGGAATTCCTCGATCTTCTCGGCGCCCGCCCGGTGGCCGTGCATGGTGCTGGACCCCGCGGCCTTCGCCCAGCGGCGGTTGCCGTCCATGATGACGCCGATGTGCCCGGGCACCTGAGCGTGGTCCAGGTGACCTTCCACCCGGCGTGCGTACAGCCTGACGAGCAGGCCGCGCAGCTTGTCGCGCAGGTTCACGAGATGGTCAGTCCCTCCGTACGGATCGAGTGGCCGTCGTATCGGCCTGGCCGTCGCATCGGCCTGGGCGCCGGTGGCGGCCCGAGGGCCGAAGCCTACCCGCGCGGGGCACGGGGGTCGGCGAGGGGTGGGGGGGGGAGGGGGGCGCCGGCTGCGGGGGCGGGCGGGCGCGGGGCCGTCGCGACGCAAAAGAAAACGGGCCGGTCCGTGGGGGGGAGACGGACCGGCCCGAGGGGGGGCTTCCACCATAACCCTTCGTAAGTGATGCTGCGTGCATCGGCGTGCCACAACTACTCTCCGAAGTCGGACGGCGACGCGGCGATGCTCCGGGGAGGGGGGTTTCACGGGTGGCTCATGGCCGGAACTCAGCTGATTCACAAGGGAGTCGGGCAGATTCGGAGACCGGGCGATCCGATTCGGGTATGCCTGCGACATGTTCGGTACGTTGCCCGGGTATCCCCCACCCGGGTGACGCGGACACGAGCGGCGCCTTGACGCCCCGGCGGGGCCGCGTCCCGGCAGGTGGGCCGGGGCTGGACACGGCACCGCGCAGCCCCCTCCACTGCGCGGTGCCGCCCCGCGCAGCTTTGCTGGCGCGAATTACCTTGGTCTGAACTTACGTGAGTTGTGCGTGAGGCGCGAGGGGCAAGTGATAACGATGCGGATAACGCGTGAAGCCTTCGATACATGGACCCATTAGGCACTTTGTGCACTAATTGACCGATTTGCTGCACCCTGGCGAAACGCACGTCCCGTGCGTCGCCCACGAGGACGGATTCCGACCTACACCCGCCCTACGGTCGCCCCATGACGGTGACGATCTCCTGGCAAGAGGCGAGCGCACGGCGCCTCGAACGGCAGTTCCTGGCCAATCCCGCGCCGCGGGACATCCCGGTCCCCGATCTCGTGGCGGCGATGCTCGGCGCGCACGCGCAGGTGCTCTCCGCGGCCGAGCTGTCGGTCGGCGTCCGGTCCGCCGGCCTGACCCGCGCCGACGTACGCGCCGCGCTCTGGGACGACCGCACCCTGGTGAAGACGCACGGCCCGCGCGGCACGGTCCATCTGCTCCCCGCCCGCGACCTCCCCCTGTGGTGTGCCGCGCTGCCCGCGGTCCCGTCCGGCGCGGGCCCCTTCGCCCCCGATGTCCGGGTCACCGAGGAGCAGGCCGCGGAGATCGTGACGGCGATCGGGGAGGCGCTGGACGGCGCGCACCTCACCATCGACGAGCTGGGCGAGGAGGTCGTGGCACGCACCGGCCCGTGGGCCGGCGACCGGGTCATGCCCGCCTTCCAGGACCTGTGGCCGCGCTGGCGGCAGGTCATGCACCGGGCGGGCCAGTCGGGGGCCCTGGCCTTCGGCCCCAACCGCGGCCGCAAGGTCACCTACACCCGCCCGCCGCACTTCGAGCCGCTGCCCCCGTCCGCCGCCCCGGCCGAACTGCTCCGGCGCCATCTGCACGCCTACGGACCGTCGACCCCGGCGTACTTCGCCAAGTGGCTGGCGGCACCCACCGCCTGGGCCACCCGGCTCTTCACGGCACTGGCCGCCGAGGGCGCGATCGAGGAGGTCGCCTTCGAGGGCACGCCGGCCTGGGTGGTGGCGGGCGACACCCGCTTCCCCTCCCCCGGCGCGCGGGGCGTCCGGCTGCTGCCCTACTTCGACGCGTACGTCATCGCCGCGCAGCCCCGCGAGTCCCTGTTCCCGGGGGACGCCCACCGGCGGGCGCTGGCGGGCGGGCAGGCCGGGAACTTCCCGGTGCTGCTGGTGGACGGGGTGGTGGCCGGGGTCTGGCACCAGCGGCGCCGGGGCCGGCGTACGACGATCACGGTGGAGACGCTCGGCGCCCTGACGGCACGGCAGGAGCGGGAGCTGGAGGCGCAGGTGGAGCGGGTGGGCGAGGTGCTGGAGGCCCGGCCCGAACTCGTGCGGGGGGAGGTGACGGTGGGGGCGCACGCGTAGGGGTGGGCGGCGTCAGGTGGGCGGCGTCGGGTGGGCGGCGTCGGGTGGGGCGCCACGGTCGCGGTTGCCCGGGCACCGGTCGTGCGGTCAGTCGGGTCGGCGGGCCTCGATGAGGTGGCGGGTGCTGTGGGCGACGAAGGGTCCCTCGCGCTCGATCCGCTCGTGCAGGCCGCGCAGTTGCGGCTCGTACGCCTCCACGGTGAAACCGGGCACCATCCAGACGACCTTGCGCAGGAAGTGCACGACGGCCGCGATGTCGTGGAACTCCATGCGCAGTTCCTCGGCGCGCAGTTCGACGATCTCCAGCCCGGCGGCTTCGGCCGCGGCCCCTTCCCGGTCCGGGTGGCGGCCCTCGCGGACCTCTTCCGGCTGGGGTCCGGTGAAGTGCTCGACGAGTTCGAAGGCACTGTGCGGTCCGACGTGCTGGGCGAGGTAGGTGCCGCCGGGTGCCAGTACCCGGGTGATCTCCGTCCAGTGGGCCCGTACCGGATGGCGGCTCGACACGAGGGTGAAGGCGCCGTCGGCGAAGGGCAGCGGCGCCGGCTCCGGAGCGGCGACGACCGCGACCCCGCGCGGGGCGAGGAGGGCGGCGGCCTTGGCGATGTTGGGCGGCCAGCCCTCGGTGGCGACGGCGAGGACGGGTGCCCGGTCCGCGTGGCGGAGGGCGAAGTCGAGGACCTCCCCTCCCCCGGTCTGGACGTCGAGGGCGGCCGGCGCCCCGGACAGCCGCTCCGCGAGGCGGAGGGCGTACCCCCAGCTGGGCCGCGCCTCGGTGGCCCGCCCCGCGAACCAGGAGAAGTCCCAGCCCTCGGTGGGCACGGCCGCTCCCTCGGCGACGAGTTCGTCGAAGCCCTGTCGGCTGTGCTGCTGCTGGCCCATGCCCCCGATGCTCGCAGGCGTTGTCGGCGGCCGCTGATAATTTTCGGCACCATGACGCAGCCCCGGATCCAGGACCCCCGGTTCACGGCCGACGAGAAGGCCACCCTGCACGCGAGCCTCGACCGGATGCGGGACGCGGTGGTGGGGAAGCCGGCAGACCTGGACGACGAACAGCTCCGCCGCCCGCTGACCCGTCGGGCACCAGCCTGCTGGGCCTGGTGAAGCACCTGGGCTCGGTGGAGTACGGCTGGTTCGTCTCCTCCTTCGGCGGCGAGGTGGAACCGCTGTGGTTCGACCCGTACAGCGACGAGGACATGCGCGCGGACCAGGGCGAGACCACGGCGCGGATCACCGACTTCTACGCCCGTGCCCGGGCCGCCGCCGACCGGACGATCCGCGAGTGGTCCCTGGACGACCTGGGCAGGCCGTCATGGCGCGCTCATGATGTCTCCCTGCGCTGGGTGCTGGTGCACATGATCGAGGAGACGGCGCGGCACGCGGGACACATGGACATCGTGCGGGAGCTGATCGACGGCGCGACCGGCGACCGCCGCCCGTGACCCGTCACGTCAGCACGAGCAGGACGTGCCCGTCCTCGTTGTGGGGAAGGGGCCCGGTGCGCCGGAAGCCGTGCCTCTCCAGCAGCCGCAGGGAAGCGGTGTTGTCCTTGTAGGGGTCGGCGTGCAGGGGCCGGGTCGTCTCGCGCTCCAGGAAGAGCCCGAGCGCGCGGCTGCCGACGCCGCGCCCCCAGTACGCCCGCCCGAGCCAGTACCCGACGAACCGGCGCTCGCCGTCCCACCAGGAGCAGAAGTTCCCGGCGACGGCTCCCCCGACGGTGACCGCCTGCACGAAGCACTCCGGGTCCCCGAGAATCCGCTCACGCCAGTGCCGCACGAACCGGTCCCGGGGCCGCGGCTCGAACCGCGACCGCCGGACGGCCTCCGTGTCGTGCTCGTACTCGAAGAACACGTCGAGGTCGGCTTCCACCACATCACGCAGCCCTACGGTGTCGTCACCCATGCCGAGGAGTGTGGCACCGGGCACTGACAACGCGCTCAGGGCAGGAGCGGGCGCACCTCCTGCGCGGCGAACCGTACGAACCCCTCGGGGTCGGGTTCGTCCCCGGTGGGCTGGAGTACGACGGTGTCGGCACCGGCGTCCGCGTACCGCTGTACGGCCTTGGCGACGGCGTCGGCGTCCCCGGCGACACCGAGGTCCGGCACGGAGTCGAGCCCCTCGTCGGCGAGTTCCCTGTGCAGCCGGTCGGCGGCGCCGGGGCCGGTGGCGGCGAGCAGGTAGACGACGACGCGATGCGGGTCGGTGCGCCCGGCGGCGGCCCGCCCCTCGTCGATGAGGCGCCGGGCACGCCGTACGGCGTCGGGTGAGTTGGAGTCGGTGAGCAGGGTCCCGTCGGCCACCTCACCGGAGAGCCGCAGCGAACGGGGTCCCGTGACGCCGGCGAGCACGGCTACGGGCCCGTCGGGCGGCCAGTCCAGGGCGACGTCGTCCAGCCGGACGTACCGGCCCTCGGTGGTGAGGCGCTCCCCGCGCAGCAGGGCCCGGAGCGCGACGAGGTGCTCCCGCAGCAGGGTCAGCGGCGACTCGACCCGGGCCCCGACCTGCCCCATCCAGTCCTGCACCCCGTGCCCGACGGCCGTGACGGACCGCCCCGGGAACATCCGCTCCAGCGTGGCGGCCTCCATCGCGGTGACGGCGACGTTCCGCAACGGCACCGGCAACAGCCCGATCCCGACCCGCACCCGCCGCGTCCACGCCAACGCGGCAGCGGCGGCGGACACCCCGCCCTCCCGGAAACAGTCCTCCCAGAGCCAGAGCTCATCGAGCCCGGAGTCATCAGCGAGTCGGGCGAGATCCCGGAGCCGCTCCGGGGGGAGTTGGGGGCGGAAGACTGCGCCTAGTTGGGTCATGGGGTGTTCCCTACCCAGCGAACGGGCAGCGGATCACGGCTGTGGTAGGTAGGGCGCGTCTACACCCGATATCAAGGTCGAGGGGGACGCCGTTACGGGTCTGAGGTGCAAGGCAGCGCCATCACGCCCAGCGCAGGGAATGCGCTGTCGCCTCGCACAGGTTGCCCATGGGGCCGTCCGTTCCGCTGAGCGGGAAGGGTCTCCCAGAGGCCTCGGGTGGACTCCGAGGATGCACGGCCCTTCGCGGACTCCTTGTCCACGAACGTCTTCAAGTGACGCCGCCGGCGCTCGTGCGTGAGGTCGACGCGGAACCAGTCGCGGGGGACGAGGAGCCGGTAGCCGGAGGGCGGGGCCTGGGTCGTGGTCATGCCGTGGTTTCGGAGGTGATCAGCGGCGTTCCCTCCGCGCTGAACAGACGGATGCTGCTGACGATGTTCCCGAACATGGTCGAGAAGGTGTCCCAGCCGACCATGGTGGGGGTGCTGAGCTCCATCGTCAGGGTTGTGCCGTTCGGGAGCGGTACGTAGACGCGGATGAAGGAGGTCGAAAAGAGGAGATCTTCGCCGGTCTCGGTGAAGTCACCCACTAGCCTCTGATCCCGCGTGCCTATGTGTGAAACGGCCGCTCCACAGGGCAGTTCGAGTTCGGAGACCTCGTGATTGCTCATCTCGCGGAGGCTGGAAACGATCGCCTTGACCTGAGCGGAGATTCCGTCGCAGTCCGGGCTGTCCATGAGTGTCGCAAAGACTGTTCCGGTGCACGGTGTGTTCTCCACCGCGATGACGCCGATCGCGGCGTACTCGGCGCCGAATGCGCGGAGTTCGTCGAAGCCGAGAGCACAGATCATGGCAAACCTGGTTCTGTCCTCCTCGCCGGCTCCGGGAAGTGCCGCAGCGGCGAGCTCCTCCAACCGGCGGATCGTCTCGTCGTCGTCCCCCGCGTCGATGGGAAGGTCGTGGAAGAGTTCGGGCATCACCCAACGCACTTGGATGTCGTCCGAGTTGAGGGCCGGCGGCGCCGGATGGGTGGGAATGAACGCCAGCAGATCGGCAGGAGCAGTCACGCGGGCTCTTCCTTCGCGGGGACGGCACGTTCGGGCGCGTCGGGGAAGAACTTTCTGGAAGACAAGTACATCCCGTAGTACGGGTACATCCTCGGGATGTCCGCGCCACCCCGGCGGGCGATCCCGGCGATCTTGCGATACAGACGCACCCGGCAGCGCACGTTCCGGAGGGTCGGATCCAGCAGGGTGCGGCGCCGTGCCAGGTACGTCGCCAGGAGGCATCCGAACACGATCAGCGTGTCCACGACGATGAAGCCGATCTGGAACGATCGCGATCTCTGGGACGCGACGAGGTCCCAGTACGGCCATGCGCCAAAGCCGAAGACGAACAGCGGAAGCGAGAGGAGGCAGCCGAGGAGGCTGGCCTTCTCCGTGTCCTCACGTCGCTGGAACAGCATCCAGTGCACGGCCTGGTCATCGAGGAAGTCGAAGCGCACCATCCGCCCGTAATGCTCCGCCGCCGACTTGGCCGCCGGCACACTGGCGATGACCGACGACGGGACCATGTCGTGAACGACCCCCTGATCGTCGACGAACTGCCCGGGCTTCAGCGCGTGGTAGTCACCCATGGATGTGTCCTTCTACGCAGCAGGCGCCAGGGCGGCATGGAACGAGGTCGACGAGGGAGACGGCCTCGGCGTGGGGGTCGGGGTACCGGGTCCGGGCGGTGAACTCGGCGACAGGTCCGGTTCCGGCATGGGACGGGCGTCCCCGGAGGGAGGAGAGACATCGTGCACGGTGTCGTCGGCTCCGAAACGCGGACGCAGTCTGATGAGCGAATGCACGTAGGCGTTGCCCAGGGCAGCGCCCTTGACCCATCGCGTGACCATCTCCGGATTGAATCCCTCCGCGGGGAGCTTGATCTTGACGATCCCCTTGCCGAAGAGAATCTTGGAGGCAATCCTGACGCCGTCGTTGATCCTCTTCACGCCGAAGCCGTTCGTGAAACCGGCCCAGACGCCGTTTCTGGCTGTAAGCCAGCGCGCCCCCTTGGCCGCCGCCGTGATCCCCTTCAGAGCGCCGAACGCGGGAAAAATGCCCAGTGAATCGAGGGCGATCTTCATCAGGTCGAGCTTGCCGCCGCGGGCGAAGACATCGTAGAGCCGACCGGTCAGGGCAACAGCGCTGGTCGCAGCGGCAAGTAGGGCGATCGCAACCGCGACGACGGGGCCGAGGAAGACGGCAGCGGCCAGGGCCAGCACTGCCAGAACCGTCCCCAGGACGGAGACCCACTCC
Organism: Streptomyces sp. NPDC000983; assembly: GCF_040299205.1. Taxonomy (NCBI): domain Bacteria; kingdom Bacillati; phylum Actinomycetota; class Actinomycetes; order Kitasatosporales; family Streptomycetaceae; genus Streptomyces; species Streptomyces sp. NPDC000983. The sequence continues at coordinate 69,861 of NZ_JBEPBM010000030.1, read as the reverse complement.
ACGTGATCCGCCAACCAGTCCATGATCCCGCCAGGGTCCCTGACGCCGTCGTGGTGGATCACGTTCTTGATTTGCCTGGCGGCCTTGCGGGCTGCGTTGTCGCGGATCTGCTTCGCGGCGAGGATCTTCTTCTCGGCCTGGAGCATCAGGTCGGCGGCATCGTCCTGCTTCTTCTGCTGCTTGCTGTGCTGGACCGCGTCGTCGCCGGTCAGGACTTTTCCCCTGAGGGGGTCGAGAACCTTGCCAGCGGCCTTGTAGTCGACCTCGGCGGCCCGGTACTCCTCCAGGCCCTTGTCCGCCATGCGCTGTGCCCGGTGCAGCTCGCCGGCGTACTCCTCGCTCTCCCCGTCGGCGACCCTCGTACCGAGTGCGGCCGAAGCCTCGTCATAGCGGTCGTACGCCTTCTTCAACCGGTCCGAGGTGTCGCCGGCCGTCTTGTGGAAGGCCCGTCCGGCCTCGCTGTCCCACCCGTCGACCGACGCGAGCGCCTTGATGTTCCGGGCCTGCTTGTCGATCTCGTCGGCCATACCGCGAAGTTCCCTGCCCAGCCTGGCGACCTCGTCGGGGTCGCCGGGAACCGGGTCGGAATCGTAGAGCGGGGTCCAGTCCTTCGGACGGGCTGTCACTACTTGCTCTTCTTCCTCGTCTTCTTGGCGTCCCTGAGCGCCTTGGCGAGTTCGCGGTCGAGGCCGTCGTAGGACTTGGCCGCGTTCCCCGTGAACTTGGCCAGGTTCTCGATGTCCTTCATCAGCTCTTTGCGGTTCTTCTTCCACGTGTCGGAGAAGTCGTCGAAGACGTCGCGGAGGGTGTCGCTGCCGAGTTCGTCGCCGTAGCCCTCGGCAGGGTTGCCGCGTCTGTCGAACTCCTTGTGGATGCCGAAGAGCGCGTCGGAGCAGTCCTTGATCAGGTCCAGGTCGGCCTGGATCCTGTCGCCCATGGGTCGTCTCCTTCGCGCTCTTTCGGCCCCGTCCGTCGTCAGCGGTTGATGGCCTGGATCTCCTGTACGACGACGTCCTGGGTCGCGCCGAAGGTGCCGTTGGGGAATTCGCCGCCAGGGCTTCCGGTGCCGGTCCAGGTGATCTCCCAGGTGACGGTGGCCTGGAGGGGGTACGTGCCGTCGCCGGACGAGCGGAGGTACTTCACGCCACAGGGCGGGGTTCGGTCCGCCTTGCCCTTCGCGTAAGGCTCACCGATACGGCCGTTGTTGTTGTTGATGGGGCAGACGCCCGATGCCGGGTAGGTGACCGCGTCGCCCGTACCGGGCTCGATTTCCAGTGAGACCGGTTCCGCCGTCGCTGTCGCTTCCAGGCCGAGCACCGGCACCGACGCGGTCACCGACACCGGATGGAAGTCGGCGCCGTCCAGCCACGTCCACGTCGGCAGGTTCACCTTCGTCGCGTTCGCGGGGGCCAAGGTGACTTCCGTGCCGGGCACGCGAATCTCTGCGTAGGCAAGTCCGGCCAGGATTTCCGGGGTTATCGCGTTCTCGACGTTCGCGGGCGGGGCATCGCCTGTGTCCACCCAGAAGTAGTCATCCTCGTAGCAGGAGTCCCAGCCCGGCGGGAAGCTCTCGTTCACATACGTGCCCCACCAGTAACCGTCTCCGGACTTGTCCTTGTTGAAGCCCTTTTCCTCGTCGTTCGCGTTGTACTTCTCCCGCTGATCGGCATCCCACTGATGGCCGGTCGACCCCGCTTCCCAGATCGGCTCCAAGTACTTCTGGAGCTGGTCAGGCGTGTACTTCGGGGCATACCAGCACGCGGGCGGCGTCCAGTTGGAGGAGGCGGTCAGCGCTCCTGTCGATTTGCCGCTGCCGTTCTTCGAGCGGTCGAAGACGACGCCTCCGGCGGTTACCGAGACCGTGTTGCCGTCGACATCGGCACCCGTGCTGGGAGTCGGCTCCTCGGCGCCGCCGCCTATCCCGTTGTCGGCGAACGCCGGCGTACCGGTCACCAGAGCAGTGACCATCACGATGGGTACGATCAGAGCTCGCGAAGAGGCACTCAGGGCTGGCACTTGTCGCTCCCCCTCTGGGACTGGATCTTGTCGGTGACCCAGACACCCTTGTCACTCTTGGTCAACTGCGTGATGTAAAGCACGTAGCTGTTCTTCGTGATCTGCGTCTTGTTGACCTTTCCGGTCTCCAGGTACATGTCGTACGCCTTGCCCTGGTCCTCGCAATAGAGGAGAGACGCCTGGTTCTTACCACTCACATTCACTGAAGGGTTGTAGTAGCGGTAAGCGCCCGTGACTCGGGCCTTTTCCTTGACGTACGCCTTGATGAGTTCCTCGGCGCTGGCCGCCGCTTCACCCTCGTAGTAGTAGAGGTATGCCTCATCGAGTGCGTCCTGATTGACCATTGCCAGGTCCACGGCCTGGATGGCCTGCTCGGTGTCGGCGAGCACGGCGTCCTTGGCCTGGTCACCCGTCTTGGACCAGTCGAAGGTGTAGGACAGGTCGGACGGCAGTTCAATCTTGGGGCGGTCCGCAGAGGCCGGTGCGCTCTCGGTCGGGGATGCCGAGGTGTCGCCCCCGGTGTCGGCACCCGCGATCTTGTCGTTCTCCTTGGGGCTGTCGTCGTCGCTGCCGCACGCGGACAGCGTCAGGGCCGCAGCGGCGGTCAGGGCGATCGCTGCGAGGGCGGTGGGGCGGCGCTTCACGGTCGACTCCCGGTGGGACGAGGCTTCTCTTGAGCGAACCAACGCTATCCAGGGGGCTGCGAGGGCACCAGCGTGAAGGCGGTCACTGCACGGGAATACCCGGTCAAATCGGCTGCGCACGGACCCTGTTGGGACGCTCCTGTTACATAGCGCGGCGGGCGGGGCCCAGGTGCCCTGTGCGAGTGGGTTGTTCCGCTTATGGACAAGCAAAGGAGACGTCCCGCATGAAGTGAATATCGGTAACCGAATCGGGGAGATACCCCGGCATGACGCGCAAGTGGGCTGACGGCCGAGGGGCTTTGACTTCGGGGATCCTGGGCGATTTCTCCGTACCGCTGGAGATCGCCTCCTCCTATCGGGCCCGCACCCGTGGGCTCCTCGGGCGGGACTCCGTCGACGGCGCGCTTCTGCTGTCCCCCGCCAACAGCGTCCACACCTTCGGCATGCGCATCCCCATCGACGTCGCCTATCTGGACCGCCGACTGCGTGTCATCTCCGTCCGCACCATGCAGCCCGGGCGTCTCGGGCTGCCTCGACTGCGGGCACGGCACGTCCTGGAGGCCGAGGCCGGGGCGATGGCGGCGTGGGGGATTCAGGTCGGTGTCGCCGTCGAGGTGAGGAGTGGGGGGTGAGGCTCGCCGGCCTCACCCGTTCAGTTGTCCGAGCGGGGGAAGGAGACCTCCACCCTTCGGTTCTTCTTGCGGCTGGCCTCCGTCGTGTTGGAGGCGATCGGGTAGTCCTCGCCGTAACCCCGCACCTCGTACGTGATGTTCGGGTCGTTCAGCTCTGACTTCAGGATCTCTTCCACGGCATTGGCCCGCTGCTTCGACAAGACGTCTCCGTGCGCCGACGAGCCCAGGTTGTCCGTGAAGCCGAAGACCCGGATCTTCGTCGCGTTCTGCGTCTTGATCTCCTCCGCGATCCCCGCGATCCTCGCCTTCGCCTCACCGTTCAGCTTCGCGCTGTCCTTGGGGAACAGCACCTCCGCCTGGAGCGCGAACTTCACGTCGGCGTTGGTGTCCTCTCGGCGTTCGTCGCCGCTCTGCTCCTCCACGACCTGCTTGATGTCCAGCACCTTGGCCTCGGCGAGCGTCGCGCCCTCCGGGAGCTTCAGGTCCGGGTCGTTGGGGTCCACCTCGACGGGGGCGGCCGCCGTCGCCTCGGTGCCGGGCGGCACACCGGGGCTCTCGTCCGCGTGCGCCGCCGTGACCGTCGCCCCGTAGAGCGTCGTTACGAGCATGAGGGTGGCTGCCGCGATGGCTGGGGGCGCGTTCTTGGTCGTCATGATGACTGCCTCAGCCGGAGATCTGGATCGTGGCGGCGGCGAAGGTGGGGATCTGGAACGACACTTCGGCCGTCTGGGTGGGCGGGGCCGGGAACTGCATGAAGACGGGGATCGAGTCTCCTGCTTTGATCCTCGGCATACCGGTTGTCGTCAACGGACGGCCGTCGGTGTCGCGCAACACGTAGAAGCGCTTCTTGCTGGCCGAGTCGACGAGGGTCGCGCCGCCGAGTGACGAGCCGTGCCGCAGGATCTCGGTCTCGTCACCCGCCGTGCGAACCGATACGCGGGCCGGCTCGTCTCCGTCGTTCTTGATCGAACCGCTTACGGTCACGAAGCCGCCGGAGTCCCGCTGCGCGGAGGTGATCTGGAGAACCAGGCCCTCCTCACCCCTCAGCTCGGCCAGGGGCTCGTCCGTGCCCTCCTGGGCGTCCGGCTTGGAGCCGGAGTCCCGGGACGCGGAGGTCGCTGTTCCTGGCTTCTTGTCGTCGTCGCCTCCGCCACTGCAGCCGGCCACTCCGACGGCCAGCCCTGCCACCACGGTCAGCGTGACCATCCCTGTGCGGGCCTTCGTAGTGAACCGAATCCTCATCCCCAGCTTCCTTCGTCACTCGTCGTTCGTTTGTCAGTCGGCCAGATGGACGTCGAAGAGGTCCTCCGGCGCCGGAAGGCCGTCGAGGTCCTCCGGATCCAGGTCCCAGTCCTCGCCGTCGCAGGTGAGTGTCGGCAGTTCCTCGTCCCCGGCGTCCTCACCGAGGGGTTCGAAACCGCATCGGGCCTCGATCACGGCGATGGCGGATGCTTTCGCGAACTTGCCCTCTGTACCCGGGACGATGGAATCACCGACCGGCTTGTCCATCTGGACCGCGACCTCGAACTCCAGAGGACCCGTCTGAGCGCACGCCTCGACATGCGCGTCGTTCTGGTCGGCGAGCTGATCGGCGCGCCAGCAAGAAGGGGCGAGTCCTGTCGCGATGCCGTCGAAGATGTCCTGCCAGTTGGCCGGCTCGCCCACTTCCTTCACCCATGCGTCGGCCAGTTGATCCCGAGTGTCCTGCGCCGCGGCGAGGGCAGCAGCGTCCGCGGCGGTCTGGGCGCTGTTCCGATTCGCTGCGGCCTGACCGACGGCCAGGTACGCGAACGCAAGAAAGAGCAGGGCCCCCACCACCGTGATGTAGATGGGGAACGCCTGCCCTGCATCGCCGTACCTGCGGGGTTCGGTCAACCGGTGACCTCGTCGATCTTGTCCACGATGGCGTCGTAGATCGACTGCCCGATATCCGTCCCCGTAATGGCCAGCACGATCGCCACCACCACCGCGATGATCCCCAGGTACTCCACCGCCGTCTGGCCCTTGTCGTTGTTCTTGGGGGTGTGGGTGTTGAGCCAGTTGGTCATGGTGGGCCCCTCCGGTTGTGGCTGTGGTGCGGGCACCGTAGGGGGTGGGGTGGGGGGTGGGCGAGGGTCCCGGGGCCCAAATGCGGGCCCAAATGCGGGGCGTCACGTTGCCCCCAGCCACTTGGCGGTTGCCTGCGCGCGGGTGGTGCTGTGGAGCTTGGCGAAGATGCGGTTGATGTGGTTCTTGACCGTCTTCTCGCTGATGAAGCACGTCGCGGCGATCTGAGGGTTCGTCATGCCGGATGCGATGAGGTCCATGATCTCCGCCTCCCGCGTACTCAGTTGAAATCCAACCCTCTCGGAGGACTGTCCCACATGTGGTTGCACTTGCGAAAGCGATTCTGGAACATTGGAGGGTGGAGGCAGATATTCCGTATGCGGTCGCGAATCCGCCGCCCTGCGGAGCTGGGTCAGGAGCGCGTCCGCCGCCGTCGCGGTGAAGTGGGGTCTGCCCTGCCTGATGTCCTTCACGGCGTCCACCAGCTGGGGTGCCGTGAACTCGCCGTGCACCAGGTAGCCGTTGGCGCCCCTGCGCAGGGCCTCTTCCACCGTCGCCGACTCCCTGCTGTACGTCAGCATCATCACGGGAGCAATGTCCACCAGGTACGGGAGTGCCGAGATGCCGTCGACTCCCGGCATCTGGACGTCCAGCAGGACCACGTCCGGGCGGTGCCTGCGGGCCGCCCGTACCGCCTCGTGGCCGTCCGCCGCCTCCGCCACGACGGTGATGTCCTCGCGGCCCGTCAGCAGTGCCGTCAGGCCCGCTCTGACCACCGGGTTGTCGTCGGCGACGAGGACCCGGAGCGGGGTGGGCGGTTGGGGGACGGATGTGGGGTCCTGCATGGGGGGTTCCTCCGTCAGTTCCTCAGAGTCGGCAGGGGGAGTTCCAGGAGGACCTCCGTGCCGTGCGGGTGGGCGCCCCGGCCCATGCGGATGCGGGCGCCCACCGACGCGGCGCGTTCGACCATGCCGACCAGTCCGAAGTGGCCTGTGCTGCGCAGTTGTTCAAGGGTGGTGTCCGGGGGGATGCCCGGTCCGTCGTCGTGGACGCTGATGCGCAGCAGGTTCCCGTGCACCCCGGCCCTGACCTCCACCGTGGTGGGGGTGGCGTGGCGGTGGGCGTTCTCCATGGCCTCCGCGGCGATGGAGAGGACCTCGACCGCCATGGGCGGGGGCAGGTACGGGCGGGCGGACGGGGCGACGCTGCCGGTGGGGTGGTAGGTCGTGGGGATGCCCGTGCGGGTGGTGAAGTCGCTGGTCTGGGACTTCAGGGCGGCCAGGACGTCGGTGCGGGGAGCGGCGGACGCCGCGTCGGGCGGGGTGACGGCCCGGAGGTCCGTCAGGAGGTCGCGGGACTCCTTCGCGGCCTGGCGGGTGGCGCTCGCCACCAGTTCCGCCTGCTCCCTGATCAGGGCGGGGTTCAGGGGGGTTCTGGACGCCGTCGCCGCCAGGGCGTCCGCGGCCAGGGCCACGCCGTGCAGGGTCTTGCCCACCGAGTCGTGCATCTCCCGTGCCAGGCGGGCCCGTTCGGCGTCGACGGCCTCCGTGGCCGCCAGGCGGGCCCTCGTCGTGGTGAGGGCCTGGGTCGCCTCGCCGAAGCGGAGCATCAGGTTGCGCAGGGCCGAGCCGGCCGCGCCGGTGATCACGCAGAAGCCGGGGAGCAGCAGTTTCTCCGCGAGGCCGGTGTCGGCGTCGGCGGTGGTGGCGTAGACGAGGAGCAGTATCAGCGACTGGAGGCTCGCGAAAAGGGCGGCGGCCCGGTAGCCGTAGGCGATGCCGGCCAGGAGCGGGGTGCAGACGCTGACGTAGGCGAGGGGGGTGTCCGGGCCCGCCGACACCAGGAGCAGGGCGCCGAAGAGGGTGTCGGCGAGGAGGAGGGTGGGGTGGCGCAGGAGGAAGGGGCCGAAGCGCTCCCAGTGCCGGAAGAGGGCGTAGCTCACCATGAAGGTGGCGATGACGGCCGCGCCGACCAGGCGGGTGCCCAGGCCGGGGGCGGCGTTGAGGAGGGCCACGGGGGCGGAGAGGGCCAGCATGGCCAGGCGGAAGGCGAAGACCATGCGGGTGGCCGCCTGGAGGGCGTTGATCTGGAGGGGGATGGTGGTCGGCCCGGGGCCGGCCGATCCCTCGCGCGCCTCCGCGGGGTCTACGACGCGGAGGGGCATCGCGGCCGGCTCGGGCCCGTCAGAGCCCTCGGTGGCGTCCGCGGGCCCTGCGGCGGCCCGAACGGACGCCGCCTCCAGCCCCCGGGGCTCGTTCAGCCGCGCCGGCACCGGTGACGCCGTCGGCCTGCGCCGCCTCGCCGTCATGCCCTTGGCCGCGCCGAGGCCGGTGACCGTGCCCCTGCCCCTGCCCCTGCCCCTGCCCCTGCCCGTGACCATCCCCATGCCCATCGCTCCCGCTCCCCCTACTCCCCCGTGACGGAACCGAAGTCGGTGCCGGAGCCGAGCAGCAGGCCGGCGCCCAGCAGGATCATCGTGGCCGGGACCATGAAGGTCGTGATCATCATCGTGGCCTTGGGCACCGCCCTGGCCGCCTTGCGGCGGGCGTTCTGCGCGTCGGTGCGGCGCATGTCCTTGGCCAGGGCGACCAGCGTGTCGACGATCGGTGCGCCCAGTTCCTCGCCCTGCTGGAGTGCCGTCACGAACATCGCCACCTGTTCGGAGTCGTTGCGGCGGCGCAGTTCCGCGAAGGCCTGGCGGCGGCTCATGCCGAGGTCCATCTGGCGCAGGGTGATGCGCAGTTCGTCCGCCCAGGGGCCCTCGTAGCGGGAGGCCACCCGGTCCAGGGCCTGGCGGAAGCCGAGGCCCGCGCTGACCACCACCGCCAGGACGTCCAGGAAGTCCGGCAGGGTCCGTTCGATGACGTCCTTGCGGATGCGGATCGCCGACCAGATGCCGACCTCCGTCCAGAACGCGCCGAAGGCGAGGAGGAGCAGGGTCACGACGTACTGGCCGCGCATCAGGAAGACCAGGCCGCCGACGAGGCCGAGGAAGCCGTAGACGGCGCGGCGGGCGGCGTAGCGGTCGATGGTGAGGCCGCCGGGGTTGCCCGCCAGGTCGATCTTCCTGCGGTACCTGGCGACCTGTCTGGGTCCCATCAGGCGCAGTACGGCGGGTGCGTACCGCATGCCCATGCGGTCGATGAGGGAGTCGACGGCGCCGGTGCGGGTGGCGCCGACCTCCAGGGCCAGTTGCAGGTCCCCGGGGAGCCGGGCGTCGGCCCGGTACATGCGGATGCCCGCGAAGGCTCCCCAGACGCTCGCGCCCATCAGCAGGGCCAGCAGCAGTGCCATGTCAGCGCCTCTCAGACGTCGATCCGGGACAGGCGCCGGATCAGGACGAAGCCGGTCGCGTACAGGACGAACGCCACGAGGACCGCGGCCTGGCCCGCCGGGGAGCCGGTCATGCGGTCCAGGGCGCCGTCCTTGACGCCGTTCATCAGGAACAGGGAGCCGACACCGAGGGCGGGGACGGCGTAGGAGGTCATGGTCACCTGGGAGAGCTGGGTGCGGATCTCGCGCCGGGTCTCCTTGCGCTCCTCCAGCGTCTCGGTGAGGTTGCGCAGGGCGCTGACGACCTGGCCGCCCGCCTTGTTCGACAGGACGAGGGTGGTGACGAGGACGACGAGTTCGCGGGAGGGCAGCCGGTCGGCGAGTTCGCCGAGCGCGTCGTCCATGGAGGCGCCGAGCGCCAACTGGTTGGCGACCTTGCCCAGTTCCTCGCCGGCCGGGGCCTCCAGTTCCTCGGCGGCCATGCCGATGGCGGTGCGCAGGGCGAGGCCGGCCTGGGTGGCGTTGGCCAGGATGCGTGCGAGTTCGGGGAGTTGGCCGATGAAGCGCTCGATGCGCTTCTGCCGCTGCCAGCTGAGGAACTGCAACGCCGCCCAGGCGCCGAGGAGTCCGGCGATGGGGCCGAAGAAGGGGGCCAGGGTGGCCTGACCCACCAGGAAGAGGCCGGTGACCGCGGCGAGCATGTAGACGAAGAACTCGCCGGGTGTCACGTCCAGTCCGGTCGCGGCGAGCCTCAGTTCCAGCTTGCGGCCGGCCTTGGTGCGGCGCAGGCCGCGGTCGAGGCGGCCGAAGCGGCGTGCGCGGAGCCCGTCCGTGAGCTGTCCGGTGGCGGACAGGCGCTCCACCAGGGCCTGGCGCTGGGCCCGGCCGGCGGCGTAGGCGTGCAGGCCGGCCACGGCGAGCCCGAGGGTCAGTACCGTGACGCCGGTGGTCAGGGTGATCAGTTGCTGGAAGTCCATCGGTCCCCGCCTACCTGGCCGCTCGGATGGCCAACTGCTCCCGGTGCTGCGCCACCCCGAACGCCTGCGGTACGGGCTGGTTGGCCATGTAGAGGCGGTCGGCGGTGCGGCGTGGCAGCGGGAAGTACCCGAAGGTGCCGTAGACCCTGCCGTCGGCGGCCATCGGCCGGGCGTCGAAGCGGGCGACCGTGGCCAGCCGGTACGGTTCGCCGCCGTGGCTGTCGAGGACGGCGACCTCGGTGATGCGGCGGACGCCGTCGGGGAAGCGGGTGAGCTGGACGATGACGTCGACGGCGCTGTTGATCTGGTCGTGCAGCGCCTCGAAGGGGATCTCGACGTCGGACATGGAGGCGAGGGTCTTCAGCCGCATCAGGGCGTCCTCGGTGCTGTTGGCGTGCACGGTGGCGAGGGAGCCGTCGTGGCCGGTGGACATGGCCTGGAGCATGTCCAGGGACTCGCCGCCGCGGACCTCGCCGACGACGATGCGGTCGGGGCGCATCCGCAGGGAGTTGCGGACCAGGTCGCGGATGGTGATCTGGCCCTGGCCCTCGACGTTCGGGGGGCGGGACTCCAGGCGGATCACATGGTTCTGCTGGAGCTGGAGTTCGGCGGAGTCCTCGATGGTGATGATCCGCTCCACCTCGGGGATCAGTCCGGAGAGCGCGTTGAGCAGGGTCGTCTTGCCGGTGCCGGTGGCGCCCGAGACGATGATGTTGAACTTCGCCTGCACCAGGCCCGCGAGCAGATACACCATGGGCTCGTCGAGGGAGCCCATGCCGACCATCTCGTGCAGGGTGAAGGAGCGCGGGAAGCGGCGGATGGTGAGGGTGGCGCCGGTCAGGGAGAGCGGCGGGATGATCACGTTGACCCGCTCGCCGGAGGGCAGGCGCGCGTCGACCATGGGGTTGGACTCGTCGACCCGGCGGTTGACGGTGGAGACGATCCGCTCGATGGTCTGCATCAGCTGCTCGTGGGAGGGGAAGCGGATCGGCAACTGCTCGACCCTGCCGGACCGTTCGACGAAGATGGCGTCGGGTCCGTTGACCATGATCTCGGTGATCGACGCGTCCTCCAGGAGTGGTTCGAGGATGCCGAGGCCGAGGGCCTCGTCGACCACTCTGCGGATCAGCTGGGAGCGTTCGGCCGTCGAGAGCACCGGGCCCTCGCGGCTGATGATGTGGCCGAGGACGCGTTCGAGCCGGGCCCGGCGTTCGGCCGGGGCCAGTGAACTCATCTCGGCGAGGTCGATCTCCTCCAGGAGCTTGGCCCGGTAGGAGGCGACCAGGTGGCCGTCCTCGCCCCTGCCCCCGTTCTCCTCGGGGGAGTTGATGCGTGCCCGCAGGCTCATGGCTCTCGGTGCTCCTCAGTGGTCGAGCGGCATGGTGGCGGACTTGGTGGCGTCGCCGAAGTCCCAGCCGGGGACCACGGACGGGATGGCGACGGTGGCGGTGACCCGTACCTCGTCGCCGAGTCCGGCGCTGGTGCATCCGGTCCCGTCGGCCAGCCAGCCGCTCACCGCGGCCTGGCAGTCCTGGGCGAAGGGCCCCTCCAGGGAGGCGCTGCGCGCTCCGGCGCGGGCGGCGGTGCCGGCCTGCTGGGCGGTGTAGGCGATCAGCCCGATCTGTACGGCGGCCATGGCGACGAGGATCAGCACGGGGACGAAGCCGAGGTACTCCAGCGCCACCTGGCCGCGGTCCCGCGAGGCCCGTGTGCGGGCGCGGGCCCGCCCCGCGCGTACGGGGGCGCGGTCCGGCGATCGCCGCGTACGGGTTCGGGCGCCGGGGCGGGCGGGGTCGTCCAGGTCGTACGGCATGTCAGTCCGTCGCCTCCTCTACGGCTCCCGCGTGGCCCTCCACCGTGAAGGGGAAGCCGATCGAACCGGGGAACAGGACCGGCACCTTCAGCCGTACCTCGGCCGTCACATAGCCGCCCCCGGTCGCGCAGTCCACTTCGGCGCCGCCCTCCCACGCACCCGGCAGTTTGTCCATTCCGGCGGCCTGGCATGCGCCCTGCCGTGCTCCGGGTTCGGCGGCGGTCGCCGCGCGTACGGCCTCGTCGGCGGCGTTGCCGGCGAGGGTGAAGGTGTAGCCGAGGAGCGCGCACTGCCACAGCAGGACCAGGGTGAGGATGATCAGCGGGGTCATGCCGAGGAACTCGATGGTGACCTGGCCCCGGTCGGACCGGAGGCTCCGGGCGCCCCGAGGGCTCCGGAGAGCCCGGTCACCCCGGCGACCTCCGCCGCTACCGCCACCGTCCTTCAGGAGCGCTCCCATCCCTACCCCCCGATCTCCTTGCGGCGGCGGAAGCCCACCGCGGACCGGCCGGCCCTGCGGTCGACGGCCGCGGCCTTGAGCAGCCCCAGCTCCCCCGCGAGCGTCCACAGGGCCTGCTTGACGGTGCTCTTGGCGTCCAGTTCGTGGAGGCGGCCCGCGTCCACCGCGGACTGGAGTTCCTTGAAGTTCGCCGGGACCACGGTGGCCGCGACGCCGGTTCCGGTGATCTTCTGGATCAGCGAGGGCTGGATCTCGGTACCGCGGGTGTGGCGGTTGACGACGACGGTGGTCTCCTCCGCCTTGCGGATCTGGAGCCGGTCCCACATCCGCACGGCGCGTTTGGCGCCCCGGACGGCGATCACGTCGGGGGTGGTGACCAGCAGGGCGGTGTCGGCCATCTCCACGGCGGCCGCTCCGGCGCCGCTGAGCTGGGCGCCGCAGTCGACGACGACGACCTCGTAGCGGGAGCGCAGGGCGCCGACGATCTGGCGGGCGGCGCGGTCGGTGACCTCCTCGCCGCGTTCCCCGTCGCCGGGGGCGAGCAGCAGGGCGAGCCCGGTGTCGTGGCGGAAGACGGCGTCGGCGAGGACGCGGGGGGTGATGTCGGTGATGGCCGCGAGGTCGACGACCGAGCGGCGGAACTGGACGTCCAGGCAGGAGGCGATGTCGCCGGTCTGGAGGTCCATGTCGAGCAGGGCGGTGGGGCGGCCGGACGCCTGCGCGGCGAGGGCGAGCTGGACGGCGGTGAGGGTGGTCCCGACGCCGCCCTTGGCGCCGCTGACGGTGACGACGGTGCCGCCGACGCCGGTGAACACCTCCAGCGCGCCGCCGAGGTGCCGTCGTACGCCGGCCGACCAGGAGGCGACGGCCTGGACCCGGACGGCGAGTTCCTCGTAGTTCAGGGGCAGGGCGACCAGGCCCCGGGCGCCGTGGTCCATGGCGGCCTGGAAGAGGCCGGGCGAGGCGTCGGAGGTGACGAGGATGACGCCGACCGCGGGGAAGCGGAGGGCGACTTCGCGGATGAGTTCCAGGGCGGGGACGGGGCCGATGCGCTCGTGGACGACGACGACCTCGGGCAGTTCGTCGACGGACTCGGCGGCCAGCCGGGCAAGGGTGTCGACGAGCTGGGTGGAGTCGGTCACGGGGGTGACCGGCTCGGCGTCCGGGAGCTGGCTGAGCAGGGTGGTGACCGCGCGGACCGCGTCCGCGTCACCGACCGCCGGGAGGATCCTCGTGGGCATGCGGGCCTCTCACCTGTCCTTAGCGAGTTCGTACGTCCGGTCCGACTCGGGGACCGCGGTGTCGCTGCCGGGTGCCACCAGCGCGAGCCGGACCCGCGCGGCGAACGACTCGGCGTAGGTGAGGCGCTGGGCGTCGAGGGTGGAGAGCGCGAAGGTGATCGGGACGGCGTCGGTGGGCTGCCGGCTCCGGTCGTCGGAGTCCGGCCGGAGGGCGGTCAGGTCGCCGACGTCGAGGACCTTGGCGTTGGTGACGATGATCTTGGACTGGTCGGGGTCGCCCTCCCGTTGGCCCTCGAAGGTGGCGTAGACGTTGACCGTGGAGTTCGGTGTGATCTTGCCGGCCACCCCGGTCGCCGCGTCGATCATGATGGCGACCTCCTGCTGCCCGGGCCGCAGGGCGGGCTGCGCCACGATCATGTCGCTCTGGAGCAGGGAGCCCTTCTTCAGGGGGGTCACCGCGATCTTGCCCTCGACGTCGCGCAGATCGGTGACGGCGTTGTCGGAGAGCCAGCGCTCGGGCATCGAGATCTTCTCGAACTGGGCTGCGCCGAGGGGCTCGTAGGGCTCCACGTCCGTCTTGAGCCGGTAGGCGGCGACCTCGGGGCCGACCTTGGACTCGGCGTCGTCGATGACGGACAGCACGCCGGCGAAGGCGCCGAGGGCGCAGACGACGGACAGGATCAGGAGTATCACGCCGCGGCGCTGACGGGAGTTCATGAACCGTGCAACCTCATTGGGGGAATCGGTCGGGATCGGTCGGATGCGGCTTTGCGGGGCCGGTCAGCCCGCGCGGATCTCCGGTACGGGCGGGGTCGCCGAGCAGAACACACAGCGGTCGCCGATGACGTCGATGCCGCACCAGTGGCAGGCGCTCCGACGCACCGAGGTGACGAGCTGGTAGAGCACGGACAGGTCGGGCAGGTAGGCGCAGAACTCGATGAGGCGTCCGGTGCCCCACCACAGCGGTGACTCGGCGGGCAGCGGCGCCTCGCGCAGGCCCTGCACGCTCCAGGACCTGGCGAGGGTGTCGGTGACCCACTCGGACTGGAGCTGGCCCTTGGCGACGATCATGCGGGTGCCGAACTCCGGTCCGGTCAGCGCGGCTTCGGGGCCGATCCGGACGAGTTGCGGTTCGGGGTGGGCGAGGACGCCGAACTGGCTGCCCGGGACCCAGGACTTGGCGTGGGACTTCAGGCCGACGGGGAGGCGGTCGAGTTTGGCGACGGAGCCGAGGAGCGCCCCCGCGTGGATGTAGTGGGTGAGCAGCCGGGCCGCCGAGGCGAGGACTCCGGGGCCGAGGTCGCAGGAGGCGAGCTGGCGCAGCTGGCGGGCGAGGACGGCGACCGCGAGCGGGGGCAGTTCCGGGCGGAAGAGGGCGATGCGGTCGCTCTCCATGAGGGAGCGCAGGGTGTACAGCCGGCGTTCGACGGCGGGGTCGGGGGTCGGGGAGCAGACGACGATGAGGTGGCCGTGCTGTTCGACAACCGCCTGGAGGGCGGTCAGGGACCGTTCCAGGGGCTGCCGGTCCAGGCCCTGGAGCACGACCGCGGGGACGGTGCGTTCGTCCTGCGGCGGCAGCGCCAGGTCGGCACTGGTCACGGCGATGGCAGTTGGCACGCGCAGCTCCCCACTCCCCATGCCCGCCGGTCCGGCCGGCGTCACTCCGGTACACCCGGCCGACTTCACTGAGTGACTACCTGAGCACTGTATCCACGGGTACGTGACCGGAGAACAGCGTTTCTGCAGCTATGAGGGAACTGCTGTTTCACAAGTTGCCGCAAAGCGGGGCAGGTTGAGCATCTCGGTGCCACCTCTTGACAGCGGGATTGGTCTGGACCAACTTATTTGACATGTCCATACGCATGCCATTCCCCCGTCGCATGTCCCCGCGCGACCGTACGTCCCCCCACGGCCGGTCCACCCGTCTGTGGACGGGCGCCGTCACCCTGGCGCTCGCCCTCTCCCTCGCGGGCACCGGCCAGGCGTCCGCCGCCGACGTCAACAACGCCAGGAACGCCGGCTTCGAGTCCGGCCTGGCCAACTGGACCTGCTCGGCGGGCAGCGGTACGGCCGTCTCCTCGCCCGTGCACGGCGGCGCGGCCGCCCTGAAGGCGACCCCGGCCGGCCACGACAACGCCCGCTGCACCCAGTCGGTGGCGGTCCAGCCGAACTCGACGTACACGCTCAGCGCCTGGGTGCAGGGCGGGTACGCCTATCTGGGCGTGACCGGCACGGGCACCACCGACGTGTCGACCTGGACGCCCGACTCCGGCAGCTGGAAGCAGCTGACCGCCACCTTCACCACCGGTTCCGGGACCCGCTCGGTGTCGGTGTACACGCACGGCTGGTACGGCACGGCCGCCTACCACGTCGACGACGTCTCGGTGTTCGGGCCGGACGGCGGTGGCGGCACCGACCCGGAGCCCACCGTGCCGGGCACCCCGGCCGGTCTGGCGGTGTCGGGGCGGACCTCGTCGTCCGTCTCCCTGGCCTGGAACACCGTCTCGGGGGCGACCGGGTACAACGTCTACCGCAACGGCACCAAGGTCACCGCGGTGACCGGGACCTCGGCGACGGTGACCGGGCTCGCCGCGTCCACGTCGTACTCCTTCCAGGTGACGGCGACCAACTCGGCCGGTGAGTCGGCGAAGTCGACGGCCGTGACGGGGACGACCACGACGACCCCGACCGGTCCGGCGCTGCCCAAGCACGCGGTGACCGGCTACTGGCAGAACTTCAACAACGGCGCCGCCG
Source organism: Streptomyces sp. NPDC000983 (assembly GCF_040299205.1). NCBI lineage: Bacteria > Bacillati > Actinomycetota > Actinomycetes > Kitasatosporales > Streptomycetaceae > Streptomyces > Streptomyces sp. NPDC000983. The sequence continues at coordinate 54,005 of NZ_JBEPBM010000030.1, read as the reverse complement.
TGCAGAAGCTGTCGGACGTGCAGGCGCAGTACGACATCATCGCCGTCGCCTTCGCCGACGCCACCGGGACGCCGGGCGCGGTGACCTTCAACCTGGACTCGGCCGGGCTCGGCGGCTACACCGTCGACCAGTTCAAGGCGGACGTCCGGGCGAAGCAGGCGGCCGGGAAGAAGGTCATCATCTCGGTCGGCGGCGAGAAGGGCACGGTGTCGGTGAACGACTCCGCCTCGGCGGCGAACTTCGCCAACTCCGTCTACGCGGTGATGCAGGAGTACGGCTTCGACGGCGTCGACATCGACCTGGAGAACGGGCTCAACGCCACGTACATGACGCAGGCCCTGCGGTCGCTGTCGGCGAAGGCCGGCTCGTCGATGATCCTGACGATGGCACCGCAGACCATCGACATGCAGTCGACGTCGAACTCGTACTTCCAGACGGCGCTGAACGTGAAGGACATCCTCACGGTCGTCAACATGCAGTACTACAACAGCGGTTCGATGCTCGGCTGTGACGGCAAGGTGTACAGCCAGGGCTCGGTCGACTTCCTGACCGCGCTCGCCTGCATCCAGCTGGAGGGCGGGCTGGCCCCGTCCCAGGTGGGCCTCGGTCTGCCGGCCTCGACCCGGGGCGCGGGCAGCGGTTACGTCTCCCCGAGCGTCGTGAACAACGCCCTCGACTGTCTGGCGAAGGGCACCAACTGCGGTTCCTTCAAGCCGTCGAGGACGTATCCCGACCTGCGCGGTGCGATGACCTGGTCCACCAACTGGGACGCGACGGCGGGCAACGCCTGGTCGAACGCGGTGGGCCCGCACGTCCACGCGCTCCCCTAGCCACCCCCCGGGCCGCCGTGGTCGGAGCCGTCACAGGAACTCCGACCACGGCTGGTCCCAGATCTGCTTCACGCACAGGACCAGGAAGAGCAGGCCGGCCAGCACCAGCATGGTGTTGCTGAGGGCTCCGTTGCGCCACTGGGCGGGTGTGCGGGAGGAGTTGAGCAGGCAGAGCAGGGTGCCGGCCAGGAAGGGCAGGAAGGCCGCGCCGAGCACGCCGTAGATGATGATCAGGCGGAACGGCTGGCCCTGGAAGAGCAGGACGATCGGGGGGAAGGTCAGCCAGAGCAGGTAGAGGCGGAAGGGCAGGCTGCGCTCCCGGGAGCCGGCGGCGATCTCCTCGCCCCGGCCGGTCTCGCCGCCCCGGTAGCGGGCGACGAAGTCGGCGAACATCAGGCTCACCCCGTGCCAGACGCCGATCAGCGAGGTGAACGAGGTGGCGAAGAAGCCGATCAGGAAGAACTTCGCGGTCGCCGTGCCGTACCGGTCCTCCAGGATGTCGCTCAGCTGGAGCAGGCCCTTGTCGCCACTGGCGATGGCCACGTTCGCCGAGTGCAGCAGCTCGGCGCCGACGAAGAGCATCGCCACGACGAAGACGCCGGTGGTGGCGTAGGCGACGCGGTTGTCGAACCGCATCACCTTCATCCAGCCGGCGTTCGTCCAGCCCTTGGCGTTGACCCAGTAGCCGTAGGCGGCCAGCGTGATGGTGCCGCCGACCCCGCCGATCAGACCGAGGGTGTTGAGCACCGAGTCCTTCTCGTCGGGCAGCACGGGCAGCAGGCCCGCGAAGGCGTCGCCGAGGTTCGGGGTCACCCGGACCGCGAGGTACACGGTCACCACGAACATGACGCCCACCAGGACCGTCATCACCTTCTCGAAGACGGCGTACCGGTTGAACCAGACGAACACCAGGCCCACCAGGCCGCAGGCCACGCCCCACCATTCGAGGTCCATCACGTCGGGGAACAGCGCCTGAAGGGGCAGCGCGCTCGACGACATCGCCGCGGCGCCGTAGACGAAGCCCCAGATCACGACGTATCCGACGAAGAACCAGGTGGTCCAGCGGCCGAGGCTCGCCCAGCCGTCGAAGAGGGTCCGTCCGGTGGACAGGTGCCAGCGGCCGGCCGCCTCAGCGAGCGAGATCTTCACCAGACAGCCGATGACCGCCGCCCAGAGCAGGGTGTAGCCGAAGCTGCTGCCCGCGATCAGCGTGGCCACCAGGTCGCCGGCGCCGACGCCGGTCGCGGCGACCACGATGCCGGGTCCGATGTACTTCCAACTCGACTTACGGGGAGGGGGGCCGTCCGCGTCGACGTGTGTGGTCCGAGTGTTTCCCGAGTCGTCCGCCATGCAGATCAAGAAACCGCGTCCCGCCGGAGCCGACAAGGGGGCGCGTCAGAGTTCGAACCAGACGGTCTTGTGTTCGCGGTCCTGGTGGCAGCCCCAGCGGCGGGCCAGGGCGTCCACCAGGAACATCCCCCGGCCGCTCTCCGAGCCGCCCGCGTCCAGCACCTGCGGGACGCGCCGGCCGGCGTCCCGCACCTCGCAGCGCAGCACGCCGCCGGCGAGGGACAGGGTCACCGTGAACCGGCTCGCGGTGTGCAGCAGCGCGTTGGTCGCCAGCTCGCTCACCAGCAGCTCCGCGGTGTCGAGCAGCTCCTCGCGGTCGCCGAGCCCCCAGTCCTCCAGCCGTCCGCGCACCTCCCTGCGGGCCTCGCGGACCGAGGCGGGGCGGGGGTCGTAGTCACGGGTCACCCGGCCTGCTCCGATCAGGGGTCGGCGGAACCGGTCGGCGCGGAGTTGCAGCATGCGGCCATGGTGGTGCGGCCGGGCGTCCGGCACAGGGGTGGATATACCTGCTTACCTACCTGCGTACCCCGGCGGCGGGCCGGCGGGGCGGGTCCGGTGCGCGCCTCCGCCTGACCTGTCGTCAGCGCCCGTACAGTTCCCGGCGCACGCGCGGGGAACGGTTCGCGCCATCGCGACCGCTTTCCCTCTTGACCGGGTCATGCCATGCGCGGACGATGAGCGCCACCCGCACCAGCACGTCGCTGAACCACCCCCCGCTCCACTCCCCACCTTCCGGAGATCCCGGAAGCCCTGGAGAAACAAGGAGAATTCATGCGACTTCGCATCCGAGGCTCGGGCGCCCGCGGCGGCTCCCGCACCCGCACCGCCGCGCTCGTCACCCTCATCGCCCTGGCCCTCGCGGCACCCCTCTCCGGGAGCGTCACGGCCAACGCCGACAGCGGCACCCGGGCGGCCGCCTCGGCCGACGACATCCGCCAGTACGAGATCCACACCCACTCGACCGCCGAGGACCGCACCGCGATCCAGCGCTCGGGCGTCAGTGTGGACGAGGTCGACGCGCACGGCCTGGTGGTCTCCGGCCGCGCCGACCAGATCCGCAAGCTGCGCCAACAGGGCTACGACGTCACGGCGTTGGCGGCCGTACCGGACCGGTCGAGCGCCGCCGACGAGATGCGGCTGCTCGACTTCCCCTCCGCCGACTCGCGGTACCACAACTACGCGGAGATGACGAGCGAGATCAACTCGATCGTCTCGGCCAACCCGTCCATCGCCAGCACCCGGGTGATCGGCACCTCGTACCAGGGCCGGAACATCACCGCCATCAAGATCAGCGACAACGTGGCCACGGACGAGTCCGAGCCCGAGGTGCTGTTCACCCACCACCAGCACGCCCGTGAGCACCTCACCGTCGAGATGGCGCTGTACCTGCTGCGCGAGCTGACCTCCGACTACGGCACGGACTCCAGGGTGACCGGTCTGGTCAACAGCCGGGAGATCTGGATCGTGCCGGACATCAACCCGGACGGCGGCGAGTACGACATCGCGTCCGGCTCGTACCGGTCGTGGCGCAAGAACCGCCAGCCCAACTCCGGTTCCTCGTACGTCGGTACGGACCTCAACCGCAACTGGAACTACCGCTGGGGCTGCTGCGGCGGCTCCTCGGGGTCCACCTCGTCGGAGACCTACCGGGGCACGGCCGCCGAGTCGGCGCCCGAGGTGCGGGTGGTGGCGAACTTCGTGCGCAGCCGGGTCGTCGGCGGCGTCCAGCAGATCAAGGCCGGCATCGACTTCCACACCTACAGCGAACTGGTGCTGTGGCCCTTCGGGTACACCTACTCCGACACCACGACCGGGATGACGGCCGACGACCGCAACGCCTTCGCCACCGTCGGCGGGAAGATGGCGGCCAGCAACGGGTACACCCCCGAGCAGTCCAGCGACCTGTACATCACCGACGGTTCGATCGACGACTACCTCTGGGGCGCCCACAAGATCTTCGGGTACACCTTCGAGATGTACCCGAGGTCGAGCTCCGGGGGCGGGTTCTACCCGCCCGACGAGGTGATCGAGCGGGAGACCTCGCGCAACCGGGACGCCGTCCTGCAACTGCTGGAGAACGCGGACTGCATGTACCGGTCGATCGGGAAGGAAGCCCAGTACTGCTAGTCGGACTCCTCGAAGTAGGCGTCCAGCACGGCGTCGAGCTGTGACTCCCACTCGCTGAAGCGGCTCCTGGCCGCCGCCTCGATCTCGATCGGGTACCAACGGCGGTCAGGGGTGTGCACGGTGACGGTGAACCGCTTGCCGAAGCGGGCGGTCTCCGTCTCCACCGCGCCGATCTCGTCCCAGCGGAACTCGCACTCCTGGTCGTCCAGGGTGAGCCGGACACCGCGCCGGTCGGCGACGATTTTCGCCCGGCGGTCGGACGCCTCGAAGACGGGACCGTCGGCGGCCGCCTCGTCGTCGTCCTCGGTGTCGGTGTCGTCGGTGGCTCGGTCGTCCGCCGACTCCCCTTTCTCGTCGGCCGGTTCGGCCGCGTCGGCGGCTTCGGCCGTGTCCTCGGCCGTGTCCTCGGCGACCTCCTCGGTGACCTCGGCGGTCTCCTCCCGCCGGTCCTCCGACTCCTTCGACTCCGACTCCTCCGGCTCCGTCGCCTTGGACACGGGCGAGGTGAGCCCGGGGACGAAGGCCGGGTCGAATCCGGCGCCCTCCAGGGGCTGGCTGCTCGTACCTATGCGCTGCTCCACAGCGGGCAGTATGGTCGACGATCCTGTGCCGCACACAGCCAGCCCCTGCATCGTTATACGAATCCGGCTAGACGACGACGCTCAGCGCGGCGGCGACCGCGAACCCGGCCACGGACAGAACGGTCTCCAGGACGGTCCAGGTCTTGAGGGTGTCCCGCTCGCTGATGCCGAAGTACTTCGCCACCATCCAGAAGCCGCCGTCGTTGACGTGCGACGCGAAGATCGAGCCGGCCGAGATCGCCATGATGACGAGGGCGACGAACGCCTGGGAGTGGTCGCCCTCGGCGAGCAGCGGCGCCACGATGCCGGCCGTGGTGACGATGGCGACGGTCGCCGAGCCCTGGGCGACCCGCAGCACGACCGAGATCAGGTACGACAGCACCAGCACCGGCAGGCCCACGTCGTGGAAGGTGTCCGACAGCGCCTGCGCCACCCCGCTCGCTTTCAGCACGGCGCCGAAGACACCGCCCGCGCCGACCACCAGCAGGATGTTGCCGACCGGCTTGAGCGAGGACGTGGAGACGGTCTCCAGGGACTTGCGGGACCAGCCGCGGCGGACGCCGAGGAGGTAGTAGGCGAGCAGCAGGGCGATGGTGAGGGCCACGAAGGGGTGGCCGAAGAACTCGACGACCGAACGCGCGGTGGAGGGGTCCAGCGCGATCGAGGAGAAGGTGGCGGCGAGGATCAGGACCAGCGGGGTGCCGATGATGGCGAGCACCGTGCCGAGGGCGACGGGCTGTTCGCGCGGCTGCTCGCCCTGCTCGGCGCGGACGGCGCGCCGGGCCTCCTCGGCGGCCTCCACCATGTCCTGCGGCACGGCGACGAAGATGCGGCGGCCGATCCAGGCGGAGAAGACCCAGGCGGCGAGGACGGCCGGGATGCCGCAGACCACGCCCATCAGGATGACCCAGCCGAGGTCCACGTCGAGCAGTCCGGCGGCGGCGACGGGACCGGGGTGCGGCGGCAGGAAGGCGTGGGTCATCGACAGGCCGGCCAGCAGGGGCAGGCAGTACAGCAGGATCGACTTGCCGGAGCGCTTGGCGGCCGCGTAGACGATCGGGGCGAGGACGAAGATGCCGACGTCGAAGAAGACCGGGATGCCGAAGACGACGCCGGTGACGCCCATGGCGAGCGGGGCGCGCTTCTCGCCGAAGAGGTTCAGCAGCCGGGAGGCCAACACCTCCGCTCCGCCGCTGACTTCGAGGATCGCGCCGAGCATGGTGCCCAGGCCGATGATGATGGCGACATGGCCGAGGATGCCGCCCATGCCGGACTCGATGGTGGAGACGGCGTCGGAGCGCTGGACGGTGCCGAAGAGTTCGGTGACCGACAGTCCGGCGAGCAGGCCGACGGCTATGGAGACGGCGAGCAGGGCCACGAACGGCTGGAGCCGGACCTTGATGATCAGGAACAGCAGCAGGGCGATGCCGATGGCGGCGACGGTCAGCAGACCGGCGGTGCCGTCGATCAGGAGGAGCAGTCCGCCGGTGTGCGGGGGTGCGTCGGTGGTGGGGGCCGACGCGGCGAGCGGGAAGGACATACGGGGGTCCTCTGGGTAAGGGCATGCGGCTTTCGGGCAGGGGGGAGCGCGGCACGGCACCGCGTGGGTGCCGTGCCGTGTGCGTCGTGCGGGGGGTGTGGGGTGAGGAGGCGTCAGCCGAGGACGGCGAGGGCGTCGATCTCGACGAGGAGGCCGGCCGGGAGGCCGACGTAGACCGTCGTGCGCGCGGCCGGCGGGGCGGTGAGCGCCTGCGCCTCGAAGTAGGCGTTGTAGATCTCGTTCATCTCGGCGAAGTGGGCCACGTCCGTGAGGTAGACGCGGATCATCATCACGTCGTCCCAGGAGGCGCCGCCCTCCTGGAGGATCGCCTCGACGTTGGCGAGGGTCTGGAGGGTCTGCTCGCGCAGGGTGGGGCCGGCCGGGGTGGGCGGCTTGCCCTCCTCGGCGGGCAGGAAGCCGACCTGGCCGGCGACCTGGAGGATGTTGCCCTTCTTCACGCCGTGCGAGAACTTCGCGGGCGGGGTGGTGTGGGTGCTGGGGGTGAGGGCGGTCTTCTCGGTCATACGGGCTCTTTCGTAGGAGTCTTGCCGGAGTACTCGCCGCTGATGTCGTCCGCGGTGCGGCGGACCAGCGGGAGCAGGGTGAGGAGTTCGTCGGCGGTGACGACGACGTTCGGCGCGGAGACCGACATCGCCGCGACGACCCGGCCGTCGGCGCCGCGGATCGGCGCGGCGACGCAGTTGATGGACTCCTCGTGGCCGCCGAGGTCGGTGGCCCAGCCCTGTTCGCGCACCTTCTCCAACTCCCGCAGGAAGGCGGGGGCGTTGGGTGTCGAACGGGACGTGTACATGGGGTAGTCGAGCTTCTCCGCGAAGGCCCGGCGCTCCGCCTCGGTGAGGTCGGCGAGGAGGAGTTTGGCGACGGCGGCGACGGTGATGGCGACGGGCTTGCCGATCCGGGAGTACATCCGCACCGGGTAGCGGCTGTCGACCTTGTCGATGTAGAGCACCTCGTCCTCCTCGCGGACGGCGAGGTGGACGGTGTGGCCGCAGGTCTCGTTGAGGCGGGCCAGGTGGGGGTGGGCGATCTCGCGGATGTCGAGGTTCTCCATCGCCTCCTGGGCCAGGGCGATGAGCCGGGCGCCGAGCCGGTAGCGCTGGTCGGACTGGCGGTAGACCATGCCGTGTTCGTGCAGGGTGCGCAGCAGCCGCAGGGCGGTGGACTTGTGCACCCCGAGCCGGTCGGCGACCTGCCCGAGGTCGGCGGGGCCCTCGGCGAGCAGCGGCAGGATGCTGAGCGCGCGGTCGACGGTCTGGCTCATGGGGTGGGTACCTCCTCCTCGGCCCGCTGTTCGGCCTGTGTCCAGCCGGGGCCGAGTCGCAGTCTCCCCCACGCGTCCTCGGGCAGGGCGGCCAGGCGGTCGGCCGTGTCGCGGGCGGGGGGTGCGGCGAGGTCGCCGGGGGCGGTGAGGGCGGCGGCGGCCCAGAGGTGGCCGTGGCGCGCCCGGTCGCCGAGGGGGAGGTTCCGCAGGGTGGCGGAGAGGAAGCCGGCGGCGAAGGCGTCCCCGGCTCCGGTGGTGGCGACGACGTCGACGTGGAGCGCGGGCCGGGACACGGCGGTGTCGTGGTCGAGGACGGTGGCGCCGGCCGCGCCCTCCTTGACGACCAGCAGGGCGGGTTCCGGGAGCAGCGCCCTGATCGCGTCGGGGCCGCCTTCGACGCCCCAGGCATGCTGGGCCTCGTCCTCGCCGACGAACACGAGGTCGGCGCCGCGGGCGAGTTCCAGCAGGACCCGGGGGTCGGTGCCGTCGCCCCACAGGCCGGGGCGGTGGTTGACGTCGAAGGAGATCAGCGGGCGGCCGGGGCGGGGGGCGGTGAGTTCGCGCAGCAGGCCGAGGCAGTCGGCGGAGAGGGCGGCGGTGATGCCGGAGAGGTGGAGGATGCGCCCGGACCGGGCCGCGGCCAGGTCGACCGAGTGCGGGGACATCGCCGAGGCGGCCGAGCCGGCGCGGTAGTAGGCGACTTCGTGGGCGTCGGTGCCGCGGTCCCCGGCGGTGCGGAAGTAGACGCCGGTGGGCCGTCCCGGGTCGCGCCGGACGGCCGACACGTCGACGCCCCAGGCGCCGATCGCGGCCAGCAGGTGGTCGCCGAAGCCGTCGGCGCCGACCCGGCCGACCCAGCGGGTGCGGTGTCCGGCCGCGGCGAGGGCGCAGACGACGTTGGACTCGGCGCCGCCGATGGACCGGTCGAAGGAGGGCACGTCGGCGAGGCGCCCGGGCCGGGTGGGCAGGAAGGCGACCATGGACTCGCCGAGCGCGACGACGTCGGCCGGCCCGTCGACGGGTCCGTCGGCGGCGTCGCCCTCGGCTCCCGGGGTGTCGCGGTGTCCTGTCCTGGTCACGATCGTCGTAGCTCCCCAACCTTGTGTTCGTGTTGGCCGAGATGTTAGACAGCACTGAGCGACATACGCAATGGGCGTTGCAGTGAACGCAACGCTCCTGATCAGGGAGGTTCCATGGCCGCTGAAGCCCTCGCCCGACTGGCCGAGGAACGGGTCGACCACCGCTTCAAGGGCCTCCCGCCGGACGCCGCGGGCCGGACGGTCGGCGAGCTGGCCGCCGAGCGGCGCAACCTCTTCACCGGCGGTTTCGCCACCCCGGTACTGGCCCTGTCCGCCGAGCGGCTGGAGCACAACCTGCGGCTGATGGAGACGTACGCCGAACGCCACGGCCTCGCCTTCGCCCCGCACGGCAAGACCTCGATGGCCCCCCAGCTCTTCCGCCGCCAGATCGAGCACGGCGCCTGGGGCATCACCCTCGCCGTGCCGCACCAGGTGTGGGTGGCCCGCGAGTTCGGCGTCCGGCGGGTGTTCCTCGCCAACGAGCTGGTGGACGCGGCCGCCCTGCGCCGGCTCGCCGCGGAACTGGCCGCCGACCCCGGCTTCCGCTTCGTCTGCTACGTCGACTCCGTGCGCGGCGTGGAGCTGATGGACGCGGCGCTCGACGGCGCCGCCCGCCCCGTGGACGTCGTCGTGGAGCTGGCCGCCGGTGACGGCGCCCGGACCGGGGTGCGCACCGAGGCCGGGTGCGCGGCGGTCGCCGACGCCGTGGCGGCCTCCCGGAGCCTGCGTCTGGTCGGGGTCGCCGGGTACGAGGGCGAGGTGCCGCAGGCCACCGGGGAGCGGGTGCGCGCCTGGCTGCGCCGGCTGACCGCGCTCGCCGCCGCCTTCGACGAGGCGGGCCGTTTCGACGACGTCGAGGAGATCGTGGTCAGCGCGGGCGGCAGCGCCTGGTTCGACACGGTGGCCGAGGTCTTCGCGGAGCTGCCCGCGCTGTCCCGCCCGGTGCTGAAGCTGCTGCGCTCGGGCGCGTACGTCTCGCACGACGACGGCCACTACCGCCGGCTGACGCCGTTCAACCGGGTCCCCGAGGAGGGCGCGCTGGAGCCCGCGTTCCGGCTGTGGGCGCAGGTGGTGTCCCGGCCCTCCCCGGACCAGGGGTTCCTCAACGCGGGCAAGCGGGACGCCGCCCACGACCTGGACCTGCCCGTCGCCCAGGTGGTGCGCCGGGACGGTGTGGAGCGTCCGGCCGCCGGTGTCGAGGTGACGGGCCTGTCCGACCAGCACACCTGGCTGCGCACGGACCCGGAGGCCGATCTGGAGGTCGGGGACTGGGTGGGCCTCGGCCTGTCCCACCCGTGCACGTCGTTCGACAAGTGGCAGCTGATCCCGGTGGCCGAGGCGGACGGCACGGTCGTCGACTACGTCCGCACCTATTTCTGAGGAGGCCCGCAGTGGAGGACCTGGTCATCCGGGACGCGGACGTGGTGGACGGCTCCGGCGCCGACTCCTACCGCGCCGACGTGGTCGTCGACGACGGCCGGATCGTCTCGATCGTGCGCGAGGCCGCGGCGGCGGGCTGTCAACGGCCGCGCGCGACAAGGGAACTGGACGCCGAGGGCCTGGTCCTCGCGCCGGGCTTCATCGACATGCACGCGCACAGCGATCTGGCGCTGCTGCGCGACCCGGACCACAGCGCGAAGGCCGCGCAGGGCGTGACGCTCGAAGTACTCGGCCAGGACGGGCTGTCGTACGCGCCGGTCGACGACCGGACGCTCGCCGAGGTGCGGTGCGCCATCACCGGCTGGAACGGGGACGGCGACGACATCGACTTCGACTGGCGGTCGGTGGGCGAGTACCTGGACCGCCTGGACCGCGGTACGGCCGTCAACGCCGCCTATCTGATCCCGCAGGGCACGGTCCGCGCCCTCGTCGTCGGCTGGGAGGACCGGGAGGCGACCCCCGCGGAGCTGGACCGGATGCGGCAACTGGTCGCCGAGGGCCTGGAGCAGGGCGCGGTCGGCATGTCCTCGGGCCTGACGTACACCCCGGGCATGTACGCCAAGGACGCCGAACTGACCGAGCTGTGCCGGGTGGTGGCGTCCTACGGCGGCTACTACTGCCCGCACCACCGCTCCTACGGCGCGGGCGCGCTGGAGGCGTACGCGGAGATGGTGGCGCTGACCCGGGAGGCGGGCTGCGCCCTCCATCTGGCGCACGCCACCATGAACTTCGGGGTGAACCGGGGCCGGGCGCCGCAGCTGCTGGACCTGCTCGACGAGGCACTGGACGCCGGCGCGGACATCAGCCTCGACACCTACCCGTACACGCCGGGCTGTACGACGCTGGCCGCGCTGCTGCCGAGCTGGGCGAGCGAGGGCGGACCGGAGGCGGTGCTGGCGCGGCTGCGGGACGACACGAGCGCCGAGCGGATCCGCCACCACCTGGAGGAGACCGGCTCGGACGGCTGCCACGGGGTGCCGGTGGAGTGGGACACCATCGAGATCTCGGGGGTGAGCAGCCCCGAACTCGCCTCCCACGTCGGCGGCCGGGTGGACGGCTGGGAGACCGCGCGCCGGCTGCTGCTGGCGGACCGGCTGGGCACGACGATCCTCCAGCACGTCGGCCACGAGGAGAACGTGCGGGCGATCATGCGCCACCGCGTCCACACGGGCGGCTCCGACGGCATCCTCCAGGGCACCAAGCCGCATCCGCGCGCGTACGGCACCTTCCCCGAGTATCTCGGCCGGTACGTGAGGGAGTTGGGGGTGCTGTCGCTGGAGGAGTGCGTGGCGCACCTGACCTCGCGCCCGGCGGCCCGGCTGCGGCTGGCGGACCGGGGCCTGGTCCGCGAGGGGTACCGGGCCGACCTGGTCCTGTTCGACCCGCTGACGGTGGCCGCCGGCTCGACCTACGACAGCCCCCGGCGACTCCCCACGGGCATCCCGCACGTCCTGGTCGACGGCCGGTTCGTCATCGAGGACGGCCGCCGGACGGACGTGCTGGCGGGGCGGGCGGTCCGCAGGACGCCCGCCCCGTGACGGCGGGGGGTCAGGGCTTGGGCAGCACGCACCCGGCGGCGCTCAGGTCGAGCTTGTTGTCGATCCCGAAGCAGGCGGGGAACTGGTAGGTCTGCTGGGCGTAGTTGATGCCCTGGCGGACCGTGACGTTGCCCGCCGCGTCGACCTCGCAGGGGTTGTTGACGGTGCAGCTCTGGCCGTCCTCGTTGCCGGTGTTGTTCACGGCGACGACCCGGCCGGTGGCCTGGTCGAGGACGGGCGAGCCGGAGGTGCCGCCGATGGTGTTGCAGGCCGAGGTGTAGCGCAGGGAGTCCTTCCAGGTCCAGTCCCCCTCCTTCAGGCGGTACGCGAAGCCGTCGGCGGAGCAGTTGTAGATCCGCTTCCAGTAGCCGGAGACGACGCTGATGGCGGTGCCGGCGACGGGGCGGGTGTCGTTCAGGGTGAGCGCGCTGATCCCGTACGAGGAGCTGATCTGCGCGTAGGTGCGGGTGAGCTGGTAGACGGCGGCGTCGGTGTCGGTCATCGTCGCGTAGGCGATCTTGCTGGCGCGCAGGGTGGCGACGCGGGTGCCGGCGGAGTTGAGCAGCCCGAAGGAGCGGGTGGACGCCCGGTCGACGATCACCTCGCCGGGTCCGGGGAAGCCGCTCTCCAGGCAGTGGCCGTTGGTGAGGACGAGCGCGGGGTCGTCGGCCTCGGAGTCGGGCATCCGGACGACCGAGCCGGAGCAGTTGCTGAGCGACACGGTCCCGGCGAAGTTGACCGCCTGGACCGCGGGTGCGGCGCTGTCGCCCCGTTCGGGGGCGGCGACCGCGGGTGCCGCGCCGGCCCCGGCGGTCGCCAGGGCGATGAGCGCGACGACGAGAGGCTTTCTCATGTGGGGGTCCCCTCTTGCGACAAGGGCGACCGGAGATCTTCCGGTCACCCGCTGACAGGCCATCCCTGACTTGTCATGCGCATTGTTATGTGAGGGGTCCGCGGGAACAAGGAGCCGTTTCCGGCCACGCGGGGCCCGGGACGCGGGCCGTTGCGCCTACCGCGGCTTCTTCGTACGGCCGTACCCCCGGCCGTTGCCCGGTTCCCCGTCGCTCCCGGCCGACGGGGTCGCGGCGGCGGCGGAGGTCGGGGCCTCCTCGGAGGGCGTGGCGGACGGGGAAGGGGAAGGCGCCTTGCGCGAGGGCGTCGCGGTATCCGGGGCGGCGGGTTCGCCCGTGGCGGCCGGGTCCTCGGCCGGACCGCTCCCGTCCTTCGCCGGGCGCGCCGGTTCCTCCGCCCCGGCCGAGGTGTCGGCCGCGCCCGAGGACCCGGGCGGGCCCGACGGGCCCGGGGAGTCGGAGGACTGCGCGAAACCGGCGACCAGGGCGGCGACGGAGACCGCGCCGAGCGCGCCGGCGGCCATCAGGCCCCGGCGCCGGCGGTCCCGCCTGCGGTGCGAGCGCCGGGCGGCACGGCTCTCGACACCGCCCCCGGGCTCCCACCCGTCCTCCGGCACCCCGGGGACCCTCGGCAGTTCGCTGGTCCGGTCGTACGCGTTCTCCCAGCCGTGCGCGGCGGCCGGGTCCCGGTACTCCTCGTAGTCGGGGGCCGGGGCGGCCGGCGGGACGTAGACGCTCGGCGAGCCTTCGGGGTGCGGTGGCCTGGACATGGGCGCGGATTGTAGGGAGCGGAGGGGCCCGGGCGACAGCCGACGGCGATAACCGCCCAAACCACCCGTCTCGCGTGGTGGAAAACACGGCCCAAGGGGCGTTACCTGGCCGTAAGCTCCCAGACATGCAGGTGATCCAGTCGACCAAGCTCGCCAATGTTTGTTACGAGATCCGGGGCCCGGTTCTCGAGGAGGCCATGCGGCTAGAGGCGGCGGGCCACCGCATCCTCAAGCTGAACACCGGCAATCCGGCGGCCTTCGGGTTCGACTGCCCGCCGGAGATCCTCGAGGACATCCTGCGCAACGTCTCCTCCGCGCACGGCTACGGCGACGCGAAGGGGCTGCTCGCGGCCCGCCGGGCGGTCGTCATGCACAACCAGACCCTCGGCATCGAGACGGACGTCGAGCACGTCTTCATCGGCAACGGCGTCTCCGAGCTGATCGTCATGGCGATGCAGGCCCTCCTCGACGACGGCGACGAGGTCCTCGTACCGTCGCCCGACTACCCGCTGTGGACGGCGGCGGTCTCCCTGTCCGGCGGTACGGCGGTGCACTACCGCTGCGACGAGCAGTCCGACTGGATGCCCGACCTGGCGGACGTGGAGCGGAAGATCACCGACCGCACCAAGGCGCTGGTCATCATCAACCCGAACAACCCGACGGGCGCCGTCTACGACGAGGCCGTGCTCAGGGGGCTCACCGACATCGCCCGCCGGCACAACCTGCTGGTCTGCTCCGACGAGATCTACGACAAGATCCTCTACGACGGCGCCACCCACACCCCGACCTCGGCCGTCGCCCCGGACCTGCTGACCCTCACCTTCAACGGCATGTCCAAGGCGTACCGGGTGGCCGGGTACCGGGTCGGCTGGATGGCCGTCTCCGGGCCGCGGGCGCACGCCGACTCCTACATCGAGGGTCTGACGATCCTGGCGAACATGCGGCTGTGCGCCAACATGCCGGGCCAGCACGGCGTCGTCGCCGCGCTCAGCGGACGGCAGACCATCAACGACCTGGTGCTGCCGGGCGGGCGGCTCAAGGAGCAGATGGACGTCGCCTACGAGCTGCTGACGCAGATCCCGGGCGTGAGCTGCGTACGGCCCAGGGGGGCGCTCTACCTCTTCCCGCGCCTGGACCCCAAGGTCTTCAAGGTCAAGGACGACCGGCAGCTCGTGCTGGACCTGCTGCGGCGCGAGAAGATCATGGTCGTCCAGGGCACCGGGTTCAACTGGAGCGAGCCCGACCACTTCCGGGTCGTGACCCTTCCGACCGTCGGGGACCTCCGGGACGCGGTGACCCGGATCGGGACCTTCCTCGACGGCTACAGCCAGCCCTGACCTGCAGTTCCTGGAACGACTCAACTTTAGACGAAATCTAAGCTAGGATGGCTTCCTGTCAGCACAGGAGGCCATCCCCATGTACGAACCGATCCGAGCCAAGTCGGTCCACAGCACGATGGCCGGCCCCACCTCCGACTTCCCCCACCGGACGCGTGAGGAGGAGCTGGACATCCAGCTGGCGGGCCATCTCGCGGCACTGCTCGCCGTCACCGACGAGCTGCGGGCCCTGACCCCGACGGCCGATCTGGACGCCGCCTCCGAGCGGCTCGCCGAGCAGGTGACCCGGCTGCGCGGCGGCCTGGTCCGGGCCGTCCCCACCGGCGAGGACCGCGAGCCCGCGGCCCTGCACCGCCGGGCCCACACCCTCGCCGGCCGCGCCCTGGTCGTCGCGGCCTCCCGCGCCGACACGGCGGCCGCCATCCTGGCCGCCGAGCGCATGGACGCCCACACGGCGGCCCTGGACACCCGCACCCTCGCCTCCCACTGACCCCGGAGGCGCACCCCCGAACGGCCCCGGTCCGCGTGCACCCGCAGCGACGCGCGGACCGGGCGCCATGAACGCCAGTAGCCTGAGCGGCATGGGCATGGAGTACGCGAAGATGCGCGCCATCGCCTCGGACCTGGATGCCTTCGCCGAGCGGCTCGAAGGCGCCTGGAGCGTGGAGATCGGCCCGTCCGGACCGGTCCTGGCCATGAGCCGTCGGCCGATGCGGCACGAGGGTACGGTCCGCCGGATCTGCAAGCAGCTGGACCACCAGCTCTCCACCACGCACCCCGGCCGCATCTGCGTCGGCGGCCCCTGGATCGAGCATCCCCCGATCGGGCGCATGCACCGCCCCGACGCGATCGTCATCCCGGTCGAGGTCCTCGACGAGGAGGGCCCGGCCGTCGACGCCACGCAGGTCCTCGCCGTCGTCGAGATCGTCTCACCGTCCGGCCCCGACCACGACTACGTCGACAAGCTCGCCGACTACCCGGCCATGGGAATCCCGCACTACCTGATCGTCGACCCCCGCAACGGGACCGTCCAGGTCCACTCCGAGCCCTGCGGGAACCGCTACCGCCGCCACGAGCCCTACATCTACGGGGACCTCGTCCCCTTCGGTCCCTGGCAGGTGGAGACCGCCGAGTTCCGGCGCTACGGCAAGGCCGGGGACACCGTGGAGTGAACCTGTGACGGAGGCCCGGGTTCCCGTTGCGATCCGGGGCGGGGGCTTCACTCCTCGTTCATGCGGGGCACCCTGGAACGTTCGGTTCCGGGAGCACGCTCCCTCGCGTGAGACGCATCGTGGGAATCGTCCTCGCGGTCCTGCTGATCGGCGGCGTGGTGGCAGCCGTCGTGGCGGGCCGGGAATCCGGGGACAAGGGCACGGCAACGAAGACCGTGCAGGCAGTCATCGGATCGGAGAAGGCCGAGTTCTTCGCCGATCCCGACGTGGTGAAGGCCCTTGCCACCAAGGGCTACACCGTGCGGACGGAGACGTCCGGGTCCTGGGCCATGGAGGGACTGGACCTGGAGGGGTACGACCTCGCGTTCCCCTCCAGCAAGGCCCCCGCCGACGAACTCGCCGCCAAGTACGAGGTGCGCCAGCCGTTGCCGCGCCCCTTCTACTCGCCGCTGGTCGTCGTCGCCCACCGCTCCGCGGCCGGGGTCCTCGCCGCGAACGGCCTGGTCACCCTGGACGGAGACCACCGCGGCACCCTGAGAATGAGCGCCTACCTCGACGCGGCCGACGAGGACCGCACCTGGCAGCGGCTCAAGGGCGCAGGTAAGTACGGGGAGCTGACCGGCACCCTGTACATCGCCTCCACCGACCCGGAGACCTCCAGCTCCGGCGCCCTCTACCTGGCCGCCGCCTCCTACGTCGCGAACGGCGGCCGGGTCGCCGCGAGCGGCGAGGACGTCGACGCGACCGCGCCGCTGATGCGCAAGCTGGTCAGCGTGCAGGGCGCCCAGCAGTCCAGCTCGGACGCGGCGTTCCGGGACTTCGTCAGCGGCGCCGGCAACCCGCTGGTCCTCGTCTACGAGTCCCAGGTCGCCGCGCTGCTCGCGGCGGGCGAGGGCGTGGACGACCTGACCGTTCTCTACCCCGACACCACGGCGAACAGCGACCACACCGTCGTACCGCTCACCGAGGAGGGCCGCGCCCTCGGTGAGCTGCTCGGCTCGGACCCGGAGTTGCGCAGGCTGGCCGTCCGGCACGGGTTCCGCCCGCAGGGCGCCACCGCCGAGTTCACCTCCGCCACCGCCGCGCACGCGGCGTATCTCAACCAGAAGCTCACCGGTGTCCGGCAGGCGCCCGTGCCCACCTCCGAGGTGCTGCACGACATGGCGCGCCGGGCCGGTTCCCAGGGGGAATCAACATGACCGACGACACGTTCACGCTCACCCCGCCCGAGGCCGTCGCCCCGGTGCCGCGGGAGAAGGCCGGCGGGCTCGTCCCCGTCGACGAGGGCGTCCGCGAGGGCATCGCGCGGAAGGCCGCCGACTACGTCCGCTCGCTCGCCGTACTCGACGCGCGCTCACCGGAGTTCGCCGGCAAGGTCGGTGAGATCACCGGGCTCGGCGCGGGCGAGATGCGCAGCGCGGCCGCGCAGTCCAACCGGATGCTGGAGCGGACCGTGCGCAGCCTGCCCGACAAGGGCGGCGACGCGCAGTCGCAGTTCGCGGGCTCGCTCGTCGAACTGCGCCGGGTGATCGAGGACCTGGACCCGCGGGACCTGCCCGCGTCCAAGGGCCGCAGGTTCCTCTCCCGGCTGCCGGGCGGCAACAAGCTGCGCGACCACGTCGCCAAGTACGCCTCCTCGCAGACCACGCTGAATCGGATCGTGGGCTCGCTGCGCGGCGGGCAGGACGAACTGCGGCGCGACAACGCCGCGTTGCAGACCGAGCGGGTCCGCCTGTGGGAGACGATGGGCAAGCTCCAGGAGTACGTGGTGCTCACCGAGGCCCTCGACACGGCCGTGGAGGAGCACATCGGCGCCGTCGCCGACCCCCAGGCCGCCGACACGCTCCGCGCGGACGTGCTCTTCCCGGTCCGGCAGAAGCACCAGGACCTGCTGACCCAGCTCGCGGTGTGCGCACAGGGCTACCTCGCCATGGACGTCGTACGGCGCAACAACGACGAGTTGATCAAGGGCGTCGACCGGGCCGCGACGACGACCGTGTCCGCGCTCAGGATCTCCGTGATGCTGGCCTCCGCGCTCGACAACCAGAAGAAGGTCATCGAGCAGGTCAACGCCTTGCGCGGGACCACCGAGGACCTCGTGCGGGCCAACGCCGAGATGCTCTCCACGCAGAGCGGGGAGATCCAGCGGATCGCCGCCGACCCCGCGGTCGGCGCGGAGACCCTGCGCTCGGCGTTCCAGCAGATCTACCGCACCCTCGACGCCATCGACACCTACAAGGTGCAGGCGACCGAGGTGATGGCCACCACGGTGGAGAACCTGACGGCCGAACTCCAGCACGCCTCGGCCTACTTGGAGCGCAGCCGCAACCAGGGCGCCCTCGAAGGGGGCCTCGGATGAGAGGCCCCCACCTGCGGCGCACCGCCGCCCTGCTCGCCGCGGCCCTGTTCGCCGCCGCCTGCACCGCCGACGACGGCGAGAACCCCGGGTCGACGCCCGGGCCCGGCACCCTGCGGGTCCTCGCCTCCAGCGAGCTGGCCGACATGAAGCCCGTCCTCGACCTCGTCGAGCAGGACACCGGCATCAGGGTCGAGGCCACGTACACCGGCACCCTGGACGCCGTGCAGCTGCTGGCGAAGGGCGGGGCGGACGGCAAGTACGACGCGCTGTGGCTGTCCTCCAACGACTCTCTGCGGCTGCACCCGGAGGCAGCGGGGAAGCTCGTCTCGGAGACCCCGGTCATGGCCAGCCCGGTCGCCATCGGCGTCCGCCCCGAGACCGTGGAGAAGCTCGGCTGGAAGCCTGCCGACGTCACCTGGTCGCAGGTCGAACAGGCCGTGCGGGACGGGGAGCTGACCTACGGCATGACCGACCCGGCGCGCTCCAACTCCGGTTTCGCCACGCTGGTTTCGGTCGCCTCGGCGCTCTCCGACGCCCAGTCGGCGCTCACCGACGCGGACGTGCGCGAGGCGAGCCCCCGATTGAGGGAGTTCTTCCGGGGGCAGCGGCTGACCTCGGGCTCCTCGGGCTGGCTGGCCACGGCCTACGAGCGGCGCGGTGACGTCGACGCGATGCTGAACTACGAGTCCGTCCTCAAGGGCATCCCGGATCTGACCGTGATCCGCCCGAGCGACGGCGTCGTCACCGCCGACTACCCGCTCTCCTCGCTCGCCTGGACGGACACCGCCACCCGCGAGAAGGTCCGCCGGCTGACCGAGTCGCTGCGCAGCCCCGACCTGCAGAAGGAGATCACCGACCTCACCCACCGCCGTCCGGTCGTCGCCTCGGTGCCGCCCGGCGCGGGCCTGGACCCCGGCCGGCGGCGCGAACTGCCCTTCCCCGGCAGCCGGTCCGTCGCCGACGGGCTCCTCGACTCCTACGAGAACGACCTGCGCCGCCCCTCCCGGACGGTGTACGTGCTGGACACCTCGGGCTCGATGGAGGGCGACCGCCTCGCCGGACTGAAGTCCGCCCTCACCGGCCTGACCGGCGACTTCCGCGACCGCGAGGAGGTGACGCTGATGCCGTTCGGCTCGACGGTGAAGAGCGTGCGCACCCATGTCGTGGACCCCGCCGACCCCGAGGCCGGTCTGCGCGCCATCCGCGCGGACACCGGGGCGCTGACCGCCGAGGGCGACACCGCGATCTACATCTCCCTCCAGGAGGCGTACGGCCATCTCGGCGCCGACCGGGACGCGTTCACCTCGATCGTGCTGATGACGGACGGCGAGAACACCGCGGGCGCCGAGGCCGGCGAGTTCGACGCCTTCTACGCCGGGCTCGACGCCGACCGGCGCCGCACCCCCGTCTTCACCGTCCTGTTCGGCGACTCCGACCGGTCCGAGCTGGAGCACATCGCCGACCTGACCGGCGGCCGCCTCTTCGACGCCCGACGGGGTTCGCTGGACGGCGCCTTCGAGGAGATCCGTGGCTATCAGTAGGTTCCTGGAGTCCCGCAAGAACATCGCCGGCAGCGTGTGCGGGCTGGCCGGGCTGGGACTGACCTTCACCGGGGTGGCGGGCCCGTACTGGCCGGTGGTGGTGGCGGGACTGTACGGCGCGGGCGCGCTGATCGCCCCGCCGGAGCGGCCCGCGCCGCCGGACTTCCCCGACCCGACGGCCCAACTGGACGAGCTGCGGGCCGACTTCGAGAAGCTGGGCGCGTACCTGGCGGAGGTGGAGCTGTCCCCGGCCGCCGCCGGCCGGCTCACCGAGCTGACGGACCTGCTGACCGCGCTGCTGGCCCCGGGCTGGGCGACCCGGCTCCTGGCCCAGGACGCGGAGGGCCTGCACACCCTGTCCCGGGCGGTGCGGCAGGACCTGCCCGAGGCCGTCGACAGCTATCTGCGGGCCAGGTGGTGGACCCGGCTCGCCCCGGGCCAGGAGCCGCCGGAACGGCATCTGGAGCGACAGCTCGGGGTGCTGCGGCAGGAGGCGGAGAGCCTGGCGGCGGCCCTGCGGGACGCGGAGGCCCGCCGCCAGGAGACCCACACCCGGTACCTGGAGGACCGGGGCGGGGGTGAGGGGATCAGCGTGTGACGGTGACCGTCGCCGAGGCCGTGGCGGCCTGGTGCAGGTCGTCGCCGGGCCAGCTGACCGTGTAGGTGTTGGCGCGCCGGGCGCGCGGGATGTCGTTGAGGGTGAAGGTGCCGTCGGCGGCGACCGTCACCGACGACAGGGTGCCGGTGCCGAGGCGGTCGGTGCGCTGCACCTTCAGCACCGCCCGGTCCGGGAGCGCCTTGCCCTGGGCGGTGAAGGTGCCGGTGATCTCGACGCCGGTGGCGAGCGAGGCCTCCGCGGGTGCGGTGAGCGCGATCGAGGCGGGCGCCTTGCCGACGGACACCGTGTGGGTGACGTCGGTGGCCGGGCGGTGGGTGAGGTCGCCGAGGTAGGAGACGGTGTAGGTGGCGTCCCCGATCAGGTCGGGCTCGTCGAGGACGGTGTAGGAGCCGTCCGCCTTGACGGTGAAGGCGCCCAGGTCGTGGGTGCCGTTCGCGTCCGTGCGGGTCGCGGTGACCTTCAGCGGCTCGGCGGGCGCCGGGCCGTCGTGCTCCAGCCGGCCCCGCACCGACAGCGGCTCCCCGGCGACGGCCTGGGCGGGGCTGTGCGTGAGGGTCTCGGCCAGGCGGACGTCGTACTGGACGGCCGGGGGCTGGATGACGTGCAGCCAGTACTGGCTGCCGGCCGCGTTGGTGGTGACGGTGAAGAGGCGGGAGCCGTCGGCGGACCACTCCATGCCGCGCGGTGCCACCCGGTCGCCGTCGAGGCTGCCCTCGAAGGCGAACTCCAGCGGTGCGGTGGAGTCGCCCGGGTCGGCGGGCTGCACCAGCAGGTCCGGGGTGGCGCCGCTCGCGGAGGCGCCGCGTGCGACGTACTTGCCGTCCCCGCTGAAGGCGACGGCGCTGGCGGTGGCCCCGGCGGGCAGCGCCGGGTAGCCCTCGGCGGCGTCGGAGAGGTCGGCGGTGTTCAGCAGCCGGTGGCCGTACGCCGCGTCGGCGACGGCGACCTTCTCGCCGTCCGCGGAGAACGCCAGGTCCTTGAGGTTCAGGGCGCCCTTGCCGTCGGCGTCGGCGAAGCGCCGGGCCGCGTTGCGGACCAGGGTGGAGCCGCCGGTGTCGTAGACGGTGACGAAGGGGTTGGCGGCGCCCGCGTGGAGCGGCTGGCCCATCAGCATCCGGTCCCCGGGGCCGGACTCCAGCTGGAGCTTGCCCGTGTCCTGCCAGTTGGTGCGCCCGAGGGAGCTGTCCAGGTAGGTCTGCGCGGAGTCGCACTGGGCGTAGTACTGGGAGTACGGGGTGGTGAAGTACAGCCGGCCGCCGGAGTGGGCGACGCTGCGGCCGCAGGTGTCGGTGGAGGCGGAGCTGAAGGTGCTCAGCGCGTAGGTGGTGGTGTCGACCTGGTAGATCCAGTCCCGTCCGCCGGCGTACAGGGTGCCGCCGTCGGCGCTCAGGGCCAGGCCGGAGACGTGCTGCTGGGTGCTGATCGTGGTGACGCGCTCGCCGTCGAAGGTGTACACGGCGATCATGCCGCTGTTGTAGTAGTAGTCGGTGCGGGCGTCGGCGACGTAGACCCGCTGGTGGGCGTTGTCGACGGTCAGCGCGGAGTACGACGAGATCGGCAGCTTGGCCACGACGTCGGAGGCGGCCGCGTGCGCGGCGGGTGCGACGGCGACGGTGAGTCCGGTCCCGGTGAGTGCGGCGGCGAGCAGTGCGGCCGCGAGGCGTCCGGAACGGCGTGCTGTATTCAACTGTGCCCCCCACAGGCTGTGTTGAGGGTCCCACGGGATGCGTGGGACACCTGTAGGAAGCATGAAACAGCCGTGAAGATCGCTCCGGCAAGGAGGAAACGCCGGTGCTCCGAGGGCAGTTGTGCGGAACCCGGCGTTCAGCGTGTCAGGGGCCGAGAGGGCGGCAGCACGGCCCCGCACGCCATTGTGCGGGGCCACGGTTCGTGACGATGTGCCGCCACCCGCGGCCGGCCGTGACGATCACTGGTCAGGGCTCCCATCGGGCCGGCCGCGGGGGATCAGGGGGTGGGCGGTGCCCACCGGTGGGGGGTCAGCCCAGGCGCGCCACGAGCGCCCGGTACTCGTCCCACAGTTCCTTCGGGGTGTGCTCGCCGAAGGTGTTGAGGTGCTCGGGGACCAGCGCGGCCTCCTCGCGCCAGACCTCCTTGTCGACCGTGAGCAGGAAGTCCAGGTCGGACTCGGCCAGTTCCAGGCCCTTGGTGTCGAGGGCGCCCTTGGCCGGCAGGATGCCGATCGGGGTCTCGACGCCCTCGGCGCGGCCGTCGAGGCGCTCCACGATCCACTTCAGGACGCGGGAGTTCTCGCCGAAGCCGGGCCAGACGAACTTGCCCTGGTCGTTCTTGCGGAACCAGTTGACGTAGTAGATCTTCGGGAGCTTGGCGGCGTCCTTGCCCTTGGCGACGTCGACCCAGTGGCCCATGTAGTCGCCCATGTTGTAGCCGCAGAAGGGCAGCATGGCGAAGGGGTCGCGGCGCAGCTCGCCGACCTTGCCCTCGGCGGCGGCGGTCTTCTCGGAGGCCACGTTGGCGCCGAGGAAGACGCCGTGGTTCCAGTCGAAGGACTCCGTCACCAGGGGGACGGCGGAGGCACGCCGGCCGCCGAAGAGGATCGCGGAGATCGGCACGCCCCTGGGGTCCTCCCACTCGGGCGCGATGATCGGGCACTGGGCGGCGGGGACCGTGAAGCGGGCGTTGGGGTGGGCGGCGGGGGCCTCGGCGGAGGGCGTCCAGTCGTTGCCCTTCCAGTCCGTGAGGTGGGCCGGGGTCTCCTCCGTCATGCCCTCCCACCAGATGTCGTTGTCGTCGGTGAGGGCGACGTTGGTGAAGACGGAGTTGCCCCACAGGGTCTTCATGGCGTTGGCGTTGGTGTGCTCGCCGGTGCCGGGCGCGACGCCGAAGAAGCCGGCCTCGGGGTTGATGGCGTACAGCCGGCCGTCCTCGCCGAAGCGCATCCAGGCGATGTCGTCACCGATGGTCTCGACCGTCCAGCCGGAGATCGTGGGCTCCAGCATGGCGAGGTTGGTCTTGCCGCAGGCGGACGGGAAGGCGGCGGCGACGTACTTGGACTCGCCGGTGGGCGGGGTCAGCTTCAGGATGAGCATGTGCTCGGCCAGCCAGCCCTCGTCGCGGGCCATGACGGAGGCGATGCGCAGGGCGTAGCACTTCTTGCCGAGCAGGGCGTTGCCGCCGTAGCCGGAGCCGTAGGACCAGATCTCGCGGGTCTCGGGGAAGTGGGAGATGTACTTCGTGCTGTTGCACGGCCACGGCACGTCCTGCTCGCCCGCCTCCAGCGGGGCGCCGAGGGTGTGGACGGCCTTGACGAAGAAGCCCTGGTCACCGAGCTCGTCGAGGACGGGCTGCCCCATGCGGGTCATGGTGCGCATGGAGACGGCGACGTAGGCGGAGTCGGTGATCTCGACGCCGATCGCGGACAGCGGCGAGCCGAGCGGGCCCATGCAGAAGGGCACCACGTACAGGGTGCGGCCCTTCATCGAGCCGCGGAACAGGCCCTTGTCCCCCTGGAAGATCTCCCGCATCTCCGCGGGGGCCTTCCAGTGGTTGGTCGGGCCGGCGTCCGCCTCCTGCTCGGAGCAGATGAAGGTGCGGTCCTCGACCCGGGCGACGTCGGTGGGGTCGGAGGCCGCGTAGTAGGAGTTGGGGCGCTTGATCGGGTCGAGTTTCCGGAAGGTCCCCTTCGCCACGAGCTCCCCGCACAGGCGCTCGTACTCGGCCTCGGAGCCGTCGCACCAGACCACGTCGTCCGGCTGGGTCAGTTCGGCGATCTCGTTGACCCACGAGATCAGTTCCTGGTGGTTGGTGGGAACGACGGAGGGAGCCGCGTTGTCGCGCGCCACGATTGCTCCTAGATGAGGGATTTTTTGTTGGAGGCCCCGTGGGGGCTGCGACCCGAGTGCCCGCCAGAGGGGTACCTGGCGCTCATTCGGTGCCGACCGCACTCATTTGATCATCCGACGATCGCGCCCATATGTCCAGAGGGCGTCACAGGTGAGCGAGCGTGAGGATGGCCACGTCCGGTTCGACCGGAGGCCACACGGCCGTCAACCGCCATGAGACGATGGCCACTCCGCGCGTCGTACTGATATGTAACCTACGGTCGCGTAGGTACGATTCCGTCATGACTGCGCCCGTCCCTGACGCGCCCACGGACCTGCCCGCCGCCGGCCGCGGTCCCGTCGCGCTCTCACTGCCGCATCCCGTCAAGCCCAAACTCCGGGGCTGGCTGCATCTGGGCATGTTCCCGCCCGTACTGATCGCCGGCCTGGTACTGACGGCCCTCGCCGACTCCTCCCGGGGCCGCCTGGCCTGCGGGATCTACGTCCTCACGGCCTGCCTGCTGTTCGGGGTGAGCGCGCTGTACCACCGGGGCGACTGGAGCCCGCGGATGGACGGCATCCTGCGCCGCCTGGACCACGCCAACATCTTCCTGATCATCGCGGGCACCTACACCCCGCTGACCATGCTGCTCCTGCCCGGCGCCAAGGGGCAGTGGCTGCTGTGGGGGATCTGGGCCGCGGCGGCCGCGGGCATCGTCTTCCGGGTCTTCTGGGTCGGCGCGCCCCGCTGGCTCTACACCCCGTGCTACATCGCCATGGGCTGGGCGGCCGTCTTCTTCCTGCCCGACTTCATGCGCACCGGCGGCATCGCGGTCCTGGTCCTGGTGATCGTCGGCGGACTGCTCTACAGCGCGGGCGGCGTCATCTACGGCATCAAGCGCCCGAACCCCTCACCGCGCTGGTTCGGCTTCCACGAGGTCTTCCACTCCTTCACCCTGGCCGCCTTCGTGGTGCACTACGTCGGCATCTCCCTGGTGGCCTACCAGCACGGCTGAGCCGTCCCGGCGGGCACGAGGGGCCACGGTCATGGCGACCGTGGCCCCTCGCCCTTTCCTTCCCGTACGGAAGGCCGTCCCGTCACCGCCGTGGCGGAGAATGATCGTCATGACGGCCGCACGCACCACCTCCGCCGTCCCGGCCCGGCCGGGACTGCGCGAGCGGAAGAAGATCAGGACCAGGGCGGCGATCCGCGAGGCGACGCACGCGCTCGTCCGCGAGCGGGGCTACGACACCACCACCGTGGAGCAGATCGCCGAGCGTGCCGAGGTCTCCCCCTCCACGGTCCTGCGCTACTTCCCCGCCAAGGAGGACATCGTCCTGCCCGACCCGCTCGGCCCGGACCTGTCCGCCGAGATCCGCGAGCGGCCGGCCGACGAGCCCTGGGCCGACGCCCTGCGGCAGGTGCTGGAGCGGGCCGTCCTGCGCGGCCTGGCGGAGGACCCCGGGACCCTGCGGCTGCGGGCGCGGCTGGTGGCCACCGTGCCCGCGGTGCGCTCCCGGCTGCTGGAGGCCCTGTCGGACACCGGGCGGGCCCTCGCCGAGGCCCTCGCCGGGCGCGCCGGCCCGGACCCGGACGGCCTGGAGATCCGCGTCCGCACCACGGCCCTGGTCGGCGGCCTCACCGAGGCGCTCCTGTACTGGGCCGAGCGCGACTTCCACGACGACCCGGCCGCGCTGCTGCGCCGCGCCCTGGACGCCCTGGAGCCCGGCCCGCGCGGGGAAAAGCCCTGAACCGGAGCCCCTCCCCCATGGCATCCTGGCCCGGTGACCGCCGTGGAGATCCACCTCGAAGTAGCCCCCGAACTGGCCCTGTTCGTCCCGCACGCACGCCGTGCGGGCGCCACCGCGCTCGCCACCGACGGCGTCTCCTCGCTCGGCCATGTCGTGGAGTCCCTCGGCGTGCCGCTCACCGAGGTCGGCACGCTGGAGGTGGACGGCAGGCCGGTCCCGGTCTCCTACGTCGCCCGGGCCGGCGACTCCGTGCGGGTACGGGCCGTCCGGCGGCCCCAGTCGGTCCCCGGCGCGCCCCTGCGCTTCCTGCTCGACGTGCACCTGGGCACCCTCGCGCGGCGGCTGCGGCTGCTCGGCGTGGACGCCGCCTACGAGTCCACCGACATCGGTGATCCGGCCCTCGCGGCGCGTTCGGCTGCCGAGCGGCGGGTCATGCTCAGCCGGGACCGGGGGTTGCTGCGGCGGCGGGAGCTGTTCGCCGGGGCGTACGTCTACAGCACGCAGCCGGAGGAGCAGCTGCGGGACGTTCTGGAGCGGTTCCGGCCGGAGCTGCGGCCGTGGACCCGGTGCACCGCCTGCAACGGGGTGCTGGAGTCCGCGACGCTGGAGGAGGTCGCGGATCAGCTTCACGGGGGGACGCAGCGGTCGTACGACGTGTTCGCGCGGTGCGGGGAGTGTGGGCGGGCGTACTGGAAGGGCGCGCACCACGATCAGCTCGTCGCGATCGTGGAGCGCGCCCTTGCGGAGTTCGCGGGCTGAGGGTGCCCCGGTCTGCCGGTTGGCGGCTTTCCCGCCGTCGTGGCTGGTCGCGCAGTTCCCCGCGCCCCTGGAGGGTGCCGGAGCTGGTCGGTTGGCGGCTGACTCTCCGTCGTGGCTGGTCGCGCAGTTCCTCGCGCCCCTGGGTGGGTTGATCGCGGCCTGAGTTTGATCGGTGCGGGGCCCCGGGTCGGTTGGGGCGCGCCCTGGGTTCGTCCAGGGCGCGTCCTTCGGTGGGGTCAGCGGGACCCGAGGTCCTTCTTGCCGCAGGCCCTTCCGTCGTTGTTCCTGTCGAGGTTCAGGGGGTCGTCCTTGCCGTTGAGGTTCAACGGGCCGTAGTCGTTCTTCTTCAGCCAGTCGCAGCGGGACTTGGTCGTGGCCTTCACCGTCGGGGGGAAGTTCGTCGGGACGCAGACGTTCGCCGAGCCGTAGTGGCGGTCGCAGCCGGAGACGGTCGGGCCGACCTTCTGCGCGGCCCGCTTCTTGCCTGGGCCGGTGACCTTGCCTGACAGGTCGTCGGCGAAGGAGTGGACGTGCGCCGAGGCGTCCGTGGCGCTCAGGGCCGCGGGGCCGGAGAGGTGGACCCACTCGGCCACCGACGGGACTCCGTTGGCGTCGACCGCGAAGAGCATGTACCAGCCGGGCGGCGCCAGGTTGGGGTTGCTCGTCACGTTCAGGTCGATGTTGTTGCCGTCGACGGAGAGCGGCAGGTCGACGAAGCGCTGGTTCGGGTCCGAGGAGTGGGTCACCGCCGCCGGGCGGATCAGCTCCGCCTTGGCGATGGGCCGGTCCACGGTGATCCGCTGCGTGTCGCCGTACGTCCACTCCGTGTCGATCACCGAAGTGATCGTCGGGCGCTGGCCCTTGAGGAGGTAGGGCGGGGTGTAGATCGACACGTTGTGGTTCCAGGAGCCGTTGCCCGGGTTGTCACCGGTGGTCATGACCCGGCCGTCGGGGAGCAGGAACGCGGAGGAGTGGTAGCCGCGGGCCTCCGGGTCGGCGGCGACCTGGTCGAAGGTCTCCGTCTCCGGGTCGAAGATCGATGTCTCATAGACCGGGTTGGCGCGGTTGTGCAGGGCGCCGCCGGTCTCCAGGACCTTGCCGTCGGGCAGCAGGACCGCGGAGACGTACATCTTGCCCTGGGCGCCGGTCTGCGGCACGGGTCCGTTGCCTAGGTCGACCGTGCCCTGCGGGATCGGCGGCCCGGCCGTGTACGCGGGGTTGGGCTGCTTGAGGTCGATGATGTCGGTCAGCCGGTTGCCGTCCGGGTTGGACTCGATGTTGCCGCCGCCGAGGGTGAGGACCTTCTGGTCCTGCGCCGGAGGCAGCAGCACGCTCGCCGACTGGTCCCGCTCGTCCTTGCGCTGGAGCCCCGGCACCTGGGTGACGGAGTTGGCGCCGTAGTCGTAGATCGCGGAGCCGGTGCCCGGGATGTTGTTGCCGAAGACATGGCTGCCGGAGTAGAAGAGGCGGCCGTCCTGCATGAGGATCATCGACGGGTACAGACCCCAGTACGACCAGGTCTGGTTGACCTTCCACAGCTCCAGCCACTTCTGCTCGGCGTCCGACCAGAGTTCGGCGGTGACCGAGCCGGTGGAGTCCTCCTTCAGCCCGCCGAAGGAGATCACGTCACCGTTGCCGAGGACCGTCGCCGACGGATACCAGTGGCCGTCGTTCATGTCGTTGGTCTTGGAGTACGTCTCGGTGACCGGGTCGAAGATGTACGAGTCCTTGTACCCCTGGTAGCCGATCGTGCCGTCCGCCGAGGGATAGCCCTTGTTGCCGCTCATCACCAGGACCCGCCCGTCCTGGAGCTGGACGTGACCGGCGCAGAACATGTCCTTCGGGGTGGGGACGATCTTGTACGTGCCGTTGACCGGGTCGTAGACCGCCGAGGTGAAGGTGCCCGCCTCGAACAGCTCCTCGCTGTTGCCGGAGCCCGCGATCAGCAGCACCTTGCCGTTGTGCAGCACGACGGAGTGCATCGAGCGCACCGGGTTCTGCACCGGCAGCACGTCCCAGCGGCCGTTGGCGCACTCGGCGGCGGTGCCCGTGCACTGGGGCGGCGGGGTGACGTCGGGGACCTGTTCCATCGTGTAGTCGTCGGTGGTCGCCGAGCCGGTGCCGTACACCGAGACGCCCCAGCTGATCCGGTCGGTGCCGGCCGGGACCTCGGGGGTGCGGACCGTCGCCTCGGTCCAACTCCCCGCCATGTCAAGGGTCTTGAGGTCGGTCCAGTACTGCCAGCCGGCGGTGGTGTCGTGGCGGAAGAGGGTGAGGTTGGCGTCCGGCGTGGTGGTCTTGTACCAGAGGCCGAGGTCGTACTGCTTGCCCGGCACCACCGCGGGCGCGCAGGACGCCGACTCGGTGATCAGCGCCTTGCGGTCCCCTTCGAGCCGGCGGGTGAGGGTGACCTTCATCGCCTTGGAGCCCGAGTGGGCGTCGGCGACGGTCTCGAAGGTGAAGTCGTTGTCGCCCCACCCGGACTTGGACCAGCAGTACGGCATGTCCCCGGTGCCGGCGGTCTCGAAGCCGGGGTTCTGGACGAGGTTGGCGGCGGAGGCGGACTGAGGTGTGGTCAGGAGGAGCCCGGCGGTGAGGGTGCCCACCGCGATCAGGGCCGTTCTCCGTCTGTGTCTCATGCGGTGCTCCTTGCTGTACGGCTCCTGTGCTGCTCCCCGCCGGAGTTCCTGCGGGGCAGGTAGACCAGCGCCTCGGTGGCGGCGAAGCGCAGGACGAACGTGGTGACCAGCGCGAGCGCGGTCGCGGACAGGGCACCGAGGTGCAACTGGTGCACGAACAGGGCGATCAGCGGGATGCGCAGCACCAGATCGGCGTTGGCGAGCAGCGCGAACCGGCCGGCGCGGTCCCACCAGCGCCGGTGAAGTCGCCGGTCACGGAAGAGCAGTTGCTCGATGAGCAGGAAGTTCCAGGCGACGCCGAACTGGTTGGCGACGATCTCGGCGGGCAGGTAGTGCATGCCGGAACCGGTGAGGATCCACAGGGCCAGCAGGTTCGGCACGAAGCCGGAGGCACCGATCAGTCCGAAGCCGACCATGCGGGCGGCCGGGGTCGCGGTGCGCAGTCCGGCCAGGTGGCGCAGGAAGCGAATGCCCTCCTGCGCGGTCGACTTGGACTCGCCGGCGAAGCGGTCCTGGAAGACGAAGGGGACCTCGGCGACCTCGCGGGGCCTGCTGCGCACGGCGAGTTCGAGGAGGATCTTGTAGCCGAGGGGCTTGAGGACGTCGGCGGTGACGGCCTGGCGGCGCAGCGCGAAGAAGCCGCTCATCGGGTCGCTGATGCCGTGCAGCCGGCGCGGGAAGAGGGACTTGGTCAGCCAGGTGGCCGCCCGGGAGACGGCGACCCGGTAACTGCCCGCGAGGCCGGCCCGGCTGCCGCCCTTGATGTACCGGGAGGCGACGACGAGTCCGGCGTTGGTCCGTTCGCCGGTCGCCACCAACTCCGGTACCAGGGACGGGGGATGCTGGCAGTCGCCGTCCATGACGACGATCCAGTCCGAGGTGGCCGCCTTCAGCCCCTCCACCACCGCCCCGCCGAGTCCGCCGACCGGTTCGTCGCGGTGGATGACGGCCACCGGGAACGGGCAGTCCTGTGCCGCCGCCTTGATCACCTCGGGGGTGTCGTCGGTGGAGTCGTCGACGAAGAGCACCTCGCACGGCAGCCGTGAGGGCACCGACTCGGTTATCTGGCGCAGGAGTTGGCGGATGTTGGCGGACTCGTTGAACGTCGGGACGACGATCGTGACCGCTCCGGGCTCGGGGAGTTCGGCCGCGTCCAGGTCCGCTGCCGGTGTCGTGTAGTCCTGGCTCATCGGGCGCCTCCCGCGGGCTGGATCTGCCGGATCTCGATGCGGTCCTCGCCCTTGCCGAAGACGGCGACGGGCGTGGAGTGCTCCATGGCCGCCTTCACGTTCGGCAGGTCGGCCGCGTCGCGCCGTACGGTCGGGGAGGCGACGACGTAGTCGATGTCGCGCCAGCCGCGGGGCATGGTCTTGGTCACGGCGGGGTCGAGGTCGGCCTTGTAGAACCAGATGACGCCGTTGCCGGGCCGGTACCCGGCGTGCACCAGGTCCAGCCAGAGCGCGTCGTCGACCAGCACGCGGGTCTTCTCGGGCTGCTCCACCTCGGTGCTGAGCCATTTCGACGCCGCCCGGTAGGGGGCGTTGGCGTCGGCGGTGACGGCGGTGCGGGCGCCGTCGTACCAGCGGGGCACGACATAGGCGCCGGCGCCGAGCGCGAGGACGGCGGCGAGGGTGTAGCGGCCCGCCGGGTGGACCCGGCCCCTGCGCAGGACGGCGTGGGCGACGGAGGCGGTGCCGCCGGCGAGGACCAGGGCGAGGAAGGGCAGCGCCTGGATGATGTACATGGCGGGCAGGTAGCCGCTGGGCCGCATGGCGACCAGTGCGAGGATCGCGACGGCCGCGCAGGGCCCGGCGAGCGCCCGGGCGGTGACCGACCAGCGCCAGGTGGCGAGCAGCAGCAGCGCGCCCGCCAGGCCGCCCAGGGGCAGGACGCGGTCGTAGTAGAGCCACGACCGGAGCACGCCGTGGGAGCCGGAGCCCTCGTCGAGGATGAAGCCCGAACCCGGCCTGGTCATCTGGTAGGCGATGCCGTCCCAGAGGGAGACGTGCCCGGCGCCGGGGAACAACTCGCCCTTGAGCAGGGCGAAGAGCGGGTACGACAGGCCGATCAGGGCGCACGCGGTGATGGCGCCGGTGACCGCGAACTTGCGGGTGTCGCGGTGGCTGTGCCGCCACATGGTGACGAGGATCGCGGGGAGGACGAAGAGCATCGTCTCCTTGGTCAGCACCGCCGTGGCGGCCGCGATGCCGGCGCCGAAGTGGTGCCAGAGGTGGCGGCTCGGGGAGGCGGCGAGGGTGAACGCCAGCAGCGTCCACATCACGGCGAGGTTGTCGAGGAAGATCTCCCGCTGGAGGACGACCGACAGCGGCGAGAGCCCGAACAGGACCATACCGAGGCCCGCCGCCCAGCGCGGCAGGGACAGCCGGCGCCCGAGCACGTACACCAGGACCGCGCTGATGCCGCTGATCACCAGCATCACGGCCCGCATCGAGCCGACGGTCATCGACTCGGGGCTGATCAGCGAGGGTATCCAGGTCAGCAGGGCGATCTGCATCCAGCCGAAGGGCGGGTGGTCGTACCAGTACGTGTAGTGGGCCAGGCCGCGGCCCTCCTGGACCGCCCAGGCCTGCGCCAGGTAGGTGCCCTCGTCGTCGCTGAGCGTCGGGTAGTCGGCGATGTTCCACCCCTGCACGACGAGGATCGCCACGAGGAGGACGCCGCACAGGAGGAGGTCGGGCCGAGAGGCGCGGAGCCTCTTCGGCGGGGCCGTTCGACCGGCCGAACCGGTCTGGGGCGCAGGCTGCCGCTGCGCGGGGACCTCGGTGGTCACCGCGGGGAGGGTGGAGGTCACGCGGGGATGTCCTCTCGGATCACTTCGGCCGGGTTGAGGTGTGCGCCGACGTGGGTCGTCAACTCCCAGTCGTTACGGCCGCGTTGCTCGCGCCAGACGGCGCGGATCGCGGCACCGGCGAGCAGCACCTGGTAGAAGGGGCCGCCGATGATCAGCTTCAGGTAGTGCACGAAGCGGACGCGCAGTCCGTACTGCTTGCCGAAGTCGTGCAGTCCGACGAGCTCGAAGACGAAGGTGACGAGGGCGGTGACGGCAGGCAGGAAGGTGATGAAGGCGACGGACACCGGGACGTCGAGGAAGAGGGCGATCGCGACGTTGAGCGGGATGACGACGCCGGAGAACGCCTGGAGGAACGGTGTCATGAGGGTGTAGCGGGCGAGCAGGCGCTGGCCGAAGCCGGGCAGCTGCTTCCAGTCCTTCTTCCGGTAGACCTGGAGGAAGCCCTGGTTCCAGCGGGTGCGCTGCTTGAGCAGCGACATCAGGCTGCCGGGCGTCTCCTCCTTGGTCACCATGTCGGAGTCGTAGGCGACGACGACCTTCTTGCCGACGCTGGAGAGCCGTACGCCCAGGTCGCAGTCCTCGGCGAGGCAGTCGGGGTCCCAGCCGTCGGCTTCGCGCAGTACCCCGGTGCGGACGAAGACGGTGTTGCCGCCGAGCGGGATGAACCCTTTCTGCGCATGCAGGTGCAGCCGCGAGCGGAACCAGAAGAAGTACTCCAGGCAGTTGCGCAGGCTGTACCAGCTGGAGTGGAAGTTGATCAGCTGCACGCCGCCCTGGACGACGTCGGCGCCGGTGGAGCGGAAGGCGTGGTCGACGTGGGCGAGCAGCTCCGGGTGGACCTGGTCCTCGGCGTCGAAGACCCCGACGACATCGCCGCGGCAGTGCGGCAGCGCCGTGTTCATGGCCTTCGGCTTGTTCTTCTTCTCGTGGGTGTCGACGACGACCCGGACGCGCGGATCGCGGTCCGCGGCCCGTTCGGCGACCGCCGCGGTCTCCGGGTCGTCGTGCCCGACGATGACGATGATCTCGAAGTCGGTGTGGCTGGACTCCAGCAGCCGCTGGATGGTGTGGTCCAGCACGGCCTGCTCGTGCCGCGCGGGAAGTAACAGCGAGAACGACAGGTGCTCGCCACCGTCCGGTCTGCTGAACCGGGTGGAGGCGAGCACCTCGGGTGTGCGCCAGGCGTGCATCTGCCACCACAGGGTGAACGCAGCCATCCAGAACAGGGCCAGCGAAACGACAGCGATGAACACAGACGTGAGCAAAAGATCCCCCCAGATCCCCAAGTCCCCCTGCCGCGAGGGCAGTCACACCCGTCGCGTCACTGTGCAGAGATTAGGGGGGAACTGTGAAGCGCGAGAGCTCTTCCGATAAATAGATTGTTTCGGAACGGTGCGGGCCCTAGTGGGATCTAACCGAACACACGCGCAATAAGGGCAGGAAAGTTTCGCCCCTGACCAGGTCGTGACCGGCGATATCAGCCGCTCAGCGCCTCGCGCAGACGCTCCGGATCGGTCGTCGGGGCGTCACAGGTGAAGTTGCGGCAGACGTACGCCGCCGGCTCACCGCCGACCAGCGGCCGCCCCGCGAGCAGCGGCAGCTCCCCGCTCTCCGCCACCCCGACCGCGACCACCGCGCCGGGCGCGGTCCCCAGCAGCGCCGTCCGGTGCAGCAGACGGGTCGCCGGATCGTCGAGCGCGGGGCCCACGACCGCGACCTCCTTCGGCCCGTCCAGCCACGCCTCGGCGGCGGCGAGCCCCCAGCCGATGAACCGCGGCACCCGCGGCCCGAGCGCCTTCACCACGCCGAGCGCCCTCTCCGCCGCCGTGCGGTGCGGCTCCGCCCCGGTCTGGGCGGCGTAGCTCAGCAGGGCGCCCGCGGCGGCGGTCCAGCCGGACGGGGCCGCGTTGTCGGTCGGGTCCTGCGGCCGGCGGATGAGCTTCTCGGCGTCCGCCGCCGTGTCGTACAGCGTGCCGGACTCCTCGTCCACGAAGCGGGTCAGGACGTGGTCCAGCAGGAACCCCGCGAACTCCAGCCACACCCCCTCGCCGGTGACCGACGCCAGCGCCAGGAAGCCCTCCGCGACGTCCGCGTAGTCCTCCAGCACCCCCGCGTTGGCGCCGACCTTGCCGTCCTTGCTGGTCCGGGCCACCCGGGCCTGCTCGTCCAGATGCACCCGCACCAGCAGATCCGCGGCGCACACCGCCGCCTCGACCAGATCGGGGCGGTCGAAGTACGCGCCGGTCTCGGCCAGCGCGGCGACCGCCAGCCCGTTCCAGGCGGCGACCACCTTGTCGTCCCGGCCCGGCGCCGGCCGCTCCGCCCGCGCGGCCAGCAGCCGCTCCCGGATCCCCGCGACCTTCTCCGCGTCGAACACGCCCTCCTGCTGCGGGAGTTGCAGCACGGAGGCGCCCTCCTCGAAGGTGCCCTCCTCGGTCACCCCGAAGTACCGCGCGGCGAGTTCGGCGTCCTCCCCCAGCACCTCGCGCAACTGCGCCGGAGTCCACACGTAGTAGGCGCCCTCGACGTGCCTGCCGCTTCCGTCGTCGCTGTCGGCGTCGAGCGCGGAGGCGAACCCGCCCTCGTTCGTGCGCAGTTCGCGCACCATGAAGTCGGCGGTCTCCAACGCGACCCGCCGGGCGAGTCCGGAGCCGGTGGCACGCCACAGGTGGGCGTACACCCGGCACAGCAGCGCGTTGTCGTACAGCATCTTCTCGAAGTGCGGCACGACCCACTCCCGGTCCACCGAGTACCGGGCGAAGCCCCCGCCGAGCTGGTCGTAGATCCCGCCCCGGGCCATCCGCTCACAGGTGTCGGCGGCCATCTGCAGCGCACCCTCGGCACCCGTGCGGGCGTGATGGCGCAGCAGGAACTCGATCACCATGGACGGCGGGAACTTGGGCGCGCCCCCGAACCCGCCGCGCTGCTCGTCGTACTCCCGGGTGAGCCCGAGCAGCGCCTTCGCGAGCTCCTCCTCGCCCGGCACCCGCGCGTCGCCGTAGGAGATCTCCCGCCCGGAGAGGTCCTGCACGATCTTCCCCGCCACCTCGGCGACCTCGTCCCGCCGCCCGGTCCACGCCTGCCGCACGCCCTCCATCACCTGCCGGAAGGAGGGCATGCCGTGCCGCGGGGCGGGCGGGAAGTAGGTACCGAAGTAGAACGGCTCGGCGTCCGGCGTCAGGAACACCGTCATGGGCCAGCCGCCCTGCCCGGTGGCCGCCTGCACGGCCTCCATGTAGACGGCGTCGACGTCGGGCCGCTCCTCGCGGTCGACCTTGATGTTGACGAAGTGTTCGTTGAGGTAGGCCGCCGTCTCCTCGTCCTCGAACGACTCGTGCGCCATGACATGGCACCAGTGGCAGCTCGAATAGCCGACGCTGAGCAGCACGGGCACGCCCCGTTCGCGGGCCTCCTCGAACGCCTCGGCCGACCAGGGCCACCAGTCGACCGGGTTGTCGGCGTGCTGAAGGAGGTACGGGGACGTCTCATGGGCCAGTCGGTTCGGCATGGGGACCATCCTGCCCCAGGATGCCGGACCCACCCGGGAGCACACCCCACCGGCCCGATCTTGCGGCCCCCTCCCCAGGGCGTCCCGCACGCAGCACACTTGACCAAGAACGCAGTTGCCGCCGGAGGGGGACGTGTCATGCGGGACGGCCATCGGGCAGAGGCCGAGCGGCTGTTGGGCCGGGCCGTGGAGGAGGAGGTGCGGCGTTCGGGCGGGCGTGCCGACGGGGGTGTGCTGCTGTCGCGGGCGCGCGGCTCGCTGGAGGCGATGGCGCGGACGGCGCAGGAAGAGTACGAGGCG
Organism: Streptomyces sp. NPDC000983; assembly: GCF_040299205.1. Taxonomy (NCBI): domain Bacteria; kingdom Bacillati; phylum Actinomycetota; class Actinomycetes; order Kitasatosporales; family Streptomycetaceae; genus Streptomyces; species Streptomyces sp. NPDC000983. Next base: position 18,019 of record NZ_JBEPBM010000030.1, on the reverse strand, counting down.
TACACGCGGGCGCTGGACGAGACGGAGGCCGGCCGGCTCAGCTTCGGACAGCGCTACGCGCGGGAGGGCGGCGGGACCCCGCTGCTGATCGCCGGGGTGGCCGGGGTCGCCGCCGTGGTCGCCGACCTGGCGCTGGGCACCGGTGCCGGGACCGCGCTGGGCGCGGGGGTGACCGTGGGTGTGGTGGGCGCCGCCGCGACGGTGGTGAAGGTGGCCGGGACGCATCTGCCGGCCGCGCACCACCGGGCGGGTGCGGCCGGACAGCCCGGCGGCGCGGAACAGCTGCGGCTGCAGTGGCTGACCGCGCTGGAGGTGCGCGGCATCCGGCCCTTCCTGGATCAGCAGCGGGTGCTGAGCGCGTCGACGGGGCCGAAGCAGTCCGGGCCGCCGCTGCGCGGCACGGACAAGAGCGCGGCGGCCCGCGGGCGGAACGTGCTGGAGCAGTCCTTCGGTCAACTCCCTCAGCCCGAGGAGCCGTTCGCGGGGCGGCGGCAGGAGCTGGGGCGGATCAGGCAGTGGGTGCAGGCGGCCCGCGCGAGCACCGAGACCCGTCCGACGGTCGTCGTCCTGCACGGCGCCCCCGGCAGCGGGCGTACGGCGCTGGCGGTGCGGGCGGCGCACGATCTGCGGGACCAGTTCCGCGGGGCCTGCGTCGTCGACCTGCGCGGCGACACCTCGCAGGAGGCGCCGCTGCCCACCCGGGACGCCCTGCTGCACCTGCTGAACCGGCTCGGGGCGCCCCGTGAGCAGTTGCTGTTCCGGGAGCGCTCCTCCCCCGAGCAGCAGGTCAAGCGGCTCGGCGAGCTGTACCACCAGCATCTGACGGGGCTGGCGGTCACCATCGTCCTGGACGACGCGAGCGACGCGGAACAGGTGCGCGCGCTGCTGCCGGAGCGGTCCGAGAGCCTGGTCCTGGTGACCGCCCGCCGTCCGCTGGACCTGCCCGCCGACCTGCCCGCCCGGGTGCACGAGCTGGCGGTCGAGCCGCTCGCCGCGGCGGGCGCGGAGGAGCTGCTGAGCGCGGTGGCCCAGGACTCCTCGGGCCCCTACGACGCCGAATCCGCCGACGGCATCCACCGGTTGTGCGGGGGCCTGCCCCTCGCCCTGCGCATCGCCGGTTCCTCCCTCGGTCCGCGCTCCCCGCGCCGGCTGGCGGCGGACCTCGGCGCGTACGGCCCGGTGGAGCCGGTCGAGCGGGCGCTGTGGCTGCGCTACACCGACCAGTCCGACACCGGCAGACGGCTGTTGCGGCGGCTGGCGCTGGCCGGCCGGACCTCGCTGGGCGCGGCGGCCGCGGCCGCCCTGCTGGCGACGGACGAGGCGGAGGCGACCCGCCATCTCGGCGCGCTCTGCGAGGCGGGCCTGATCGACCACGTCCGCGGCAACCGCTACCGGCTGCACGACCTGGTCCGCGCCTTCGCCCAGGCCCGGCTGCTGGACGAGGAGGAGCCCGCCGAGCGCACCTCCGCGCAGGAACGTCTCATCGTCAACTACGCCGACCTCGCCGACTCGGTGCTGCGCCTGGTCGACGGCAACATGTCGACCCGCTCGGACCGTTTCAGCCCGCACGGCTTCACCTCCCTGGACGAGGCGCTGCGCTGGCTGGACGACGAGTCGAGCTTCATCACCTCGGCGCTGCGGCACGCGGACGGCGTCAACCAGGCGGCGGTGCTGGAGCTGCTGGGCGCGCTGTGCGACTACTGCCTGCTGCGCGGGGACCTGTACCGGCTGGGCGAGATCAGCGAGCTGGCGCAGGCGGTGGACCAGGGCCTGCTGATGCGCTCGGTGCAGTGGCGCACCGGTATCGCGGCCCGCCAGCTGGGCGAGCTGGACCGGGCGAGGACGACGCTGACCTCGGTGGTCGACCTCTACATGGAGGCCCATCACGACGCGGGCGCCGCCCGCGCCCTGTGTTCGCTGGGCATCACCCTGCACCACCAGGGGCAGCTGACGGAGGCGGCCCGCAAGCTCCGTGAGGCGCTCGACCTCCAGGCGGCGCCGCAACTGGCCACGGACCGCGCCTGGACCATGCACGCACTGGCCGCGGTGGAACGCGACCGGGCGCGCCTCTCCGAGGCCCTGGACCTGCTCACCCGCTCCCTGGACCTGCACCGCGCCGGCGAGTCCGTGCACGGCGAGGCGTGGGCGCACTTCCAACTCGGCCAGCTGGGCCTGCGCATGGGGGACGTCCCGCGCGCGGAACGCGAACTGCGCAGGGCCCTGGACCTGTACGGCCGTACCCATGACGCGCGCGGCGAGGCGTGGGCGATGACCCAGCTGGCCCGCGCCCGCCTAGTCGACGGCGACCCGTCCGCCGCGCTGGACGGGCTGCGGCAGGCGGCGGCCCGGCACCGCGAGAACGAGGACGCGCGCGGCGAGGCGTGGACGATCTACTACCTGGGCCAGTCCCTGGAGGAGACCGGGAACCTCGACCAGGCGGTCCGCGAACTGGAGCGCTCCCGCACGATGTTCTCCCGGATGCGGGACGTCTACGGGCTGGCCTGCGCCCGTCACCACTCGGCCCGCGCCACCCGTGACCTGCGCGCGGCGCAGACGGGCTCGCTGCGCAACTCCGGTTTCGCCCGCCAGCTCCTGGTCGACGCCCGCGCGGACTTCCAGCGCATCGGCGTCGCCCACGGCGAGGCGTGGACCTGCCTGGAGCTGGCAGTCGTGGAGGCCGGCAACTCCCGCACCCAGCAGGCGCTCGCCCTGTGCGACGAGGCGACGGGCCTGTTCACGTCCTACGGCGACCGCCGCGGCGAGGACTGGTCCCGCTTCCTGCGCTGCACGCTCCTGCCGTACGCGGCACCGGGCGGGGTGGAGGTCGGCACGGCCGTCGCCCAGGAGGAGCTGGCACAGCTCTCCCGGAGCGGGCACCCCCTGCGGGACGGAAAGCTGGAGGAGTACGTCGGCGCGTACCGGCTCCTCCTGGAACGGGGCGTGAACCTGGAGGCGGACTGGCAGGCGTGGCGCCTGGGCATGGTCCCGAACCGGCACGCGCGCGAGGTGATGGGGGTGCCGGTGGCCGCGGCGGGGTGAGGGTCGCCGTGGCGGGGTGAGGGGTTCGGCTGACGGGCGGGGGCCTGGGCTGGGAATGTGGTGGGGTGACCCATTTCGGAAGGAGTCCGGGTGGCACGTGATCTGCGCGCGCCGACGGGGCCGCCCACGGTGAGCGGGTTCGCGGGGCGGGAGCGGGAAGTCTCCGAGCTGCGTGCGCTGCTCGCCGTGGACGACGAGCAACCGCCGCCGCTTGTCCTGCACGGTCCGGCCGGCGTCGGCAAGTCGGCGCTGGCGGCGGTGGCCACCCGGGATCTGGGGCTCCCGGTCCACTGGATCACCTTCGACGACACGGTCGACGTCGAGGGAACTCTGTTACGGCTCCTCGCGGAGTGCGGGGCACCTCGGGTGCCGATCGTGCGGGCTGCCGTGCTGAACGATCGGAAGTTCATCCGTGAGCTGCGGAATCAGTGCGCCCAGTACGCCGTCGACCGTGTCCTGGTGCTGGACAACGTGGGCCCTTCAAATGCCGAGAAGCTGCGCACTGCGTTACGAGGCTGCCCTCGGTTGAGGGTCGTCGCCACCACGCGCGAGGCTTCTTTCTGGCCCGAGAAGGCCCGCCTGCGGGAGGTCCGGCCGTTGGAGAGCGTGGACGCCCTGGTGGTCTCGGCGACCGTCGCTCAGACGGCAAAGGCCGAACCCTTGACAGAGCTGACCCTCGCAGCGGCGGGATTACCCTATCTCGCACGCATCGTCGGGGCTCTTGTCAAAGAGGGGTTGAACGAGGTCCCCGAGGGAGTCGACGGACCGGACGCACTGATCGATCTCGCCTTGAACCGGTGCACACTCGACGAGTACCGCGCCCTGGAAGTCCTCACTCGACGAGAGTCCGGTGCCCCCTTCTCCCTGCGCGCCGCCGTGCACATGTTCCGCCTGCTCCCTGACCTGCGCCTCGGAGAGGAGATGCTGGGCAGACTGGTGAGTCGACAGTTGGTACAGCCCTGGAAAGGAGAGCACGAGTTCGTGCTTCCGACTCGGCTGATCAGCGTTGTGCGTGCCCGGGCTCGTCGTATGCCGCACGCGTCCCCTTCCGCACGGACCAACTACGCACAGCTCACGCTTCATCGCGCGTCATGCATGCTCGACGGCGAGCGTCGGCCCACGGGAATCATTTCGATGCCCTTCGAGCCGCTCAGCCCGATCGAAGTAGTCGATGAGGTCGACGAATTCATGACCCTTGCCTCGCGAGAAAGCGTTGCGGTCTCGGAGCCACTGGCGACCGTCCTCGCGGTCCTCGGCGACGCGCATCGGCTCGTGGCTCTCCACCGAAAGTGGAGCACTCCGCCCATCAATCATGAGCTGGCCTCAATGGCACGCGAACTGGGTCTGCCGGATCACGCTCGGATCCTTCTCAAGGATGACGAGAGTGCCCGGGCCGTCCATGAACGGGCGGCGATCGAGTACCAGTCGGGGAACCTGCGCGCCGCCCTGTCCACCCTGGACACCCGTCCCCCCGACACCGACGGCCCCCATGTCGCGTGGTACGCGCTGATCCGTGGAGCGGTGCTGTGCGACCAGGGCAACGCGTACGACGCCGACCGGCTCCTCAGTTTCGCCGCCCAACAACTCGACCGGTTCAAGTGCCGCCGCGGCCATGGCTGGGCCCTGTTCCATCTTGCCCGGACGTATCTGCTGCGTGGTTGGGCGGCCCAGGCCGAAGACATGCTCGATGTGGCCGAGCAGGAGCTGCGATCCATCGGTGACCAGCGAGGGCTCAACTGGATCGCCACGGAACGCATCCGGCTGCCGGGAGGGCTCCGCACCGACCCGGACGGTCGCGCCACCCTGGCGGCCCACCGAAAGGCCGACGACCTGCGAGGGGTCGGCTGGACCGAGTTGTACCTGGCCCTGCGGTACGCCGTGGTGGGCACCATGGGCGCCGCGCACTCGACATTGGGCCAGGCGGACCGAAGCTTCGTCACCTGTCAGGACGCGCTCGGCTCGGCCTGGGCCCGGCACCGGCTCGCGCTGTTCGGGCCCACCGACAGCGAGGGCGACATGGGACAGTGGGAGCTGATCCACGAGCAGTTCCAGGAGACCGGCTGCACCGTCGGAACGGCATGGACGCTGCTGGAGCGAGCCTCCCGCACCACCCCTGGCGAGCCGGCACGACGCCTGCAGGCCATGGCGGCGTCCGAGTTCCGAGCCGTCTCCAACCCGCGGGGCCTCGCCTGGGCGGAGGCCGTGCGCGCGGTGCTGGTCGAACCGGGGACCGGTCCCGACCGCGCCACCCTCGCCAGCACACTGCCCCCGGAACTACCCGACCGGGAGCAACTGATCCAGCAGATCGCCATGTTCTGTGACGCCGGCGGCCCCCTCAACGGCCACCCCATCCCCTTCCACGCCCGTGACATCCCCGTCACCGTCTCCGCCGGCTCCGACCTCATGGGCGACCCCGGGGTCGGCCCCCGCTGCCGGGTCCGGATCACCCTCCTCGACGAGTCCCCCACCACCGGCACCACCGCCCGCCTCCTGCTGCGGGTCTCGCCGGAGCCGGGGCACCCCTGGGCGGCCGGAGGCGCGGCCGCGCCGTGGCTGACGGCGACCGCGCTGCCGCTGACCCGCGCCACCCTCGAACCGGCCTCCGCGCACCTGGTCCCCTCCGAACAGGAGGCGCACGGAGCGGAGTTCGACTTCACCCCGCACCGCACCGGAACGCACCGCCTCCGGTTCACCATCGCCCTCGCACGCACCGGGACGGTCCTGCAACAGGTGGAAACCGAGCTCGACATCCTCGACCACGACCGGCCGGGCGACCACGCCGCCCCGCACGCCATCATCCCGCGCGGACGGTAGCCCGCCGATGCCCACCGAACTCCATGTGCACGTCGTACAGGACCCGAGCCGTGGCTTCACCACGCTCCCCGACCGGCTGACCCGCGGCCCGGACATCACCGTCTGCCTGGACGGCGTCGGCGAGGACCGGATCCGCGCCCGGCTGTACGGCCCGGCCGTACCGCAGCTGTACGGCACCGAGCACCGCGTGGACCTCGCGGTGCGCCCGGCCGACGTACGGGACGCGGCGGCCCGCCTGTGCCGCCAGTGGAAGGAGCACTTCGTCGACCACCGGCCGGCGGACGCACCCGACAGCGCGTACGCGACCCTCGTGGACCTGCGCACCCGCCCGCTCGTCGAGGTGTACGACATCGTCAGCGAACTGGCTCTGGTCGGCTCGGAGTTGCTCTACGGCACGCTGCTCGGCGGCACCGACGAGCGGGTCGTACGGTTCCGGAACTACCTCACCGAGGCGCTGCGCGGCCAGGAGGGGCTCCGGGTGCGCTTCGACTCCGACCTGTACGTGCCGTGGCCGATGGTGTGCCTGGAGGAGCCGGGGGTGCCCCCGCTTCAGCGCGGCGGGGACCCGGGTCCGCTCTTCCGGCGCTTCCTCGGCTACCGGCACCAGATCGAGCAGACCGGCGGCGCCTACCCGTGGCTGGCCGGACTGCGCGAGGCCCCCGAGGTGCCGGCCGTCAGCCTCAACCACGACGTCCGGGTCGACCGCAAGGGCCGTACCCGGGCCGCGGAGGTCGCCGCCGTGCTCGCCAAGGGCACCCGGTTCGTGGAGCGTCGGACCCACGGTGAGCTGGTCCAGGCGCTGGGACGGGACGATCTGTGCGAGCAGCTCATGTACTTCTGGTGCCACGGCCACTTCGTGCCGAACGGTCCCCGGCCCGCCTCCCTCGCCCTGACCCTGACCGACAACAAGACCATCGACGCCCAGACCGTCCGGGACCGTCGGCGGCGCTTCGGCAGCGAGAGCCCCTTCCAGCCGTTCGTCATGCTCAACGCCTGCCACGCGGGGGCGCCGGACGGCGGCGGTGACCACAGGTTCCTGAGCCTGGCGCTGATCGACGCGGGCGCGCGGGGTGTCCTCGGCCCGCAGATCGAGATGCCGCAGGCGTTCGCCGCGGAGTACGCGCTGGAGTTCCTGACCCGCTATCTGCACGGCACCGAGACGGCGGGCGGTATCGCGCACGCGGTGGCCCGGCACTTCGCCGACACCCTGCACAACCCCCTCGGCTTCGCCTACGCCCTGCACCACGGGATGGACACCCGCCTGGAGCGGGCCGACGCGCCCACGTCCGACGCCGGGCGGGAGGTCCCCGTGTGAGCGAGGTGTGCCTGGTCCGCCTCGGGCCGGACGGACGGCTGCTGGAGGAGTTCCGGGGCGGCCTGGCCCCCGTGCCCGACGACCGGCTGGCCGACCACTTCGCCGAGGAGCTGGCCCCGCCGGAGTGGGCCACCGATCTGGTCGTGTACGCGCACGGCTGGCGCACCCCGCCCGAGGACGCCCGTGCGAAGGCCGAGGGACTGCTGGCCCACGCGGCCGCGCTGTACGCGCCCTCGCGGTACCCGGGGCTGCCCCGGTGGCGGCCGTGGACGGTGCTGCTGTGCTGGCCCTCGGGCGAGCGGCGGACCATGGGCGAGTACCGCAGGATGAGGGACCGGGCGCACGCCCTGAGCCGGGTCGGGCACGCGGGCCGGGTCCTGGGCCGGCTGCTGGGTTACGTGGACGCCTCACGGGGCGATCCGGCAGCGCCGGAGGTGCTGGGCAACCGCGAGGGGCAGTACCTGCACCTGGTCGGGCACTCCTTCGGGTGCCGGGTGCTGTGCGAGGCGGTGCGGTGGGCGGCGGAGGGGCCGGACACGCTGGGCTGGAGCACGCCCCGGCCGCCGGGCCGGCCGTTCACCGCGGACTCGATGCTGCTGTTGCAGATGGCGGCGCCGCGGGACGCGTTCACGACCCTGTTCGACGCGCTCGACGAGGCCCCGCTGCACGGCCCGGTCGTGGCGACGTACGCCCAGGCCGACCGCGCCACCGGTTTCTGGCATGTGCGTGCCGAGAAACGGCCGGGGATCGGTCACGCGGGCATCGGGACGGCGCCCGCGCCGGTCTCCTCGGTCCTGATGCGCGGCCCGGCCGAGCCGTATCCGCCGGGCGCCCTCGACCACCGGTTCGTCAGCGTGGACGCCTCGGAGGTGTTCGTGCGCGGGCGCGGCTGGTCGGGCGCCCACTCCGACCACGTACGGCCGGAGTCGGCGCACCTGCTGCTGTCACTGGCGGCGCACGCCCGGTGAGGTCAGTCCTTCGGGGAGCCGTCCCGCTCGCCCGCCGTGGCGTCCGCCGGGGCGGGCGCGTCGGGGTCGGGGGCCTCGGTGAAGGTGACGTTGCCCATGTGCTTGTTCATCGACTTCATCAGGCCCCACACGGCCAGGGCCATCACCGCGAAGACGATGAAGCCGAGGACACCGGGGGTGACCTTGTCCTCGTCGACCTCCTTGGCGAGGGTGGCCAGGTGCGTCATTGCCAGGCTTGCGCTTGCGCTCATGTCAGGCATTGTCGCGGACGCCCGCGAACAGGTCGTCCTCGGGGAGGGAGGTATCGACGAGGGACTTCGCCAGCTCGTACTCCTCCGTCGGCCAGACCTCCTTCTGCAGGTCCATCGGCACCCGGAACCAGCCGCCGTCGGGGTCGATCTGCGTGGCGTGCGCGATCAGGGCCTTGTCGCGGATCTCGTAGAACTCCGCGCACGGGACGTGCGTGGTCAGCGTGCGCTCGGCGCGCTGGAACTCGTCCCAGCGCTTGAGCCACTCCCCGTACGGCGACTCCATGCCCCGGTCGAGCATCGCCTGGTGCAGCGCCTCGGTGCGGGGGCGGTTGAAGCCCTGGTTGTAGTAGAGCTTCTGCGGCTGGTAGGCGGGGCCGAACTCGGCCTCGGGGTACTTCCCGGTGTCCGCCGCGCCCTCGAACGCCACCATCGAGATCTTGTGGGTCATGATGTGGTCGGGGTGCGGGTAACCGCCGTTCTCGTCATAGGTGGTGATCACCTGGGGACGGAAGGAGCGGATCTTGCGGACCAGTTCGCCGGCCGCCTTGTCGACGTCCTCCAGGGCGAAGCAGCCCTCCGGCAGCGGCGGCAGCGGGTCGCCCTCGGGCAGGCCCGAGTCGACGAAGCCGAGCCACTCCTGCTTGACGCCGAGGATCTCGCGGGCCTCGTCCATCTCCTTCTTGCGTACCTCGTGGATGTGCTCCTCGATGTACTTGTCGCCCTGAAGCTTGGGATTGAGGATGGAGCCGCGCTCCCCGCCCGTGCAGGTCACGACCAGCACGTCCACCCCCTCGGACACGTACTTCGCCATGGTGGCCGCGCCCTTGCTCGACTCGTCGTCGGGGTGGGCGTGGACGGCCATCAGTCGCAGCTGGTCAGTCAAGACTCAATCCTCATAGGTCGGCGCCCCCGGTGTGAACGGGCGCATAAGGCGGCTTCTATAGTGACCGAATCGGGGGCGGAATAATTCCGGGGCCCTGCCCCTCCGAGAGGACGATCATGAGCACGGCGAGCACGCGGCCGCCCAAGGGCCGTTACGGGCGCTCCTCGGACGAGCGCGCCGACCGCACCCTCAAGATCACCGGGATCGTCCTCGGCTCCCTGCTCATCGCCCTGGTCGGTTACTTCGGCTACCACTACGTGGGCCAGAACAAGATCAGCGCGGAGATCATCAAGTTCGACTCCACCCCGAGCGCGGTCCAGGTCCACATCGAGGTCCGCAAGGACTCCGGCGCCTCCGGCTACTGCACGATCCGCTCCCAGGCGGAGGACGGCGCCGAGGTCGGCCGGGCGGACTTCCGCTTCGACGGGGACGCCACCCGGATCGACGAGGTCGTCACGCTCCGTACGACGTCGGAGGGGTCGACGGCCCAGCTGCTGGGCTGTCACGCGGACTGAACCGGTCCGCAGCTCCCGGGCCCGCCTTCGTCACACAGGCGCTGACCAGCGTTGACGTAATTCTGGTGGCTTATGTCCTCCCCTTGGCGCGATTGAATTGTTAGGCTCGTGGTTTCGCCCATCCGAGAGCGAACATTCTTCTTGGTAGGGCGATGCTTTGTATTCCCAGTACCGACGAGGAGCACCTGTGACCCAGACCAGCGAGTCCGTCACCTGGCTTACCCAGGAGGCGTACACCAAGCTCAAGGACGAGCTTGAGCACCTTACTGGTCCTGCGCGCACGGAGATCGCCGCCAAGATCGCGGCCGCGCGCGAGGAGGGCGACCTGCGCGAGAACGGCGGGTACCACGCGGCCAAGGAGGAGCAGGGCAAGCAGGAGCTCCGTGTGCGCCAGCTGACCCAGCTCCTGGAGAACGCCAAGGTCGGCGAGGCTCCCACGTCCGCCGAGGGCGAGGTCGCGCCCGGCATGGTCGTGACGATCGCCTTCGACGGCGACGAGGACGACACCCTCTCCTTCCTGCTGGCGTCGCGCGAATACGCCAGCTCCGACATCGAGACCTACTCCCCGCAGTCCCCGCTGGGCAGCGGAGTGATCGGCCACAAGGTCGGCGAGGACGCGGAGTACGAGCTGCCGAACGGCAAGAAGGCCTCGGTGCGGATCCTGAAGGCCGAGCCCTACAGCGGCTGACCCGGCACCGCCGCCCACCCGGCGCGCAAGCCCTTGAAGTGCCCCCGGCGTCCCCGTGACACCGGGGGCACTGTCATGCCGGGGGCACCGTCACGCCGGGGGCGCGGTCACGCCGGGGGCGCGGTCAGGCAGACGCCGACCGGTACTTGCGGACGGCCAGGGTCCGGAAGAGCGCGATGATCAGCACGGAGTAGATCAGGGACGCCCACACCGAGTGCTGCATGGGCCAGGCGTCCGAGGTGGAGACCCCGGGGTTGCCGAAGAGCACTCTGCAGGCCTGGACGGTGGCGCTGAAGGGGTTCCAGTCGGCGACGTGCTGCAACCAGGGGGTCATCCGGCTGGAGTCCACGAACGCGTTCGAGATGAACGTGACCGGGAAGAGCCAGATCAGTCCGCCCGAGGTGGCCGCCTCCGGGGTGCGCACGGACAGGCCGATCAGCGCGCCGACCCAGGTGAAGGCGTAGCCGAGCAGGAGCAGCAGGCCGAAGGCGCCGAGCACCTCGCCGAAGCTCGTGTGGGTGCGCCACCCGACCAGAAGGGCGACGATCGCCAGCACGAACAGCGTGAGGGCCGTCTGCACCAGGTCGGCCAGGGTGCGTCCGGTCAGGACCGCGCCGCGTGCCATGGGCAGGGAGCGGAAGCGGTCGATGAGCCCCTTGTGCATGTCGTCGGCGATGCCCGCGCCGGCGCCCGCGGTGGCGAAGGTGACGGTCTGCGCGAAGATGCCGGCCATCAGGAACTCGCGGTAGACCTGCGGATCGGTGGTGCCCCCGATGTTCATGGAGCCACCGAAGACATAACTGAACAGCACCACGAACATAATTGGCTGGATGAGCCCGAAAATGATCATTTCGGGGATCCGGCTCATGCGGATCAGGTTCCGCTTGGCCACCACCAGGGAGTCCCGTACGGACTGGACCAGCGGGTGGGACGGTGCCGCGACCGGCACGGCGTCGGTGACGGCGCTCACTGGGCGGTCTCCTTCTCGTTCTCCTGGTCCTTGGCCTCGGCCACGTGGCCCGTCAGGGAGAGGAAGACGTCGTCGAGGGTCGGGCGGCGCAGCCCGATGTCGTCGATCTCGATACCGCGGGTGTCGAGTTCGCGGATGACCTCGGCGAGGAGCTTGGCGCCGCCGGTGACCGGGACGGTCAGCTTGCGCATGTGGTCCTCGACGGTGGTCTCGCCCTTGCCGAAGCCGCCGAGCACCTCGGCGGCGGTCGGGATGTGCTCCCTGTCGTGCACCACCACTTCGACGCGCTCGCCGCCGGTGCGGGCCTTGAGCTGGTCGGAGGTGCCCTGGGCGATGACCTTGCCGTGGTCGACGACGGCGATGTCATGGGCGAGGTGGTCGGCCTCCTCCAGGTACTGGGTGGTCAGCAGCAGGGTCGTGCCGCCGGAGACGAGTTGTTTGATGACCTCCCACAGCAGTTGCCTGTTGCGCGGGTCGAGGCCGGTGGTCGGCTCGTCCATGAACATCACGGGCGGTGAGACCACCAGCGCGGCCGCGAGGTCGAGGCGGCGGCGCATACCGCCGGAGTAGGTCTTGGTGGGCCGGTCGGCGGCGTCGGCGAGGTCGAACTGCTCCAGCAGGGCGTCGGCCCGGGCCTTCGCGGCCTTGGCCCGCATCTGGTAGAGCTGGCCGACCATCTGGAGGTTCTCGCGGCCTGTGAGGTACTCGTCGACGGCCGCGAACTGGCCGGACAGGCCGATGGAGCGGCGTACGGCGTCGGGGTTGCCGAGCACGTCGATTCCGGCGACGACGGCCCGGCCGCTGTCGGGGCGCAGCAGGGTCGTCAGACAGCGGACGGTGGTGGTCTTGCCCGCGCCGTTCGGCCCGAGCAGGCCCAGAACGGTGCCTTCCGGCACGTCGAGGTCCACTCCGTCCAGCGCTCGTACGTCGCCGAAGGTCTTCACCAGACCTTCGGCATGGATGGCGCCTGGCATATGAGTCTCCACGTCTTCGGGGATTCTTCGGTGAGCCTGGGTAGGTGCGGTGCGCTCCGCCCCCCTCCGCCGCCGGGCCGGTCGGTGGACAGGGAGAGGACGCGGAGAGCGACACGCGAACCACCGTAACGCGATGTATCGCGTCTCTCAACGGAATTACCCGAACGAGTGAACGGGCCGGTGGGGCCTCGCCGCAAGCCCCCGTATCAACCCGGATCAGCCCGAATCAGCCCGGCAGCCCGGCAGCCCGGCAGCCCGGCAGCCCGGCAGCCCGGATCAGCCTGCGGGCACCACCCCGTCCGCCCGCCTCAGCCGATGACCGTGTACCCGGCCTCGCGCAGGGCCTGGCCGAGTTCGGCGCAGTGCACCGGCCCCTTGGTCTCCAGGTGCAGTTCGACCTCCGCCTCGGTCAGTCCGAGCCGGGGGTCGGTCCGTACGTGGCTGACGTCCAGGACGTTGGCGTCGGCCGCCGACAGCACCCCGAGCAGGGTGGCGAGCGCCCCCGGGCGGTCCGTCAGCCGCAGCCGTACGGCCAGGTAGCGGCCCTGGGCGGCCATGCCGTGCCGCAGCACCCGCTCCATCAGCACCGGGTCGACGTTGCCGCCGGACAGGACCGCGACCACCGGGCCCTCGAAGGCGCCGGGGTCGCCGAGCAGGGCGGCGACGGGGCTCGCGCCGGCCGGTTCGACGACCAGCTTGGCGCGCTCCAGGCAGAGCAGCAGCGCGGTGGACAGCTCGTCCTCGGTGACCGTGCGGACCTCGTCCACCAGTTCACCGATGATCCCGAAGGGGACGTCGCCGGGCCGGCCGACCTTGATGCCGTCGGCCATCGTCGCCGGGTTGCGCACGGACACCGGGCGGCCGGCCGCCAGCGAGGGCGGGTACGCGGCCGCGCCCTCGGCCTGGACGCCCACGATCCGTACGTCGGGCCGCAGCGCCTTGACCGCGACGGCGATGCCGGCCGCGAGTCCGCCGCCGCCGATGCCGACGACGATCGTGCGCACCTCCGGGCACTGGTCGAGGATCTCCAGGCCGACCGTGCCCTGGCCGGCGATGACGTCGGCGTGGTCGAAGGGGTGGATGAAGACCGCGCCGGTCTCGGCCGCGTACTCCTGGGCGGCGGCCAGCGTCTCGTCGACGACCTGGCCGTGCAGCCGGACCTCGGCGCCGTAGTCCTTGGTCGCACTGATCTTCGGCAGGGGGGCGCCCTTGGGCATGAACACCGTCGAAGCCACGCCGAGCAGGGTGGAGGCGAGGGCGACTCCCTGGGCGTGGTTGCCCGCGCTCGCCGCGACGACCCCCGCGGCCCGCTCCTCGGGCAGCAGGCCGGCGATCCGGACGTAGGCGCCGCGCAGCTTGAACGAGCCGGTGCGCTGGAGGTTCTCGCACTTGAGGTGCACCGGCGCGCCCACCAGCCGGCTGAGGTACCTGCTGCCCTCCATGGCCGTCACCCGCGCCACGCCCGTGAGCATCTTCTGAGCACCGCGCACGTCGTCGAGCGTGACCGGCGGCAGCAGGTCGGCCTTGCGGTAGTTCATGACTCGAGTCTCGCAGTTCACACCGGTGGGGTGCGGCTGTGACCAACCACCGAGACCGGTTTGCGCAGCGCCGGTACGGCCCGCCTTCCGGCCGCGTACCCTGTCCCCCATCCCAGCAGCCCTCATGAAGTGAGCCCCCGGCCATGCCCACAACACCTGGAATGTCGATGGACATGTCGACCGCAGGCGACACCGGTCTCCTCGACACCTTGCAGCACGAGGTGGCGGTGTTCGCCCGCCGTGCCGAACAGACCCGGCTCGGCGGGGTCGGGCAGGTGCGCAACTCCATGGACCGCGCCGCCTACCTGCTGCTCAACCGGCTCGACAAGGAAGGCCCCATGGGGGTCAAGGCGCTCGCCGCGAGCATGGGGATCGACTCCTCGACGGTCACCCGGCAGGTGGCGCCGCTGGTCGACACCGGGCTCGTCAAGCGCACCTCGCACCCCGAGGACGGGCGGGCCGTGGTACTCCAGCTCTCCCCGCGCGGGCAGTCGCGGCTGGAGGAAGTGCGCTCGTCGAGGCGTCAGTTGATGGCCGAGCTGACACACGACTGGGCGCCGGAGGAGCGCGTGGCGTTCTGCACGCTCCTGACGCGCTTCAACACCGCGCTGTCCGCCCGGATGGCGGCCCACGGCGTGCCCGGCGCGGAGCCGGCGCCGACGTCCGCGTCCTGAGCCTTTCTGCCGGGCTCTTGACCCCGGGCCGCCGCTGGCCTCATATGAGACCGGGTCCTGTTCGTACGTCCGTACGTGGCCGGGATCCGACCACTCGGGAGGTCGCTCTCAGGCGGGAGGCGCGGTGCGGGAACGGCATGCGTCCCAGGACGCCCGGCGGGCCAGGGAGTTCGAGGCGTTCGTCGCGGGCGCGGCGGGCCGGCTGCTGAGCACCGCCACGCTGTTGACGGCGGAGTCGCCGGCCGACAACCCGCGCGCGCGGCGCCTGCTGGCGCTGGCGCTGGCCCATACTTACGCCGACTGGGACCGGCTGCGCGGGGAGGACCCCTACGACCGCACCCGCCGGTATCTGGCCACCCGCTTCGCGCACGGCGCGTGGCATCAGTACGGCGGCCTCGGCCGGGCCCGCCCGCACGCCGACAGCGTGCTGGCCGTGCTCGGCCCGCAGGAGCGGCTGATCCTGGTCCTCAGACTGTTCGAGGGGATCGCCGAGGAGCAGACGGCGGCGCTGCTCGGGCTGCCCCTGGAGCGGGTGCGGACGATCTGCGACCGGGCGACGGCGACGTTGCTGCATCCGCCGCGCGGGCCGGCGCCCGCCGTGGTCCGGGCGAGGGCGGCCGCGTCGTGAGCCGGAGCGAGCGGGAGGCCGCGGCGCGGCGGATCATGGAGCGCACCGGGCCCGTCGTACCGCCCGATCTGCATGCGGAGGCGGTCCGGCGGGGTGGCCGAATGCTGCGGCGGCGGCGTGCCCTACGGCGGCTGATGTGGCTGCTGGGGTTCGTGGCGGTGGTGGTGTTCACGGTGTGGGCGCTGACCGTGCAGCCGTGGGTGGAGCCGCCGTCGGAGACGACTCCACCGCTCACCGGTTGGTGATGTCGCTCTAGCCGAGCGCCTGCTGGAGATCCTCCAGGAGGTCCTCCACGTTCTCGATGCCGACGGACAGGCGGACCAGGTCGGCGGGGACCTCCAGGGCGGAGCCGGCGACCGACGCGTGGGTCATGCGGCCCGGGTGCTCGATCAGCGACTCGACGCCGCCGAGGGACTCACCGAGGGTGAACACCTTGGCGCGGTTGCAGACCTCGACGGCCGCCTCCTCGCCGCCGTCTACCTGGAAGGAGACCATGCCGCCGAAGGCGCGCATCTGCTTGGCGGCCACCTCGTGACCGGGGTGCTCGGGCAGGCCCGGGTAGAGCACCTTCGTCACGCGCGCGTGCCGGGAGAGCATGTCGGCGACCTTGGTGGCGTTCTCGCTGTGCCGGTCCATGCGCACCGACAGCGTCTTGGTGCCGCGCAGCACCAGCCAGGAGTCGAAGGGCCCGGCGACGGCGCCCATGGCGTTCTGGTGGTAGGCCAGTTCCTCGCCGAGGCTCTCGTCGCCGACGACCAGGGCGCCGCCGACGACGTCGGAGTGGCCGCCCATGTACTTGGTCAGGGAGTGCACGACGACGTCGGCGCCGAGCGAGAGCGGCTGCTGGAGGTAGGGCGTGGCGAAGGTGTTGTCGACGACGAGCCGCGCGCCCGCGTCCCGGGCGATCTGCGCGACGGCGGCGATGTCGGTGATGCCGAGCAGCGGGTTGGAGGGGGTCTCCACCCATACGGCCTTGGTCTTCGGGGTGATGGCCGCGCGTACGGCGGAGGGGTCGCTGGTGTCGGCGACGGACCACTCCACGCCCCAGCGGGCGACGACCTTGGCGAAGAGCCGGAACGTGCCGCCGTACGCGTCGTTCGGGATCACCACGTGGTCGCCGGGGCTGAGCAGCGTACGCAACAGGCAGTCCTCGGCGGCGAGCCCGGACGCGAACGCCAGGCCGCGCCGGCCGCCCTCCAGGGCTGCGAGGTTCTCCTCCAGGGCGGTCCTGGTGGGGTTGGCGCTGCGGCTGTACTCGTAGCCGCCGCGCAGGCCGCCGACGCCGTCCTGCTTGTAGGTCGAGACCTGGTAGATCGGCGGCACGACCGCGCCGGTGAGGGGGTCCGCCGTGTTGCCCGCGTGGATGGCGAGCGTCTCGAAGTGCTGACTGATGTGCCTGTCGCTCATGGTTCACGAGCGTAGTGCGCCGACGGCCGTGATGACGGACGCGGCCGACGGCTGCGCGGGGTCCGGAGGAGTTGTCCACAGGCCGCGGACCGGGTTGGCCAATTGTCACTGCCGTCTGGAACGCTTGTGTCATGGAGATTCTCTTCGTCCTGATGGCACTGCTCATGATCGGCTTTGTGGTGCTGCCGTTCATGCGGCGCCGGCGGGGCATGATCGAGCAGGTCCCGCCGGGCCACCCGGACGCGGCGGACCCCGCGAACTACGGCTTCGCACGGCAGGAGGAGCTGGACGTCCGCATGCCCGGCCCCGACCAGGACCTGCTGGACGTGCTGGACCTGGTGCAGCGCAGCCAGGACTACCGGGCGGCCGCGCAGCTCCTCGCGGGCACCGAGGGTGAGGGCGAGCGGCGCTGGCAGCGGGTGCAGGCCTTCGCCGGCGCGGCCTCGCTGGAGCTCGCGCAGCGGCCCGGGGGGGTGAGTGACAGCCCCGGCGGGCAGTGGCTGCGGGTGTGGCGGACCGAGCAGCCGAAGGACGCGGGCGGTGCGGCGGTGCACGCGGAGTTCCTGGTGCAGCAGGCGTGGCGTACGGCGGTGCCGGGCACGGACGCGTTCCGGATCATCATGGAGGAGGCGCGGGCGGCCTGCGGCGAGGCGGCGCTGCTGGCGCCGGGCGACCCGATCCCGTACATCGTGGAGCTGTCGGTGGCCCGCGGGCTGGCGTACTCCCAGCCGGAGTTCGAGCAGGTCTGGCTGAAGATCCTGGACCGCGCCCCGAACCACATGGGCGCGCATCTGGCGGCGCTGCACTACTGGTGCGAGAAGTGGCACGGCTCGCGGGAGCAGGCGTACGGCTTCGCCGAGGCCGCCGCGGCGCGCGCCCCGCGGGGTTCGCTGCTGGCCGCGATGCCGCTGTTCGCGGTGTTCGAGCATCTGCCCGAGGTCAACCTGGTCAGCGCCTTCTACCAGAGCGAGGTCGTGACCAAGGCGATGCACGGCGCGCTGCACGCGGTGCACTCGGCGCGCGCCGACGACCCGATGCTGGCGCACGTTCGCCATCTGCTGGTGTTCTTCCTGGTCCGCGCCGAGCGCTGGGCCGAGGCCATGACCGAGCTGATACACGTCGACGGCCATGTCGGCGCCCTGCCGTGGACGCTCTCCCCGGATCCGGCGGCCGAGTTCGCCGTGTACCGGGCGCTGGCGGTCGCCGGCTACGAGGCCAACGGCGGCAGCCCGGCGACGCTGCCGCACTGACCGGGCCGGGGGGGGGGGGCCGCGGGGGGGGGGCGCCGCGGGGGCCGCCCGCGGGCCGGGGAGCGGGGGGGGGGGGTGGGAGGTGGTTTTTTGGGTGGGGTTTAT
>NZ_JBEPBM010000029.1:10300-106809 GCF_040299205.1 Streptomyces sp. NPDC000983 | reverse complement strand
CACCGTCTCGCCCGCCTTCGGGCCGCCCCACTCGCCCGCCGTCAGCCACATGCCGCTGCGCGCGAACACCTCACGCTCGTGCGCGAAGTAGATCTGGGGGAGTTCGATGTTCTCGCGGGCGATGTACTGCCAGACGTCGAGTTCGGTCCAGTTGGAGAGGGGGAAGACGCGGACGTGTTCGCCGGGGGCGTGGCGGCCGTTGTAGAGGTTCCACAGTTCGGGGCGCTGGCGGCGGGGGTCCCACTGGGAGAACTCGTCGCGCAGGGAGAAGACGCGTTCCTTGGCGCGGGCCTTCTCCTCGTCGCGGCGTCCGCCGCCGAAGACGGCGTCGAAGCGTTCGGCCTGGATCTTCTCCGTCAGCGGGAGGGTCTGGAGGGGGTTGCGGGTGCCGTCGGGGCGTTCCTTGAGGGTGCCGCGGTCGATGTAGTCCTGGACGGAGGCGATGTGCAGGCGCAGTTGGTGGCGGGCGACGGCGCGGTCGCGGTAGTCGAGGACCTCGGGGAAGTTGTGTCCGGTGTCGACGTGCAGGAGCGTGAAGGGGACCGGGGCGGGGGCGAACGCCTTCAGGGCGAGGTGGAGCATGACGATGGAGTCCTTGCCGCCGGAGAAGAGGATCATCGGCCGTTCGAACTCGCCCGCCACCTCGCGGAAGATGTGCACCGCCTCGGACTCCAACGAGTCCAGATGCGAGAGCGCGGAACTCACACCAGCCCCCGCTCCGCCAGCAGCGCGTACACCGCGTCCGCCGACTCGTCCGGGCTCTGCTCCTGGGTCCGCAGCACCAGATCCGGGTCCACCGGCGGCTCGTACGGATCGTCGACGCCGGTCAGCCCGGCCAGTTGGCCCGCGGCCTGCCGGGCGTACAGGCCCTTGACGTCACGCTCGCTGCACACCTCGACCGGGGTGGCCACATGCACCTCGAAGTACGGCGCACCGCTCCTCAGATGCCGCCCGCGCACGGCCTCGCGGCTTTCGGCGTAGGGCGCGATCACGGGCACCACGGACAGCACCCCGTTGCGGGCCAGCACCTCGGAGACCAGCCCGATGCGCTGCACGTTGGTGTTGCGGTCCTCCTTGGAGAAGCCGAGCCCCGCGGAGAGGAACCGGCGTATCTCGTCGCCGTCGAGGACCTCGACGCGATGTCCCCCGGCCTTCAGCCGGTCACCGAGCAGGCGGGCGATCGTCGTCTTGCCCGCGCTCGGCAGCCCGGTGAGCCAGATGGTGGCTCCCTGAGCCCTTGCCGTCGTGGTCATGCGCAACAGTCCTCTGTTTTCTTACCTGGCCTACAACGCGACGCACGCTAGGTGAGAAATCTGAGAAGAGTGACGGAGGAGGCTGAGGGTTCTCTGAGTGGCCCGGGTTGTGAGGGGCATCACAAGGGCCCGCGTCGAGGGTCACGCGGAGGGATGAGGCACCGGGATCACGCTGCCGGGCCAGGCACCGGGACCAGGCACCCGGACCAGGCACCGGGGCCGGGCACCCGGACCAGGCATCGGGATCACGCCGAGGGATCGGGCGCCGTCAGTCCCGCGAACGCCGCCCCCGCGTCCCTCAGCCGCTCGTGCAGCGCCCGGAACACCGCGGCCGAACGCGCGCCCGGCCAGTCCTCGGGGAGCAGCCGGGCGGGCAGCCCGGGGTCGACGTAGGGGAGGTGGCGCCAGGAGTCCAGGGCGAGGAGATAGTCGCGGTACGCCTCCTCGGCGGGGGTGTCCGCGCGCCGCTCCCAGTCGTGCAGCACGGGCGCGTGACGGTCGAGGAACGCCTCGTGCTCCTTGGCGACGGCGGCCAGGTCCCACCAGCGGTCGACGGCCTCCACGGTCGGCGCGAAGCCGAGGTGCTCGCCGCGGAAGAAGTCCACGTACGCCTCCAGCCGCAGCCGCGCCAGGGTGTGCCGGGTCTCCTCGTACAGCCGCGCGGGAGCGATCCACACGCCGGGCGCGGCCGTCCCGAAGCCCAGGCCCGCCAGCCGGGAGCGCAGGACGTGCCGCTTCTGCCGCTCCGACTCCGGCACGGAGAACACCGCGAGCACCCAGCCCTCGTCCTCGGGAGGTGCGGTGGCGTAGACGCGCCGGTCGCCGTCGTCGAGCAACTGGCGTGCGTCGGGGGACAGTTCGTAGCCGGCCGCGCCCTGCTCGGTGCGGGCCGGCACGAGCAGTCCGCGTCTCTTCAGCCGGGACACCGACGAACGCACGGACGGAGCGTCCACGCCGACCGCGGCCAGCAGCCGGATCAGCTCGGCGACGGGCACCGGGCCGGGCACATGGCGGCCGTAGGCGCCGTAGAGCGTGACGATCAGAGACCGCGGAGCATGCTGGTCGGACACGTTGATCATCTTAGGTCGTCGGCGTCACTGCCGGTCACCCCCGGCGTCGGCCGCCAGCCGCAGCTTGAACCGCTGGAGCTTGCCGGTCGCGGTGCGCGGCAGGGCGTCCAGGAACACGATCTCGCGCGGGCACTTGTAGGGCGCCAACTCCTGCTTCACGAAGGCGCGCAGCACCTCCGCGTCCCGCCGGGCGCCCGGTCTGAGCACCGTGAACGCCAGCACGACCTGGCCGCGCGCCGCGTCGGGGCGGCCCACGACCGCGGTCTCCAGCACGTCCGGGTGGCGCAGCAGCGCCTCCTCGACCTCGGGGCCGGCGATGTTGTACCCGGCCGAGATGATCATGTCGTCCGCGCGGGCGACGTACCGGAAGTAGCCGTCACTCTCCCGGACGTAGGTGTCACCGGTGATGTTCCAGCCGCCGCGGACGTACTCGCGCTGCCGGGGGTCGGCGAGATAGCGGCAGCCGACCGGGCCGCGCACCGCGAGCAGCCCCGGCTGCCCGTCGGGCCTCTCCCGGCCCTCGGCGTCGACCACGCGCGCCTGCCAGCCCGGCACCGGCACCCCGGTCGTGCCGGGCCGGATGTGCTCGTCGGCGGCGGAGACGAAGATGTGCAGCAGCTCGGTGGCGCCGATGCCGTTGATGATGCCGAGCCCGGTCCGCTCCCGCCAGGCGTGCCAGGTGGCCGCGGGCAGGTTCTCCCCGGCCGAGACGCAGCGGCGCAGGCTGGAGACGTCGTGCCCGTCCAGCTCGTCGAGCATCGCGCGGTAGGCGGTCGGCGCGGTGAACAGCACGGTCACCCGGTGCTCGGCGATCGACGGCAACAGCTGCCGGGGACCGGCCTGTTCGAGCAGCAGGGCGCTGGCCCCGGCGCGCAGCGGGAAGACGACGAGCCCGCCGAGCCCGAAGGTGAAGCCGAGCGGCGGACTCCCCGCGAAGACGTCGTCGGCCTCCGGTCGCAGCACGTACCGGGAGAAGGTGTCGGCCACCGCCAGCACGTCCCGGTGGAAGTGCATGCACCCCTTGGGCCGTCCGGTGGTCCCCGAGGTGAACGCGATCAGCGCCACGTCGTCGCAGGCGGTGCCCACCGCGGTGTACGGGGTGCCGGGCGCGGTCCGGTTCAGCAGGTCGTCCGGGGCGTCACCGCCGTAGGTGGCGATCCGCAGCCCGGGCGTCTCCGCCTTGACCAGGTCGTCCACCGCGCGGATGTCGCACAGGGCGTGGCTCACCTCGGCCATCTCGCAGATCGTGCGCAGCTCGTGCGGGCGCTGCTGGGCCAGCACGGTCACCGCGACCGCGCCCGCCTTCAGCACCGCCAGCCAGCAGGCCGCGAGCCAGGGGCCGGTCGGGCCGCGCAGCAGCACCCGGTTGCCCGGGACGACCCCGAGGTCGCCGGTGAGCAGATGCGCCAGCCGGTCGACCCGGGCGCGCAGCTCGCCGTAGCTCCAGATGCCTGCGGCCGTGCGGAACGCGGGGCGGTCGTCCGGCGGGCCGGTGAGCAGCTCCTCGGCGCAGTTCAGCCGTTCGGGGTAGTGCAGCTCCGGCAGGTCGAAGCTGAGTTCGGGCCACTCCTCGGACGGTGGGAGATGGTCGCGCGTGAAGGTGTCGCGATGCGCCGAGAGGTACATGCGTTGCGCCCCCTATGCCTCGTGGGCTTCCTAGGGCCTGTCGTCTCGCCCGACGAGCGTATCGTGTTGGTGACGGCAGTCAACTGTGCGCGATACCGTCGGGGAGTGGCTCCGCGGCCGCCCCGGACGGGCGCGGGGAGAGAGGACGGCGATGCCCGCATTCTCACTCGAACCGGAACAGCTCGCCTGGTGTGCCGAACTGCGGCGACTGGCCGCCGAGAGGCTCGCCCCGCTCGCCGAGAAGGGCGAGCCGGGCCGGGTCAACCGCCCGCTCGTCGCCGAACTGGGCCGCCTCGGCCTGCTGCCCCGGCTGTTCACCTCCGGCGCCCTGGACCTGTGCCTGATGCGGGAGTCCCTCGCCCACGCCTGTACGGAGGCGGAGACCGCGCTCGCACTCCAGGGCCTGGGCGCCCACCCCGTGCACGCCCACGGCACCCCGGCCCAGCGCGAGCGCTGGCTGCCCGGGGTCGGCGCGGGCACGCTGGTCGCCGCGTTCGCGCTCAGCGAGCCCGGGGCGGGCTCCGACGCGGCGGCCCTCGCCCTGGCCGCCGAACCCGACGGCACGGACGGCACCGGCGGCTGGCGGCTCACCGGCGAGAAGGCGTGGATCTCCAACGCCCCCGAGGCCGACTTCTACACCGTCTTCGCCCGCACCACCCCCGGCGCCGGCGCCCGCGGGGTGACCGCGTTCCTGGTCCCCGCCGACCGCTCCGGGCTCACCGGTGCCCCCCTGGACATGCTCTCCCCGCACCCCATCGGCACCCTCGACTTCGACGCGGTCCCGGTGACCGCCGCCGACGTCCTCGGCGAACCCGACCGGGGCTTCCGGGTCGCCATGGGCACCCTGAACCTGTTCCGCCCGAGCGTCGGCGCCTTCGCCGTCGGCATGGCCCGGGCCGCCCTGGACGCCACCCTCGTCCACACCGGCCGACGGGACGCGTTCGGCGGCAAGCTGAAGGACCTCCAGACCGTCGCCCACGAGGTCGCCGAGATGGCCCTGCGCGTCGAGGCGGCCCGGCTGATGGTCCACGCGGCGGCGACGGCGTACGACGAGGGCGCCCCGGACGTCCCGCTGCGCTCGGCGATGGCGAAACTCCTCGCCACCGAGACCGCCCAGTACGTCGTCGACCGCGCCGTACAACTCCACGGGGCCCGTGCCCTGCGCCGCGGCCATCCGCTGGAGCACCTCTACCGCGAGGTCCGCGCCCCGCGTGTCTACGAAGGTGCGAGCGAGGTCCAACGGGGCATCATCGCGAAGGAGTTGTACGCCGCACTGGAGGCCGGCACATGAACCCTGAAGGCCCGCACACGACCCTGAAGGCGGCCCGCGCATGCTCCTTGAAGGCCCGCACATGACCCCGGAGGCCCGCACATGACCGTGGAGCGAGTGGACCCGCCGGAACTGTCCCCGGCCACGGGTTTCTCCCACGCGGTGGTCGCCACCGGCGGGCGACTGGTATTCCTGGCGGGCCAGACGGCCCTGGACGAGGACGGGAAGATCGTGGGCGACACCCTCCCGGAACAGTTCGAGAGGGCGCTGGCCAACCTGCTCACCGCCCTGCGCGCGGCCGGCGGCACCCCGGCCGAGCTGGCCCGGGTCACGGTCTACGCCACGGACATCGCGCGGTACCGGGCCGACGCGCCCCAACTGGGCCGCATCTGGCGGCGACTGGCCGGCCGGGACTACCCGGCGATGGCGGTCGTGGAGGTCGTACGACTCTGGGACGAACCGGCGATGGTGGAACTGGACGGCTTCGCGGTACTGCCGTAACTCGCTATCTAAGTAAGGGAGTTCAGGCAGCCGTCGTCAGCCCGCTCACCACCGCCCGATGCGGCGTCACGACCCGCCCGTCGGGCAGCAGCTCACCGGAGTCGTCGAAGACGATCGTGCCGTCGCACAGCAGACTCCACCCCTGCTCCGGGTGGGCGGCGACGACCCGGGGAGCGTGCGTGCCGGGGAGGGAACACGAAGACCGGTGGGCACCCATGGCGCACCTCCACGTTGAGGATTGTTCCGATGGACCGACCATGCTCCTGCCGTGAACGAACCGCCACGGGCCAGCCGTGAGCGTGACAACACGGGGACAACTCCCTGACGTTCCGCGGACGCCCGACGCCAACTCGCCACCGAAGGAGTGACGATCACACGCGCGGGCGGGCCCGCCCGGTACTGGTGGAGGCCCCGAGTCCCGTTCCTCCGGAAGGTTTCCCGTGCCCGTTCGCACCTCCCTCGGCGTCGCCCTCGGCTCCGCCCTGCTTCTCCTCCTCGCCACCCCCGCCGGCGCCACTTCCCACGAGACGGTCACCGTGGACCCCACGGGCAGGATCGCCGCCGACGGCACGATCACCCTCTCCGGCACCTACCGCTGCACCGGGGGTGCGGGCCCGGTCTTCGTCAGCTCCTCGGTCGGCGCGGCGGATTCCTCCGTCCGCCACGGGCTCGGCGGCACCCCGGCCCGCTGCGACGGCATGGAGCACCGCTGGGAGAACACCGGCAGGCCGGGCGGGGGCGCCTTCGAGCCGGGCCGGGTCCGGGTCGAGGCGACCGTCATGGAACTGGACTCCAGCGCGGGCCTGCCGCTGCCGGCCATCCACGCGACCGGTCAGCAGGACGTCACCCTCGTCGAGGGCTGACAGTGGCCGGGCCGGAGGGGTGCACACCCCTCCGGCCCGGACCGCTCAGAGCCGGTCGAGGAGGTCGCGCAGCTGCTCGACCTCGGCGGACTGCCCCTTCACGACGGCGGCGGCGAGCCTCTTGGCGTCGGCGTTCTCGCCGTCCCGGCGCAGGTCCTCGGCCATCGCGATCGCACCGTCGTGGTGCTCGATCATCATCTCGGCGAAGGCCCGGTCGAACGCGGCGCCCTTGAGCCCCTTCAACTCCGCCATGTCCGAGGCGGACATCATCCCGTCACCGCCGTGCCCCGAGCCGTGCCCCGAGCCGTGGTCCATGCCCGGCATCGACGCGGCCGAGGTCGGCTGCTTCCAGCTCTTCAGCCAGCCCCGCATCGTCTCGATCTCGGGGTCCTGGGCCCGCTCGATCTTCCCGGCGAGTTCCTCGACCTCCGGGTCCGCGGCCCGCCCGTCGGCCAGCTCGGCCATCTCCAGGGCCTGTTCGTGATGCGGGATCATCATCTGCGCGAAGGCGACGTCCGCGTCGTTGAAGCCGCCGTCCGGAGCCGGTGCCGACGCCGAGCCGCCGTGGTCCATTCCGGCCGCGCCCTCGTGGGATTCGCCCCCACAGGCGGAGACGAGAAGGACCCCGGCGACGAGACCGGCGGCCACAAGGCCGCGCTTGACTGTATTCATGGTGATACTCACCTTTTCGTGTCGGTTCGTTCTTGCTTCGCAGGCATGCCGAGTCACGGGCTCGCGCCCGTGGTGGATTTCGGCCTATTGCCGCAGAACCGACAGCAGGGTGAGAGTGGGGCCGCGCGGCGGGGGCCGGGGTCTCGGCACCGCGGCGACCTGCGCGAGCAGCCGCGCCGCCCCGTCCGGATGCCGGCCGAACGCAGACCTCAGCAGCGCGCCGAGCACCCAGCCACCGAGAAGCACGGCCACACACAGCGAGGCCATGTCCATCGGCAGAGAGGGCTCATGAGTGGACGCCCCCTCCGCGGGGTGCTCCATCGGTGCCGTGTGCGAGACGCCCCCCGCCCCGGAGTGCGAGGAGTCCTCGGGGTGCCCCAGGGTGTGCATCACGAACACCCCGAGCGCGAGCACGACGACGAGCAGGAGCTGCCCGAGGGCACCTCCCGCTCGCACACGTCCGCTCACCCGCACGCGGCGACCCTACCGAACGGGCCTCAGATGTCCCGGAAGATCTCGATCTGCGCGCCGATCGAGTTCAGGCGCTCCGCGAGGTCCTCGTAGCCGCGGTTGATGACGTACACGTTGCGGAGCACCGACGTGCCCTCGGCCGCCATCATCGCCAGCAGGACGACCACTGCGGGGCGCAGGGCCGGCGGGCACATCATCTCCGCGGCGCGCCAGCGGGTGGGGCCCTCCACCAGGACCCGGTGCGGGTCGAGGAGCTGGAGGCGGCCGCCGAGGCGGTTGAGGTCGGTGAGGTAGATCGCGCGGTTGTCGTAGACCCAGTCGTGGATGAGGGTCTTGCCCGAGGCGACGGCGGCGATCGCCGCGAAGAAGGGGACGTTGTCGATGTTCAGGCCCGGGAAGGGCATGGGGTGGATCTTGTCGATCGGGGCTTCGAGCTTGGAGGGGCGGACGGTGAGGTCCACCAGGCGGGTACGGCCGTTGTCGGCGACGTACTCGGGGGTGCGGTCGTGGTCGAGGCCCATCTCCTCCAGGACCGCCAGCTCGATCTCCAGGAACTCGATGGGCACCCGGCGCACCGTCAGCTCCGACTCCGTGACCACGGCGGCGGCCAGCAGGCTCATCGCCTCGACCGGGTCCTCGGAGGGGGAGTAGTCGACGTCCACGTCGATGGTCGGCACGCCGTGCACGGTCAGCGTGGTGGTGCCGATGCCCTCGACCCGCACGCCCAGGGCCTCCAGGAAGAAGCACAGGTCCTGGACCATGTAGTTGGAGGAGGCGTTGCGGATGACCGTGACGCCGTCGTGCCGGGCGGCGGCCAGCAGCGCGTTCTCGGTGACGGTGTCCCCGCGCTCGGTCAGCACGATCGGGCGGTCGGGCGTGATCGCGCGGTCCACCTGGGCGTGGTAGAGGCCCTCGGTCGCCGCGATGTCCAGGCCGAACCGGCGCAGCGCGATCATGTGCGGCTCGATGGTGCGCGTGCCGAGGTCGCAGCCGCCGGCGTAGGGCAGCTTGAAGCTGTCCACGCGGTGCAGCAGCGGGCCGAGGAACATGATGATGGAGCGGGTGCGGACGGCGGCCTCGGCGTCGATGGCGTCGATGTCCAGCTCGGCCGGCGGCACCAGTTCCAGGTCGGTGCCGTCGTTGATCCAGCGGGTGCGCACGCCGATGGACTGGAGGACCTCCAGCAGGCGGTAGACCTCCTCGATGCGGGCGACCCGGCGCAGCACCGTGCGCCCCTTGTTGAGCAGGGAGGCGCACAGCAGTGCGACACAGGCGTTCTTGCTCGTCTTGACGTCGATCGCGCCGGACAGCCGGCGGCCGCCCACCACCCTCAGATGCATCGGACCCGCGTAGCCCAGCGAGACGATTTCGCTGTCCAGGGCCTCACCGATCCGGGCGATCATCTCAAGGCTGATGTTCTGGTTGCCGCGCTCGATCCGGTTGACGGCGCTCTGGGAGGTGCCGAGCGCCTCGGCCAGCTGCGTCTGTGTCCAGCCACGGTGTTGCCGGGCGTCACGGATGAGCTTGCCGATGCGTACGAGGTAGTCGTCTGCCATGGGGTTGAGGCTATCTCAGATATGAGATGGCGCCTCTTGAGGGGTCCGTTCGGGTGATGCCCCGTCAACGCCGCTTGGCGGTACGGGTACGACGCCATCCGAAAGGTCCGGGCAAATCCATTGATGTCGTACGACGTCCGGTGCTGCTGTGGGTGCGCTTCGGTCCGTGCTTGCCGCCGGTGGTGATGGACCAGGAGCGCTTGTTGATGTTCAGCCGGACCCCGGGAAGGATGCGGAAACTCTTGCGGAAGGTGAGGGGCATCGGTTCCTCCTGTCGCGGTTCGTGCGCCCGTGGCGCCGATGCTCCCCGCTTACCCCGAGCGGCCGAACTGATGGCAGAACTCGACCGGTTCGTCGAAGGCGACCGTCGGCACCGGGTCGCCGGTGACCACGTAGGCATGCCGCGACGCCTCCCCGTCGGCCGTCCGCAGCTCCAGCGTCCCCGGCTCCGGGCAGCGCCAGGTCAGCCGGGTGACGTGCTCCCCGAGGACGGTCGCCAGCTTGCTCCAGCCCTGGCCGTTGGCGCGCAGTTCGAGCTCCGAGGACTCCATCACGCCGTAGTCCATCGGGATGCTGCTCCAGTGGCCGAGGAGCGCCTCGTCCAGTCCGGTCCGCCGGTCGGCGGCGTCCTGTTCGGCGGTGGAGAGCCGGGTGGCCAGCTCCGGCCCGCCGAGGTCCACCACGCGTCTGCCGTGCAGGATGACGCCGAGGTCGCGCAGTTCGACGCCGACGTAGGGGATGCCGTCCCGCGCCACGGGGTGGACGTGCACCGTGCGTACGTCGAGCCGTTCGGGGAAGCTCCCGAGGTGGGCGCAGACCGCGTGCCGGAGCGCGGCGAAGAGTTCGGGCAGGTGGCCGGCGGTCCAGGCGGCGCGGGCCAGGTCGGCGTCGCCGAGCAGGGGTGAGCGCAGGGGGGCGCGCCCGGGACTCAGGGTCGTCCACGTGTTCGTCGGCAGCGGGACCCAGCGGGTCCAGCCCCTGGCGTGCCGGTGGAAATCGCCTCGCTTCATGGTCGGAGAAGGACATCACAGGGAGGCCGGGCATGACCATCCCGGCCCCATGTACTAGAGTTATCTCGACATCGAGATATCTGCCGAGGCGTACCGCAGCCGCCAGGCTAGTAAGGGTTACCTAACTTAGCCTTACCTCAGCCGATCGGACAAGTCGTCGTGGCGGCAGGATGCGGTGGGAACGCGCACATCAAAGAAGGAGACTGTCGTGTCGGCGAACAGCTTCGACGCCCGCAGCACGCTGCAGGTGGGCGACGAGTCGTACGAGATCTTCCGGCTGGACAAGGTGGAAGGCTCGGCCCGCCTTCCGTACAGCCTCAAGGTCCTGCTGGAGAACCTGCTCCGCACGGAGGACGGCGCGAACATCACCGCCGACCACATCCGCGCCCTCGGCGGCTGGGACTCGCAGGCCCAGCCCTCGGAGGAGATCCAGTTCACGCCCGCCCGCGTGATCATGCAGGACTTCACCGGCGTCCCCTGCGTCGTGGACCTCGCCACCATGCGCGAGGCCGTCAAGGCGCTCGGCGGTGACCCGGCGAAGGTCAACCCGCTCTCCCCGGCCGAGATGGTCATCGACCACTCCGTCATCGCCGACAAGTTCGGCACCCACGACGCGTTCGCCCAGAACGTCGAGCTGGAGTACGGCCGCAACAAGGAGCGCTACCAGTTCCTGCGCTGGGGCCAGACCGCCTTCGACGACTTCAAGGTCGTACCCCCGGGCACCGGCATCGTCCACCAGGTGAACATCGAGCACCTGGCGCGTACGGTCATGGTCCGCAACGGCCAGGCGTACCCCGACACGCTCGTCGGCACCGACTCGCACACCACGATGGTCAACGGCCTCGGTGTGCTCGGCTGGGGCGTCGGCGGCATCGAGGCCGAGGCCGCGATGCTCGGCCAGCCGGTCTCCATGCTCATCCCGCGCGTCGTCGGCTTCAAGCTGACCGGTGAGCTGACCCCCGGCACCACCGCCACCGACCTCGTGCTCACGATCACCGAGATGCTGCGCAAGCACGGCGTCGTCGGCAAGTTCGTCGAGTTCTACGGCGAGGGTGTGGCGGCCACGAGCCTCGCCAACCGCGCCACCATCGGCAACATGTCGCCGGAGTTCGGCTCCACCGCCGCGGTCTTCCCGATCGACGACGAGACCCTGAACTACCTCAAGCTCACCGGCCGCTCCGAGCAGCAGGTCGCGCTCGTCGAGGCGTACGCCAAGGAGCAGGGCCTCTGGCTGGACCCGAAGGCCGAGCCGGACTTCTCCGAGAAGCTGGAGCTGGACCTCTCCACGGTCGTCCCCTCCATCGCCGGCCCGAAGCGCCCGCAGGACCGCATCGTCCTCGCGAACGCCGCCGAGCAGTTCAAGCAGGACGTCCGCAACTACGTCGACACCGTCGACGAGGCGGGCCAGGAGTCCTTCCCGGCCTCCGACGCCCCGGCCGTCGCGCCCAACGGCGCCCCGTCGAACCCGGTCACCGTCACCGCCCCCGACGGCTCGACGTACGAGATCGACCACGGTGCGGTGACGGTCGCGGCCATCACCTCCTGCACCAACACCTCGAACCCCTACGTCATGGTCGCCGCCGCGCTCGTGGCGAAGAAGGCCGTGGAGAAGGGCCTGACCCGCAAGCCGTGGGTCAAGACCACCCTCGCCCCGGGCTCGAAGGTCGTCACCGACTACTTCGACAAGGCGGGCCTGACCCCGTACCTCGACAAGGTCGGCTTCAACCTCGTCGGCTACGGCTGCACCACCTGCATCGGCAACTCCGGCCCGCTGCCGGAGGAGGTCTCCAAGGCCGTCAACGACCACGACCTCGCGGTCACCTCGGTCCTCTCCGGCAACCGGAACTTCGAGGGCCGGATCAACCCCGACGTCAAGATGAACTACCTGGCCTCCCCGCCGCTGGTCGTCGCGTACGCCCTCGCGGGGTCCATGAAGGTGGACATCACCAAGGACGCGCTCGGCACCGACACCGAGGGCAACCCGGTCTTCCTGAAGGACATCTGGCCCTCCGAGGCCGAGGTCAACGACGTCGTCGCCAACGCCATCGGCGAGGACATGTTCGCCAAGTCCTACCAGGACGTCTTCGCGGGCGACGCCCAGTGGCAGGCCCTGTCGATCCCGACCGGCAACACCTTCGAGTGGGACGCGGAGTCGACCTACGTCCGCAAGCCCCCGTACTTCGAGGGCATGACGATGGAGACCACCCCGGTCACCGACATCACGGGCGCCCGCGTGCTCGCGAAGCTCGGCGACTCGGTCACCACCGACCACATCTCCCCGGCCGGCGCCATCAAGGCCGACACCCCGGCCGGCAAGTACCTCACCGAGCACGGTGTGGAGCGTCGTGACTTCAACTCCTACGGCTCGCGCCGAGGCAACCACGAGGTCATGATCCGCGGCACCTTCGCCAACATCCGCCTGCGCAACCAGATCGCGCCGGGCACCGAGGGCGGCTACACCCGCGACTTCACCCAGGCCGACGCGCCGGTGTCGTTCATCTACGACGCCTCGCAGAACTACCAGGCCGCCGGCGTGCCGCTGGTCATCCTGGGCGGCAAGGAGTACGGCTCCGGCTCGTCCCGCGACTGGGCCGCCAAGGGCACCGCGCTCCTCGGCGTCAAGGCCGTCATCACCGAGTCGTACGAGCGCATCCACCGCTCGAACCTCATCGGCATGGGCGTCCTGCCGCTGCAGTTCCCGGCCGGCCAGAACGCCGACTCGCTCGGCCTGACCGGCGAGGAGACCTTCTCCATCGCCGGCGTGACGGAGCTCAACGAGGGCACCACCCCGAGCACGGTCAAGGTCACCACCGACACGGGCGTCGAGTTCGACGCGGTCGTCCGCATCGACACCCCCGGTGAGGCCGACTACTACCGCAACGGCGGCATCATGCAGTACGTGCTGCGCAACCTGATCCGCGGCTAGTCTCCGGCGCCCCAGGGCACCCGGGCCGCATCCCCTCCGCGAGGACGGGGATGCGGCCCGTCCGCGTTCCGGGGCGGACGCGGGCCCGGCCCACGGGTGCCGCCCAGGTGGAACACAGCGGTCCCTCAGCCGGGCGGGACAGCATCGGGACATGTCTGGTAATTGGGGGTCCCGCACCGGGCGGGTGCGCGTACTCGTCGTCGACGACGAACCCGGCCTGCTCGAACTGCTGTCCGTGGCCGTCACCGAGGCGGGATGGCAGCCCCACCCCGCGCCCGACGGGCACAGCGCGCTGAGGCTCGCCCGCGGCTGCGCCCCGCACGCCGTCGTCCTGGACGGCATGCTGCCCGACCTCGACGGCCTCCAGGTCCTGCGCAGACTGCGCGCGGAACAGCCCGACCTGCCCGTGCTGATGCTCACCGCCCGCGACGCGCTCGAACACCGCCTCGACGGACTGGAGGCGGGCGCCGACGACTACGTCACCAAACCCTTCTCCCTGGAGGAGGTCGTCCTCCGGCTGCGCGGACTGCTGCGCCGCGCCGGCGGCGAACACGCCCGCCGCGAGGACTCCGTACGCGTCCTCGGCGACCTGGTGATGAGCCGTGAGACCCGCGAGGTGCACCGCGCGGGCCGGCCCGTCCGGCTCACCGCCAAGGAGTTCGAACTCCTCGGCCTGCTCCTGGACCACCCGCGCCAGGTCCTCAGCAAGGCCCAGATCCTGGACCGCGTCTGGAGCGGCTCCTTCGACGGCGGCGGCAACCTGGTCGAGGTCTACGTCTGCGGCCTGCGCCGGAAGATCGACAAGGGCCGCGCCCCGATGATCCACACCGTGCGCGGCCTCGGCTACGTCATCCGGGCTGGGGCTGGGGCTGGGGCTGGGGCGGGGGCTGACGGCGGATGACCCGGCGCCCGCGCACCCGCTCCATCCGGGCCCGGCTGGTGCTGTTCATCAGCGCCACCCTCGTCGTGGTCTGCACCGCGATGGCCCTCACCACCGTCCTCGTCCAGCGCGCCGCCCTCCTCGGCCACCTCGACGACCGGGTCGCCGACGCGGCCGAACGCAGCCTCGGCGGCGCCGCGCTCCACCCCGACGACACCGACGGCCTCGGCTTCCTGCACGAGAACGGCCAGCCCGCCGGGCTGCTCGCCGCCCGGCTCGCCGCCGACGGAACCGTCCTCGCCGCCGCCCTCGTCCACCAGGACGCCGACCCCGAGGAACTCGCCACCACCCAGCGCGCCGCCCTGGACGGCATCCGGACCGACGGCACCCGGCACACCGTCACCGTCCCCGGCCTCGGCACCTACCGGGTCGCCGCGCTCGACGAGGACGGGGTGCGGGTCCTCACCGGGCTGCCCATGGACGACGTCCAGGACATGATCGGCGGCATGGTCGTCGCCGAGGCCGCGGTCGCAGCCGCCGGACTGGCCGTCGCCGGCTGCGCCTGCGCGGTGGTGATACGGCGTCAGCTGCGCCCGCTCGGCCGGGTCGCCGCCACCGCCGTCGAGGTCTCCCGCGCCCCGCTGGACCGCGGTGAGGTCAGCGCCCTCACCCGTGTCCCGGCCCGCGACACCGACCCCGGCAGCGAGGCCGGCCAGGTGGGCGCCGCGCTCAACCGGATGATCGAGCACGTCGAGTCCTCGCTGGCCGAACGCCGCCGCACCGAGGAGCGGATGCGCCGCTTCCTCGCCGACGCCGGCCACGAACTGCGTACCCCGCTCGCCTCCATCGCGGGCTACGCGGAGCTGATGAACCGCGGCACCGACCGGATCGAGCCGGTCCTGGCCTGGCGTCGGGTCCGTTCCGAGTCGGCCCGGATGACCGGCCTGGTCGAGGACCTCCTGCTGCTGGCCCGCCTCGACGAGGGGCGCCCGCTGGAGTCCGCCGAGGTGGACCTGGCGGCGCTGGTCGCCGAGGTGGTGTGGGACGCCCGGGCCGCGGGCGCCGGCCACGACTGGGGGCTGGAGTTGGACACCCCGGCCGTGGTGCTGGGCGACGAGGCCAGACTCCACCAGGTGGTGGGCAACCTGCTGGCCAACGCCCGGGTGCACACGCCGGCGGGCACCCGGGTGGTGGCCGCCGTGACGGTGAGCGGTACCGACTGCGTCGTCCGCGTCACGGACAACGGTCCCGGGATTCCGCCCGCCCTCCTCCCCACGGTCTTCGAACGCTTCACCCGAGCCGACGTCTCGCGCTCCCGCACACCGGGCATCGACAGCGGGTCGGGCCTGGGACTGGCCATCGCCACGGCCATCACCGCGGCCCACGCCGGCCGCCTCGACGTGCACAGCAGCCCCGGCCGCACGGAGTTCACGCTCCGTGTCCCCCTGGCGGGGGTGGCGCCCACGGTAGCGACGTGCTCGGCGAGCTAGCGGCACGGGGCGTTCGAGCCGTTTACAACCCCGTCCGATGGCGCTAGGTTCCGGACCAGCGGGGTGGGAGCGCTCCCATCCGCGTCGGACCGGAACCCGCCCGGACCCGCTCCCGCCCCGCCCACCGGTGCGGTGCCTGTTGGGCGCGGGGTGGTGGGGCTGGGCGCGCCCCTGGCGGCACCGCGGATGCCGCTGGCCTTGCGGCCGTGACCTGATGGGGGCGGCCCGGAGGGGGCTGGGCGCGCAGTTCCCCGCGCCCCTGGCGGCGCTGCCGGCACCGCTGGTTTTGCGGGTGGTCGGTGTGGGTTGTGTGTTGGGTGCGGCCTGGTGGGGGCTGGGCGCGCAGTTCCTCGCGCCCCTTGGCGGGGCTGTTGGTGCCGGTCGCCGTGGGTTCCGCTCAGCTTGCGTGACGTACACACAGTTCGGCCGGGCCAGCTGGCCGGACCGCAACGCACACTGGCCGCCTGCGCCGATGGGGCCGCGAATCGAACGGTGTTGGCAGTGCCGCCAGGGGCGCGGGGAACTGCGCGCTCGGCCCCCACCGTCCCGCGCCCAACAGGCAACGCACACTGGCCGCCTGGGTCGACGGGGCTGCGAATCGAACGGTGTTGGCAGTGCCGCCAGGGGCGCGGGGAACTGCGCGCCCAGCCCCCATCGGGCCGCACCCAGCAGGCAACCCGCTCAGCCGATTGCGACGACGTGGGCCCATGCCGGCGGGGTGTCCGGGACGTAGTCCGGGTCGTCCTCGTCCGCGGTGCCCGCCGGGCGGGGGAAGAGCCCGACGACCGTCCGGCAGGGCGGCTGCGCCGACGGCCACGGCGTCTGCCCGTCGGTGAACGCCACGATCACGTCCGGGCGGGGCCGGGCCGCCAGCGCCCGGGCGAAACCCGAGCGCAGGTCCGTACCCCCACCCCCGATCAGCTCGATGTTCTCGGCCCGGCACAACGGCACCGCCACCCCCGCCGCCGCATCGCAGGAGATCACCGAGACCAGGTCCCGCCGTCCGCCCACCGCCCGCGCGATCGCCGCGACCTCCAGCAGCGCGCCGCCCAGTTCGGAGTCGCTCACCGAACCCGACGTGTCGATCACCACGCACACCCGCGGCGGCGTACGGCGCAGACTCGGCAGCACCACCCCCGGCAGCGCGGCCGACCGCCGGGACGGCCGCCTGAAGGTGTGGTTCTCGCCCACCCCCGGCGCGCCCGCCGCCGAGCGCACCGCCGCCCCCAGCAACTGCCGCCACGGCTGCGGCGGATGGAACGCCTCCTCCGCCCACCGCTGCCAGCCGTCCGGGGTCGTGCCGCGCCGGCCCTTGATCCCCTCGGCGACCCGGAAACGGACCGCGTCCCGCTGCTGCCGGGTCAGCCCGTGCGCCCCGCCCGGCCCCAGCTCCCACGGCCGAGGCTCCCCGTCGGCACCGCTGCCGCAGTCCAGCCAGGCCAGTTCCGCGGCCAGGCCGTCCAGCGAGGCCGTGCGCAGGTACTCCTCCATCAGCAGTCCGGTGGGCAGCCGCAACAGGGAGGGGAGGACCGCACCGGTGGGCCGGGGCAGCCCGTCGCCGTAGATGTCGTCGTTGATCTCGAAGTCCGCGGCGATGTTCTGCCGCAGCCGGCCCAGCCGCGAGGAGCGGGCGTCCCCCGTCCCGCCCTCCTCGTGGGCGCGGGCGTAGCGCTCGCCCCGCCCGTGGTGGTCGCGGAGCAGATGGGAGACCTCGTGCACCCAGACGCCCGCGAGTTCCTCGACCGGGGTCCGGGCCACGAAGCCGGGGGAGACGTAGCAGCGCCAGTGCGCGTCGACGGCCATCGTCGGAACGGCCCGGTCCTCGACCACATGCAGCGCGAAGAGCGCGTCGGCGAGATAGGGGCGGACCTTGACCGCGTGCAGCCGGGCGGCCATCAACTTCTCCATGTCGAGGCGGAGTCCGGCCGGGTTCTCCGGCCCGGAGGGACCGGTGGGGGCGGCCGGGACGGTCACCCGCACCGGCCGCGGCGGCGGAGGCGGCGCCATCGGATACGGCCGCGGGGACGACCGCCCGACCCGCGCCCCGCCCACCCCCGTCATCGGCCCACCTGCGCCCCTGCGCCCCGACCCGCGGCAACCCGCCGCACCGACCGCTCCGCCCGCTCGGCGAGCCCGATGACCGAGGCCAGCCGCTCCACCGCCGCCGGCACCTCCCAGTCGTCGCGCCGCAGCGAGGCCAGCGCCGTGGCCGGGGCGACCAGTAGATCCGGGGCGCCCGTCTCCAGGGCCCGCACCAGCACCGCCCAGCCCGCCTCCCACCGGTCCCGTTCCGGGCGCGCCCCGACCGCGGCCACCACCGCCTCCAGTGCGGCCTGCCGCAGATCACCGCGCTCGGGCAGCTCCGCCGCCCCCGGATCGGCCAGCAGCGACTCCGGGTCGGGCAGGTCCATCCGGTCGAGATGGGCGAGGAGTTCGAGCCCGGCACCGTCACCGACCGCGCC
This sequence comes from Streptomyces sp. NPDC000983, assembly GCF_040299205.1. Lineage (NCBI taxonomy): Bacteria > Bacillati > Actinomycetota > Actinomycetes > Kitasatosporales > Streptomycetaceae > Streptomyces > Streptomyces sp. NPDC000983. The sequence continues at coordinate 88,759 of NZ_JBEPBM010000029.1, read as the reverse complement.
CCGCACCAGCAGGGCCAGCACCTCCCGGGAGGCACCGGCCGCCGTACCGAAGGCCAGCAGGGTCAGCGCGGTCTCCCAGCTGCGGGGCGAGGGCCAGGCACCGCCGCGCCGGGCCTCGGTGCTCGGCAGCCGGTGGATCAGGGTCGGCCGGGCCGCGAGGAAGCCGCAGACCGCGCGCCGCGCGAAGGCCACCGCGTCCGGCAGCAAATCGGAGTCTAGAGACGGAAGTTCGGCCCGGGGCCAGACGCCGCCCAGGCCCCGTACGACCACGTCCTTGTCGTGCACCCAGTACAGGTGCACGAACCGGTTGGCGAGCGGTGGGCTCAGTTCCCACCCGTCCGCCGCCGACGCCCGGGGGTTGGCGGCGGCCACGATCCTGATCCCCGGCGGGAGTTGCAGGGCCCCGACCCTGCGCTCCAGCACCACCCGGAGCAGCGCGGCCTGGACGGCAGGGGTGGCGGTGGACAGCTCGTCGAGGAAGAGCAGTCCCTTCCCGGCGCGGACGAGGTCCACCGCCCACTGCGGGGGCGCCATCGGTACGCCCAGGGTGGCGGGGTCGTCGCCCACGATGGGCAGTCCGGAGAAGTCGGTCGGTTCGTGGACGCTGGCGATCACGGTGGTCAGCGGCAGGTCCAGGGAGGCGGCGAGCTGGGTGAGCGCCGCGGTCTTGCCGATCCCCGGCTCGCCCCACAGCAGGACGGGCAGGTCGGCCGAGACCGCCAGGGTGAGCGCGTCGAGCTGGTCGTCGGGGCGGGGCTCGGTGGTGGTGGTCCGTAGAAGCGTCAGCAGGTCGTCGGCGACGGAAAGCCGGGACGCGGTCGGGGGCGCGGTCGGGTTGGTGGTCGGGGTAGCGGTCGCGGACGCGGTCGGGAACGGGTCGACGGGCAGGAGCGTGCTGGAAGTCATGGCATCACCAGGGGAGTTCGAAGGGTTCGGACAGCGGTCCGAAGAAGGAAAGGCAAGAGGAGAGCGCGGAAGGGCTCGGCCGGTCAGCGGGCCTGACCGGTGCGAGGCCGGGCCCGGCCGACCCGCTTGGCCACCAGCGGGAAGGGCGCACGACGCCCGAGCCGCGGACGGCGGCGCGCACCGCCGGCACCGCCGGCACCGCTGGAACCACCAGAACCGCCGGCACCGGGATGCCCGGCGACCAGCCCCGCTCGGTAGAGACCGTGCTCCACCCGGCGTGCCGCGGCCGTCTCCAGCGCGTCCCGGAGCGGCCCCTCGCGCAGGACGGCCCCGGACCCGAGCAGCCCCTCGACCACGGCCAGGGCCCCGGCGACATCGCCGTGGGCCAGCCGCTCCCGCACCGCGGGCAGCGCCTCGGGGCTGCGGTGGACGGCGTCGATCGCCCGCAGACAGGGCAGCGGCGGCCCGCCGAGCGCCACCAGCAGTTCCTCGCGCCGCAGTTGGGCCGGATCGTGGTCGACGGCGGCGAGCACCCCGTCCCGCAGCGCGATCCGGTGCACCTCGCCCCGGCACTCCACCCGGTGCGGATCCCCGCCCCCGCCGAACAGCCGTGCGGGATCGGGCACTTCGTCAGGTTCCGTGAGCCCGTCACCCCTCACCAGAGCGGCGGCGACGAGCGGATGGAGGCGCGAGGGGTCGACGAGCCCGGCGCGCAGCAGCTCCAGGTCCGGCAGCAGCCGGGACGCCGCCTCCGGCAGGACCGGAAGCACCGCCGTCTCCTGCGCGGGCGGTACGCACCGCACCGGACGGCAGACCGGAACATGGCCGTCGTCGGGGGCGACGAGTTCGAGCACCGCGTGCCGGCCCGTGCCGAGCCGTACCGTGAAGGCCCCGCGCGCCCGACCCTCGGCGCGCAGCAGCACCTCCGCCTCGGCGGCCCAACGGCCCACCGCCCAGCCGGAGTCGGGATCGAGGTCGAGGCCGAGGTCGGGACCGGCGTCGACGGGTGAGCCGGCCGACCGCGCACCGCAGCGCCGCGCCAGGTCCGCGCCGAGCGCCGGGTCCCACAGGTGCCGGTGCAGATCGAGCCGGAAGCGCCGGTCGGGGTGCGGGTGCGGATGGTGCCCGGCGGCCGTCGGCCCGGACTCCTCCCACAGGGACAGCGCCATCCGCTGCCCGGCGTCCGCCCGGTTCGGCGGGGTCCGCACCACCAGGTGCAGCGGAGTGTCACCGGCGCGCCGGTAGCGGGCCAGGGAGAGGGTCAGGCCGGGCCGGAGCCGCCCGTCGGGGGCGATCCTGGGCATGTGCCAGCGCAGCAGATCAGGTGCCAGCAGGCGCAGATCCGTGCGGAGCCGGGCGGTGAGTTCGGTGCCGTGGCGGTGGCGCACGGCGCGCAGATCGAGATCGGGGTCGATCCGGGCGGCGGCGCAGGCCCCGGCCCAGTCCCCGGCCGCACGGCGTGCGGTCGCGGTCTCGATCATGGACGGGGGCACGGCGTACTCGCGTACGCGGAGCCACATGAGCAGGCGGGGCGGAATCCCGTTCGCGAAGTGAGCTGCCATCAGCACTCACCTTGCGTGAACGAGTCCCCCAATCGGTGCGAGGCGAAGGTCGTCATCGGCGGCATCATAAGCACGCCCACGGCGATCTGTCAGTCGGGATTTTCCGGGGACCGGTTCCGGCGACGGCGAAGCGGGGGAGACGCCGGCCCGGCGCCGCCCCCGCAACAGGCCCTATCGGGCGAGCAGTTCGACCTCCGACAAGGTCGCCTCGCCGTCCAGGACCAGCCGGTACTTCTCGTAGGTCCGCGGTGTGCGCACCGAGAACGCCCGGGTCTGCCGGTCCCAGGTGAAGGACTCGTCCACCCGCCGGTCCAGCGTCGTCCACTCGGTGCCGTCGGAGGACCCCTGGAGGGTCCAGCCGGTCGGCGCCTTCGTGCGGTCCGCCGAGGTCAGCGTGTACTGGACGGCCTTGGCGGGCTCCGCCGTCGGCAGGTCCACGCCGGTCACCGCCGCGTTGGTCGCCGAGGTGTCGTCGAACAGGGCGCCCTCACCCTTCAGCACGTCCGCCCGGGGCGTCGGCACCCGGTCGTCCCTGGTGAGGGAGACGGGCGCCGCCTTCTTGCCGGTGCCCCAGGACGACGGCCGCGGTCCCATGTCGAACTCCAGGACCCCGCCCTTCGCGAGCAGCTCGTGCGGCAGCGAAGTCGACTTCCAGGGCTTGCCGTTGACCTTCAGGCCCTGCACGTACACGTTCCGCGCGCTGTTCTTCGGCGCCTTGACGACCAGGTCCCGGCCGTTCTCCAGGTGGACGGTCGCCTTGGTGAACAGCGGGGAGCCGACGGCGTATTCGCCGCTGCCCATCACCAGCGGGTAGAAGCCGAGCGAGGAGAACAGGAACCAGGCCGACTGCTCGCCGTTGTCCTCGTCGCCGTGGTAGCCCTGGCCGATCTCGCTGCCGGTGTACAGGCGGGACAGCACCTCGCGGACGTTCTTCTGCGCCTTCCAGGGCTCCCCGGCCGCGTCGTACATGTAGATCGCGTGGTGGGCCACCTGGTTGGAGTGCCCGTACATGCCCATCCGGACGTCCCGCGCCTCGGTCATCTCGTGGATGACACCGCCGTAGGAGCCGACGAAGTCCGGCGAGGCGGTCTCCGGGGTGGAGAAGTACTCGTCGAGCTTGTCGGCGAGGCCGGAGCGGCCGCCGTAGAGGTTGGCGAGGCCGCGCGAGTCCTGCGGGGCGGTGAAGGCGTAGCCCCAGCCGTTGGTCTCGGTGTAGTCGTGGCCCCACACCCGCGGGTCGTACTTCGAGGACTCCACCCGCCAGTCGCCCTCGGCGCTCCGGCCCTGGAAGAAGCCGGCCTCGGAGTCGAAGAGGTTCACGTAGTCCTGGGCGCGGTTGAGGAAGTACTCCGACTCCTCCTTGTAGCGCTTCTCGCCGGTCTCGCGGTACAGCTCCTGGCCCATCCGCGCGATGCCGTAGTCGTTGAGGTAGCCCTCCAGCGCCCAGGACAGGCCCTCGTGGGTGTCGGTGCTGGTGTACCCGAGGAACGGCGAGGTCGCCATGCCCTTGCGGCCCACCCCGGAGGAGGGCGGCACGACGGTGGCGTTCTTCACGGCCGCGTCGTACGCCGACTTCGCGTCGAAGTCGACGCCCTTGACGTACGCGTCCGCGAAGGCCACGTCGGAGGAGGTGCCGGTCATCAGGTCGGCGTACCCCGGGGAGGACCAGCGCGAGGTCCAGCCGCCGTCCTTGTACTGCTGGACGAACCCGTCGACCATCTCGCCCGCCTGAGAGGGCGTCAGCAGGGAGTAGGCGGGCCAGGTGGTGCGATACGTGTCCCAGAAGCCGTTGTTGACGTACACCTTGCCGTCGACGATCTTCGCCCCGGTGTGCGTCGGGGTGTCGGGGTTCGGCATGGGCGAGAAGGGCGAGGCGTACTGGTACTTCGAACCGACCTTCTCGAAGCCGGAGTTGGGGTACAGGTAGAGCCGGTAGAGGCTGGAGTACAGGGTGGTCAGCTGGTCGGGCGTGGCGCCCTCGACCTCGACCTTGCCGAGGATGCGGTCCCACTGGGAGCGGGCGCGCTCCTTGACGGCGTCGAACGAGGTGCCGTCCGGGACCTCCTGGCGCAGGTTCGCCTTGGCCTGGTCGACGCTGATCAGCGAGGTGGCCAGGCGCAGGGTGACGGTCCGGTCGTCGCCCGCGGCGAACCGCAGGTAGCCCTTGACGCCGCTGGAGGAGCCCTCGGTCACCGGCTTGTCGAACTCGCCGTACACGAAGAGCCGGGTGGCCCCCGTGGACAGGCCCGACTTCACGTCGGAGTAGCCGGTGAACGTTCCGGTCTCCTGGTCGAGGGTCAGCCCCGCCTGGTCGGTGACGTTGTCGAACAGGACGCTGGTGTCGTCGCCGGGGTAGGTGAAGCGCAGCACCGCCGCGTGGTCGGTCGGGGTCATCTCGGCCTTCAGGCCGTTCTCGAACCGCACCCCGTAGTAGTACGGCCGCGCGGTCTCGTTCTCGTGCCGGAAGGCCAGCTCACGGGCGTCGCGACCGGTCTCCGGGGTGCCGGTGGCGACGGACGGCATCACCTGGAAGGTCTGCCGGTCGCCCATCCAGGGGCTCGGCTCGTGGCTCGCGCTGAACGCCTGGATCGTCGGCAGGTTGTCCGCGTTGTTCCCGCGCGCGTAGTCGTAGAGCCAGCTCAGTGAGCCCGCGTTGGTCACCGGGGTCCAGAAGTTGAAGCCGTGCGGCACGGCCGTCGCGGGGAAGTTGTTGCCGCGCGAGAAGCCACCGCTGGAGTTGGTGCCCCGGGTCGTCACCGCGTAGTCCGACAGATGGGCCTTCGGCCGCTCCCGGGGGACGTTGCGCAGCGCCACGTCGTCCAGCCAGCCGCGGAACTTCGCCGGGCCCTTGGGGGAGTCGTAGGCGACCAGGATCCGGTCCACGGTCCGCCCGGCCGCGACGGAGCCGATCCGCGAGGCGACGTTGTTCCACTGGTTGACGTAGAGGATCTTCGACGCGCCCTGCCCGCGCGGGGTGAGCGGGAACCCGTGCAGGTCGGTGGCGTTGAGGTCGCTGAGGTAGGTGCCGTCGGTGAAGGCGAGGTCGACGGAGACGTTCGTGGCGTCGTAGTCGAGATCGCCGTCGGCCATCGAGGGGAAGATCCGGTACGACAGCTGGGTGTCCCGGCCGACCGCCACATCGACGTCGAAGACCTTGTTGTACGAGTGCGCCGGCCCGTTGGCGGTGTGCCGGCCCGCGTACCGCAGCGCCCGCTTGCCGGTGAACCCGGCGCCCGCCTTCGCCGTCGGCGAGCCGCTCGGCCCCCGGTCGACCAGGGAGAGCATGTCCTTGGGCACCGGACCCTCGCCGTCGCCGGTGGAGAACTGCACGTCGGCGAGTTGGAGTATCCCCGAGGCGCCGTTGTTCGAGGTGACCTCCAGCCGGAAGTGCCGGTACTCGCCCGGCTCGGCGATGTCGAAGGTCCGGGTCTGGAACCGCTCGGCGAAGGACTCGCCCGACCGGGAGTCCAGGGTCGTCCAGTCGGTGCCGTTCGCCGAGCCCTTCAGGGTCCAGTTCCGCGGGTCCCGTCCGGCGACGTCGTTGGCCGAGGTGAGCGCGTACTGCGCGACCCGCACCGGTGCGTCCAGGTCGAACTCCACCCAGCCGGTGGATTCGAAGACCAGCCACTTGGTGCTCGGCTCCAGGTCGACGAGGTTCTCCTTCACCTCGCCACCGCCCGAGTTCTCGCCGTTCGCCCGCACGTCCGTGACCCGGCCGGTCACATTGCCCGGAATGCCCGAGCTGTAGCCGCCGTCGACCCCGGCCGTCCGCGGTGTGCCGTCCGGCCCGGTGTCGACCGTGTTCAACCAGTCCGGGGCAGGGTCGCCGCTCTCGAAGGAGGAGGCGAACTCCCGGTCGGCGGACGGGGCCTCGGGCAGCGCCACCGCGACGCCCTGCGAACCCACCGCCAAAGCGAAAGCGGTCGCCCACACGACCGCGGTGCCACGTCTGTGCCTCATCGACAAGCACTCTCCCTGCGCTCTGGACAACGTTGTCAGCTTCGGTGCGCAAGGATTAGTTGAGGCTCAAGTCCACTGTCGTGTCAAGGGTGTTGGCTGTGGCATTCGGGGGTGATGGCGGGGATATTTCCACCGGCGGGGGCACAGCCCGCTCATATTTCCAAGAGGTCTCAACTCGGAAAAGACCACCGGTGAACCTTGCATTCGATCTTGCTCCGTCGGCCGGAAGTGGACTATACCTGTCGGCGATTCACGGTACTTCCCGCACGACCCTGCTTGACCTGACCGCGGTGCCGGCGAGGATCCGGTTCACCGCCTGAGTCCTGGAGAAGGCGAGGACTTGAGCATGGGATCCACTTCCGGTCCGAACAGCACAGACGGCACCAACCGCCGCGATCTGATCAAGCGGTCCGCCGCACTCGGTCTGATCACGGTGCCCACGATGGGCTTCCTGTCGGCCTGTGCGAGCGGCGGCGGCGACGACAACTCCGGCAACGACAGCGAGGGCAAGACCTCGAAGTCGAACCCCTTCGGCGTGAAGAAGGGCACCAAGCTCGACGTCGTCGTCTTCAAGGGCGGCTACGGCGACGACTACGCCAAGGCGTGGGAGGCGTCCTTCGAGAAGAAGTGGGGGGTCACCTCCACCCACACCGGCACCCAGGAGATCACCGGCAAGCTCCAGCCGCGGTTCAACGCGGGCAACCCGCCGGACATCGTGGACGACTCGGGCGCCCAGCAGATCCCGATCGACGTGCTCCACAAGAACGGCCAGCTGCTCGACCTCGCCGAGGTCCTGGACTCCCCGTCGGTCGACGACCCGGGCAAGAAGGTCCGTGACACCCTGATCCCGGGCACCCTGGACGCGGGCATGCAGAGCGGCAAGGTCGTCGCGCTGAACTACATCTACACGGTGTGGGGCCTGTGGTACTCCGGCAAGCTCTTCGAGGAGAAGGGCTGGGAGGCGCCCAAGACCTGGGACGACTTCCTCGCCATCTGCAAGGACGCCAAGTCCCAGGGCATCGGGGGCCTGGCCCACCAGGGCAAGTACCCGTACTACATCAACGTCGCGATCATGGACCTCATCGCCAAGACCGGCGGTCTGGACGCCATGAAGGCGATCGACAACCTCGAACCCAACGCGTTCGTCGGCTCCGAGGCCGCCACGGCCGCCATCGAGGCGGTCTACGAGGTCGTCGAAAAGGGCTACTTGATGCCCGGAACGAACGGTCTGACCCACACCGAGTCCCAGACCCGGTGGAACCAGTACAAGGCGGCCTTCATCACCAGCGGTTCCTGGCTGGAGAACGAGCAGCTGAAGCAGACCCCGGAGGACTTCGACATGAAGTTCCTGCCGATGCCGACGCTGCCCGGCAGCAAGCTGCCGTTCGAGGCGATCCGGGCCGGTTCCGGCGAGCCGTTCATCATCCCGGCCAAGGCGAAGAACCTGCCCGCGGCCAAGGAGTTCATGCGGATGATGCTCTCCAAGGAGTGGTCGACCCTGTTCGCCAAGGAGGCGAACTCGCTGACCATCCTGGCGGACGGCGTCGACTCCAGCGTCCAGCTGCGCCCCGGCACCCAGTCGACGGTCGAGGCGTCCAAGGCGGCCGGCGACAACACCTTCCGGTTCCTGTACACCGAGTGGTACAGCGAGATGGGCGCCGCCATCGAGAACGCGTCCAACGAGCTGATGGCCAAGCGCATCCAGCCCAAGGAGTGGCTGAAGCGGGCGCAGGCAGCCGTGGACAAGCAGGCCGAGGACCCGGAGTCCAAGAAGAACCGCCGGGACTGATCTCGCGCACGACCGACCGCGTTCCGGGCCGGACACCACCGGCCCGGAACGGGACTTCAGGGGCAGGAAACGCCTATGCGTAAAGGGCAGCACCGGTTCGTCGCGGGATTTCTGTTCGCTCCCGTGGCGCTCTATCTGATCTTCGTGATCTGGCCTTACATCCAGACGTTCGGCTATTCGCTGACCGACTGGCAGGGCCAGTCGCAGACGTTCGACTTCGTCGGCCTGGACAACTACACCGCGTTGTTCGAGGACGACATCTTCATGGGGGCGATCTGGCACAACATCCTGTTCCTGATCTTCATCCCCGCGATCACGATTCTGCTCGCGCTGTTCTTCGCCTTCATGCTGAACGCCGGCGGGCGAGGACGGGCCGGCGGAGTGGCCGGAGTGGCCGGCTCCGGGTTTTACAAGATCGTTTACTTCTTTCCGCAGGTCCTGTCGCTGGCGATTCTCGCCGTGCTCTTCGGAGCGGTGTACCGCAGCGACGGCGGCGGCATGCTCAACGGCGTCCTCATCAAGATCGGCCTGGTCGACACGGAGCGCCCCGTGGAGTGGCTCAACGAGCCGAACATGGTGCTCTGGGCCCTGATGGCGGTGGTCGTCTGGCACGGCGTCGGCTTCTACCTGGTGCTGTTCTCCGCGGCCATGCAGTCCATCCCGCGCGACATCTACGAGGCCGCGCTGATCGACGGCGCCGGACGCGCCCACACCTTCTTCCGCATCACCCTGCCGCTGCTGTGGGACTCCGTGCAGACCGCGTGGGTCTACCTCGGCATCGCCGCCATGGACATGTTCATCCTGGTCACCACGATGACCTCCGGTGACTACGGCGGCGGCCCCGACCACCACAGCGAGGTCATGGCGACGGTGATGATGCGCAACTTCCTGATGTACGGAAAGAGCGGCTACGCCTGCGCCATGGGCGTGGTCATGCTGCTCCTCACCCTGATCGTGTCCGTGGTCACGCTGCGCGCCACCCGCCGCGAGCGCATCGAGTTCTGAGCGGGAGAGACGACGACATGAGCGCACCCATCAAGGAATCGGCACCCCCGACCCCGCCCGCGGTCAGCACGGCACCGGCCCGACCGGGCGACGAACGCGGCGAGGGCGTCGTGCTGAACGTCTTCTCGCACGGCTTCCTGGCCCTGTGGGCGCTGCTGATCGTGCTGCCACTGCTGTGGCTGGTGCTCAGCTCCTTCAAGTCCGACGTGCAGATCGGCTCCTCGGCCTTCGGCTGGCCCGAGAACTGGTCCCTGGACGTCTTCTCCCGGGCCTGGGACAAGGGCATCGGGGACTACTTCCTCAACACCGTCATCGTGCTGGTCTTCTCGGTGCCGCTGACGATGCTGTTCGGCGCCATGGCGGCGTACGTGCTGGCCCGGTACGAGTTCTGGGGCAACCGGTTCCTGTACTACTTCTTCGTCGCCGGCGCGATGTTCCCGGTGTTCCTGGCGCTGGTCCCGCTGTTCTTCATGGTGAAGCGGCTGGACATGCTCAACACCTACCAGGGTCTGATCCTGGTGTACGTCGCCTACTCGATGCCGTTCACGGTCTTCTTCATGCACGCCTTCTTCCGGACCCTGCCGACCGCGGTGTTCGAGGCGGCGATCCTGGACGGCGCCTCGCACAGCCGGGCGTTCTTCCAGGTGATGCTGCCGATGGCGAAGCCGGGACTGCTCAGCGTCGGCATCTTCAACACCCTGGGCCAGTGGAACCAGTTCATCCTGCCGACGGTGCTGATGCAGCCGCAGAGCGGCGACGATCCGGAACGGTATGTCCTGACCCAGGGGCTCATCCAGCTCCAGCAGCAGCAGGGCTACGCCTCGGACCTCCCGGTGCTCTTCGCGGGCGTCACCATCGCCATGATCCCCATGCTGGTTGTGTACCTGTCATTCCAACGGCAGGTGCAGGCGGGTCTCACCTCCGCGACCTTGAAGTAACCCTCGGAAATCGCTCGTGCACACGCCGTTCTCTTCCCTGGGAGCGGCGTGTGCGGGTGTGTGCTGGACCCCGGATACTGTTCAACCTCTTGACGGGAGGCAACCCGAACGGCTCAGCTTAGAGTTCACTAGTTGGACATAGACGGGGCCTCGCTGAAGCGGTCCCGCGCGCAGGAGGTCGTCGTGGAGACTCCGGGGTCGCAGTCGTCGCTGCACCGAGCCAACCTGGAGCGGGTCGTGCGTGCCGTCAGACTGGCGGGCTCACTCACCCAGGCGGAGATCGCCAGGACGACGGGACTGTCGGCCGCCACGGTCTCCAATATCGTCCGGGAACTGAAGGACGGCGGGACCGTCGAGGTCACGCCCACGTCGGCGGGCGGCCGCCGGGCCCGCAGCGTCAGTCTGAGCGGCGACGCCGGCATCGTCATCGGCGTCGACTTCGGTCATACCCACCTACGGGTCGCGGTGGGCAACCTCGCCCATCAGGTGCTGGCCGAGGAGTCCGAGCCGCTGGACGTGGACGCCTCCGCCGCGCAGGGCTTCGACCGGGCGGAAGAGCTGGTCAACCGCCTGATCGCGGCGACCGGCGTGGACCGCACGAAGATCGCCGGCGTCGGCCTGGGAGTGCCCGGGCCGATCGACGTGGAGTCCGGCAGTCTGGGCTCCACCGCCATCCTGCCGGGCTGGACCGGCACCAGGCCCGCCGAGGAGCTGCGGGGGCGGCTCGGCGTGCCGGTGCACGTGGACAACGACGCCAACCTCGGCGCCCTCGGCGAGCTGGTCTGGGGGAGCGGCCGGGGGGTCCGGGACCTGGCGTACATCAAGGTCGCGAGCGGTGTCGGCGCGGGTCTGGTGATCAGCGGAAAGATCTACCGCGGGCCGGGCGGCACAGCGGGAGAAATCGGGCATATTACACTTGATGAATCCGGCCCGGTCTGCCGTTGCGGAAACCGTGGCTGCCTGGAGACCTTCGCGGCCGCCCGCTACGTGCTGCCGCTCCTCCAGTCCAGTCACGGCACGGATCTCACCATGGAAGGCGTTGTGCGGCTGGCCAGGGACGGAGATCCGGGCTGCCGTCGGGTGATCGCCGACGTGGGCCGTCACATCGGCAGTGGAGTGGCCAATCTCTGCAATCTCCTGAACCCGAGCCGGGTGGTCCTGGGCGGTGATCTCGCCGAGGCCGGCGAGCTGGTTCTCGGGCCCATAAGGGAGTCCGTGAGCCGGTACGCGATCCCCAGCGCGGCACGTCAACTCTCCGTTCTCCCGGGGGCCCTTGGAGGCCGTGCGGAAGTGCTCGGAGCGCTCGCCCTCGCACTGAGCGAGATGGGCGATTCGACCCTTTTGGACGGCACCCTGCACGCTGCGGCGCCCGCCTTCACTTAGAGAACGGATGGCACCGTTGCCAACCCGTTAAGGATTTACTTCTTGACGTCGCACGCGTGGCCGAGTTGACTTCCAGCCACCTCGGCCGCAACGTCGCGGCCTCGTCAGGGAGGTTTCTAGAGTGAACACGCGTATGCGTCGTGCCGCCGTCGCCGTTGCCGCAGGTGCAATGGCCATCTCGCTCGCCGCTTGTGGCAGCGCCGATGAGGCCAACGACAGTGGTTCCAACGAGTCGAGCGCCAAGAAGGGCGACGACATCAAGGTCGGTCTCCTCCTTCCGGAGAACCAGACCGCGCGGTACGAGAAGTTCGACCGCCCGCTGATCGAGAAGAAGATCGGCGAGCTGACGAACGGCAAGGGCGAGGTCGTCTACGCCAACGCCAAGCAGGACGCCAGCCAGCAGAGCCAGCAGGTCGACTCGATGATCACCAACAAGGTGGACGTGATCATCCTGGACGCGGTGGACGCCGCGGCCATCAAGTCCTCCGTGCAGAAGGCCAAGGACGCGGGCATCCCGGTCGTCGCGTACGACCGCCTGGCGCAGGGCCCGATCGACGCCTACACCTCGTTCGACAACGTGACGGTCGGCAAGACCCAGGGCGAGGCGCTCCTGAAGGCGCTCGGCGACAAGGCCAAGGACGGCCAGATCGTCATGATGAACGGCTCCTCCACCGACCCGAACGCCGCCAAGTTCAAGGAGGGCGCGCACTCCGTCCTCGACGGCAAGGTGAACGTCGGCAAGGAGTACGACACCAAGGAGTGGAAGCCGGAGAACGCCAACGCCAACATGGAGGGCGCGATCTCGGCGATCGGCAAGGACAAGATCATCGGCGTCTACTCCGCCAATGACGGCATGGCCGGCGGCATCATCACCGCCCTCAAGGCCGCCGGCATCGACGTCCCGGTCACCGGCCAGGACGCCGAGCTCGCGGGTGTGCAGCGCATCGTCACCGGTGAGCAGTACATGAGCGTCTACAAGCCGTACGCCCCCGAGGCCGACGCCGCCGCCGAGATGGCCGTCGCGCTCGCCCAGGGCAAGTCGCTCGACTCCATCGCCGCAGACACCGTGGACAGCCCCACCAACAAGGGCATCCCCTCGATCCTGGTCGACGTCACCTCGCTGACCCAGGAGAACATCGCGGACACCGTCGTCAAGGACGGCGTCTACACCGTCGAGGAGATCTGCACCGCCAAGTACAAGGCGGCCTGCGACAAGATCGGTCTCAAGTAGACAGCTGCAAGTCCCTTCACAGGTACGGGAATTCGTCCTTGAATTCCCGTACCGGACTTGATGCTCCACAGCTCCTCCGGCGCCCCGCGCATTCGACAGCCCCGCAAGCTCGGCGCGGGGCGCCGGACGGAACAACCCCCCAGTACTTTTCTGCACTACCTTCCGCCGGGTCAGGCGGCGAAGGAGTTGGTTCACGTGTCCGCTACGCCCGTGCTGGCGTTGCGCGGGGTCTCCAAGCGATTCGGTGCCGTCCAGGCGCTCACCGACGTAGAGCTTGAGGTCCACGCCGGTGAGGTTGTCGCCCTGGTCGGCGACAACGGCGCCGGAAAGTCCACGCTGGTGAAGACGATCGCCGGCGTGCATCCCATCGACGACGGTGTCATCGAGTGGGACGGAAAGGCCGTATCGATCAGCAAGCCGCACGACGCCCAGAACCTGGGCATCGCGACGGTCTACCAGGACCTCGCGCTGTGCGACAACATCGATGTCGTCGGCAACCTCTACCTGGGCCGGGAAGTCCGCAAGCGCGGCGTCCTGGACGAGGTGGAGATGGAGCGCCGCTCCCGCGAGCTGCTGGACACGCTGTCCATCCGCATCCCCAGCGTCCGCATCCCGATCGCCTCGCTCTCCGGCGGTCAGCGCCAGACGGTCGCCATCGCCCGCTCCATGCTGGGCGAGCCCAAGCTGGTCATCCTCGACGAGCCCACCGCGGCCCTCGGTGTCGAGCAGACCGCCCAGGTCCTCGACCTGGTCGAGCGGCTGCGTGAGCGCGGCCACGCCGTCATCCTCATCAGCCACAACATGGCCGATGTGAAGGCGGTGGCCGACAAGGTCGCCGTGCTGCGGCTCGGACGCAACAACGGCGTCTTCGAGGTCAAGTCGACCTCGCAGGAAGAGATCATCTCCGCCATCACCGGTGCCACGGACAACGCCGTGACCCGTCGTGCGGCGCGCTCCAATGGGGAGGCTCAGAAGTGAGCATCGACAAGACCTCCACGCCTCCCGAGGACCACGTGGTGGAGAACCCCGAGGCGGCACGCGGCTCCGACGTCGCCGTCGACCCCCGGCTGCTGGTGCGCGAGCAGGGCCTCGCGGGCTACGTCTCCGAGTTCAAGCGCAAGATGAAGGCCGGCGACCTGGGTTCCATCCCGGTCGTCATCGGTCTGGCGGTCATCTGGATCATCTTCCAGAGCCTGAACTCCAACTTCCTCACCGCGGGCAACCTCTCCGACATCTCCGTCGCCATGGTCGGCACGGGCATGATCGCCGTCGGTATCGTCTTCGTCCTGCTGCTGGGCGAGATCGACCTCTCGGTCGGCTCGGTCTCCGGTGTCGCCGGCGCCACCTTCGCGGTGCTGAACGTCACCAACGGCATGAACGAGTGGCTCGCCTTCGTGCTGGCCATCCTCACCGGCACGGCGGCCGGCGCCATCCACGGCTTCTTCTTCGCGAAGATCGGCGTTCCCGCCTTCGCCGTGACTCTGGCCGGTCTGCTGTTCTGGAACGGCTTCATGCTCAAGATCCTGGGCGACAACGGCACCATCAACCTGGACAGCGAGGGCATCGTCGCCAAGCTGACCAGCTACTACTTCTCCGATGTCGCCGCCGCCTACGGTCTCGCCGTCGTCGCGGTCGTGCTGTTCTTCCTCAGCTCCTTCTACGGCAACCGCCGCCGCGAGGCCGCGGGTGTGCCGTCCAGGCCGCTGAGTGACACGATCCTGCGCACCGTGCTGCTGGCCGTCGTCTCCTTCGCGGTGGCCGCGGTCTACAACTCCTACAAGGGCCTGCCGCTGGCCGTGGTGCTCTTCATCGCGGTCCTGCTGCTCACGGACTTCGTCCTGCGCCGCACCGCGTACGGCCGCAAGGTGTTCGCACTCGGCGGTAGCGTCGAGGCCTCCCGCCGCGCGGGCATCAACGTGGAGATGGTCCGGATCTCGGTCTTCGCGATCTCCGGCACCTTCGCCGCCATCGGCGGTCTGTTCATCGCCTCCAAGATCGCCTCGGCGAACCAGGGCGCCGGCGCCGGTGACCTGCTGATGAACGCCATCGCGGCGGCCGTCATCGGTGGCACCTCGCTGTTCGGTGGACGCGGCCGCACCTGGAACGCCCTGCTGGGTGTCCTGGTGATCGTCTCCATCCAGTACGGCCTGGCCCTGGAGGGCATCGCCTCCCCGGTCCAGTACATGATCACCGGTGGCGTTCTGCTGGCGACCGTCGTCATCGACGCCGTCACCCGCAAGACGCAGAAGACCGCCGGCCGCGCGTAGCGCCCGGCGGGAGCCCCCGGGTTCCTGAATCCTGTGCCCGGCACCAATGGCGGTGCCGGGCACAGTCATGTCGTAGGAACGGCACATTGTGGGTACAGCCGATCGCGTGACGTACGACGCACCGCCCGCGCGACGGCCGCGCGGGCGGAACATTAGACTCGACAAGCCCGGCAACAGCTCTACTGCAAGGAGGCACGGGTGCCGCTGCTGACCCGCATCAGGGGACCGCGCGATCTGGACCGGCTCAGCCTGGAGCAGCTGGACCAGCTGGCCGGCGAGATCAGGACCTTCCTCGTCGACGCGGTCTCCAAGACCGGCGGCCACCTCGGCCCCAACCTCGGTGTGGTCGAGCTGACCCTCGCCCTGCACCGGGTCTTCGAATCGCCCAAGGACAAGGTGCTCTGGGACACCGGCCACCAGTCCTACGTGCACAAGCTGCTCACCGGCCGCCAGGACTTCTCCCGGCTGAAGATGAAGGGCGGCCTGTCCGGCTACCCCTCGCAGGCCGAGTCCGAGCACGACGTCATCGAGAACAGCCACGCCTCCACGGTCCTCGGCTGGGCCGACGGCCTGGCCAAGGCCAACCAGATCATGAAACGCGACGACCACGTCGTCGCCGTGATCGGTGACGGCGCGCTGACCGGCGGCATGGCCTGGGAGGCGCTGAACAACATCGCCGACGCCAAGGACCGCCCGCTGGTCATCGTCGTCAACGACAACGAGCGCTCCTACGCGCCGACCATCGGCGGCCTGGCGAACCACCTGGCGACCCTGCGCACCACCGACGGCTACGAGCGCTTCCTGGCCCGCGGCAAGGACCTCCTGGAGCGCACCCCGGTCGTCGGCAAGCCCCTCTACGAGACCCTGCACGGCGCCAAGAAGGGCCTGAAGGACTTCATCGCCCCGCAGGGCATGTTCGAGGACCTCGGCCTGAAGTACGTCGGCCCCATCGACGGCCACGACATCGAGGCCCTGGAGTCCGCGCTGGCCCGCGCCAAGCGCTTCGGCGGCCCGGTCATCGTGCACTGCCTCACCGAGAAGGGCCGCGGCTACCAGCCCGCCCTCCAGGACGAGGCGGACCGCTTCCACGCCGTCGGCAAGATCCACCCCGACACCGGACTGCCGATCGCCTCCTCCGGGGCGGACTGGACGTCCGTCTTCGGCGAGGAGATGGTCGCGCTCGGCGAGGAGCGCGAGGACATCGTCGCGATCACCGCCGCGATGCTCCAGCCGGTCGGCCTGGACAAGTTCGCCAAGGCGTTCCCCGACCGCGTCTACGACGTCGGCATCGCCGAGCAGCACGGCGCCGTCTCCGCGGCCGGCCTGGCCACGGGCGGGGTGCACCCGGTCTTCGCCGTCTACGCCACCTTCCTCAACCGCGCCTTCGACCAGGTGCTCATGGACGTGGCCCTGCACAAGTGCGGGGTGACCTTCGTGCTGGACCGGGCCGGCGTCACCGGCACCGACGGCGCCTCCCACAACGGCATGTGGGACATGTCGATCCTCCAGGTCGTCCCCGGCCTCCGGCTCGCCGCCCCGCGCGACGCCGACCAGGTCCGCGCCCAGCTGCGCGAGGCCGTCGAGGTCGACGACGCGCCGACCGTGGTCCGCTTCTCCAAGGGCGCCGTCGGCCCCGCCGTACCGGCCGTGGGCCGTGTCGGCGGCATGGACGTGCTGCGCGAGCCGGGCACCGACCGGCCCGACGTGCTGCTGGTCTCGGTCGGCGCGCTCGCCCCGATGTGCCTGGAGATCGCCACCCTGCTCGACCGGCAGGGCATCTCCACCACCGTCGTCGACCCGCGCTGGGTCAAGCCCGTCGACGAGGCCATGGCCCCGCTCGCCGAGCGGCACCGCGTGGTCGTCACCGTCGAGGACAACTCCCGCGTCGGCGGCGTCGGCTCCACGATCGCCCAGGCCCTGCGCGACGCCGGCGTGGACGTCCCGCTGCGCGACTTCGGCATCCCGCCGCGCTTCCTCGACCACGCCTCGCGCGCCGAGGTGCTCACCGAGATCGGCCTCACCGCCCCGGACATCGCCCGTCAGGTCACCGGCCTGGTCTCCAAGATGGACGGCCGCTACGACCGCTCGGCGGCCGAGGTGGAGCCCGCGCGGGACTGACCGCCCATTGGGCCGGACGGGCCGGTTCCAGCCGCCTTTTCGGTGGTGGAACCGGCCCATCCGTGTGACTGGGCTGGTGTCAGGGCATACGCACCACGCCCCCTCTCGATCATGTCGGGGACGACAAGCGTGGGAGGTACGCCCGTGGCCAACACCATCTTCCGGACGAAGAAGGTCGAGCAGTCCATCCTCGATACCGAGGAGCCTGAGCACGCCCTCAAGAAATCCCTGTCCGCCCTGGATCTGACGGTCTTCGGCGTCGGTGTCATCATCGGCACCGGCATCTTCGTCCTGACCGGGACCGTGGCCAAGAACAACGCCGGTCCGGCGGTCGCCCTGGCCTTCGTCGTGTCCGGCGTCGCCTGCGCGCTCGCCGCGCTGTGCTACGCCGAGTTCGCCTCCACGGTCCCGGTCGCCGGGTCCGCCTACACCTTCTCCTACGCCTCCCTCGGCGAACTGCCCGCCTGGATCATCGGCTGGGACCTGGTGCTGGAGTTCGCGCTGGGCACGGCGGTGGTGGCGGTCGGCTGGTCCGGGTACATCCAGTCGCTGATGGACAACGCGGGCTGGCACATGCCCGCCGGGCTGGGCAGCAGGGAGGGTGCCGACGCCTTCGGCTTCGACATCCTCGCCGCCGCCCTCATCCTCGTCCTGACCTGCATCCTCGTACTCGGCATGAAGCTGTCCGCCCGGATCACCTCGGTCGTCGTCGCCATCAAGGTCGCCGTCGTACTGACCGTGATCGTCGCGGGCGCCTTCTTCATCGAGGGCAAGAACTACGACCCCTTCATCCCCGAGCAGCAGGCCGTGGACGCCGGGGAGAGCCTCCAGGCGCCGCTGATCCAGCTGATGTTCGGCTGGGCGCCCTCCAACTTCGGTGTGATGGGCATCTTCACCGCCGCCTCGGTCGTGTTCTTCGCCTTCATCGGCTTCGACGTCGTGGCCACCGCCGCCGAGGAGACCAAGAACCCGCAGCGCGACATGCCCCGCGGCATCATCGGCTCCCTCGTCATCTGCACCACGCTGTACGTGGCCGTGTCGATCGTCGTCACGGGCATGCAGCACTACAGCGAACTCTCCGTGGACGCGCCGCTCGCCGACGCCTTCAAGGCCACCGGGCACCCCTGGTTCGCCGGTTTCATCAGCTTCGGCGCCGCGGTCGGCCTCACCACCGTCTGCATGATCCTGCTCCTGGGCCAGACCCGGGTCTTCTTCGCGATGAGCCGCGACGGCCTGCTGCCCCGGTTCTTCTCCCACGTCCACCCGCGGTTCAAGACCCCCTACCGCCCCACCATCCTGCTCGGCGTGATCATCGCGATCCTGGCCGGCTTCACCCCGCTGACCGAACTCGCGGCCCTGGTGAACATCGGCACCCTCTTCGCCTTCGTGGTCGTGGCGATCGGCGTGATCATCCTCCGCAGGACCCGCCCCGACCTGCACCGCGCCTTCCGCACCCCGTGGGTGCCGTGGGTGCCGATCCTGTCGGTCTGCGCCTCCCTGTGGCTGATGATCAACCTGCCCGCCGAGACCTGGGTCCGCTTCGCCATCTGGATGGCCATCGGCTTCGTCGTGTACTTCCTCTACGGCCGCACCCACAGCCGTCTCGGACGCCACGAGGAGACGGTCCTCGGCGATTCGGTCAACCCACCCCGAGGTGACATTCAGTAGCGGTGGCGCTCGACACTCCGGCCCCGTATGTCCCGATCGGTAAGGGACTGCGGGGCCGGATAGCGTGCCCACCATGTACGCCTGGCCCTTCGCGCCGCAACGCTCCGTGGTCACCTCCGGAGCCGCCCTGGGCTACTGGCGGAGCCTGCTGCCCGTACTGGCCCTGCTGGCCACGGTCACCCGCCTGCCGTCCTTCGCCCGCCCCCTGTGGAACCCCGACGAGGGCTTCCTCGCCGTACAGGCGCGGATACTGGCGCACGGCGGCGAGCTGTACACCACCGTCGTGGACCGCAAGCCCCCGCTCGTGCCCTGGCTCTACCAGGGGGCGTTCGCGCTGGCCGGCTCCGAGTCGCTGACCTCGGTACGGGTGCTGGCGGTCCTCGCGCAGCTGACCACCGCGGTGCTGCTCGCGGCCCTGGCCCGCCGCCGCTGGGGCGACACCGCGGGCCGCACCGCCGGGGTGCTGTACCTGCTGATCTCCGTCGGCCTGAACCCCGAGGACGCGCAGGCGGCCGCCTTCGAGGTGTTCATGCTCCCCTGCACGGCCGCCGCGATGTGGTGCGCGGACCGGCGCCGCTGGGCCGCCGCCGGCGTCGCCGTCGGCTGCGCGTTCCTCGCCAAGCAGACCGGCGGGGCGGTGCTGCTGCCCGTGCTGTGGCTGTGCGGGCCGGCCTGGGGCTCGCTGCTGCGGGTGGGGCTGGGCGCCGTACTGCCGGTGACGGCGGCCGCGCTGCTCACCGACCCGGCCGGCTTCGTGTTCTGGACGGTCACCGGATCGGGCGCCTACGCCTCCTTCACCGGCTCCGAACTCCACGTCCTGGCCCGGGGGCTGGCCAACACCGCGATCCTCGCCGTGGCCTGCGCCGCCCTCCTCCCGGCCCTGCTGCGCGCCTGGCGCACCACCCGCGCCCAGGAGGCGGACCTGTGGCTGTGGCTGCTGGCCTCGGCCGGCGCGGTCGCCCTCGGCCTCCACTTCTTCGGCCACTACTACCTCCAGCTCATCCCGTCCCTGGCCCTGCTGGCGACCGCGGCCCTGCGGTCGGCCCCCCGAGCCCGCCGGACCCGCGCGACGGCCGCCACGGCCTGCTGCTGCGCCCTGTTCCTCACCTGGGGCCTGCTCGCCCCCCGCCCCGAACTCACCCACGCCCAGCGCCTCGCGGCCGCCGTGACCGCCCGCACGGCCCCCGGCGACCGGGTCCTGCTGTGGGGCATGCACCCGGAGACGTACTGGCTCGCCGACCGCGCCCCCGCCACCCGCTATCTGACGGCCGGTCTGCTCACCAACTACAGCGGCGGCCGGGACGGCCCACAGGTGGGGGAGAGGTACGCCATGAGGGGCGCCTGGAGCACGCTCCGCCGGGAACTGGCGGACCGTCCGCCCCGGCTGGTCGTCGACGACTCCCGGGGCAAGCCCTACGCCCCGGACCGGATCCGGCCGCTGCGCCTGCTGCTGGCCGGGTACGAGCAGGTCGCGGTGGTCGACGGCGCCGTCCTGCACGTCCGGCAGCGGTGAGCGCCGCCCGTCACGGCCGTACCGTGCGCGGACCGGCGACCTCGGCACCCAACTCCGTGACCCGGCGGCGCAGTTCCCGGTCGGCCGTCACCACCAGGCAGGCGCGGCCCGGCGTCCGCCCGGCGACCAGCGCCACCATGTGGTCGTCGCCGCTGCCCGGCGCGGACTCCACCCGTACGCCCTCGACGGACCCCACGCCCCGCGCCGCGCCCTCCACCACCAGCACGATCTCCACCGGGCCCGGCCGCCCCGGCACCCCGTCCGCCGCCAGCCGGTCGCGCAGCCGCTCGGCGGCTCCCCGGCGGTCCCGCCACCAGCCGTCGGGCACCGACCCGACGACGTTCGCCCCGTCGACGATCACCAGCAACTCGGCCTCCATGGGCCCAGGGTCGCACGCGCCGCCCCGGACACCGCCGATTACAGTGATCCGGTGATCGGCGACTGGCTCATACGCGGCCAAGACGGCCGCCTCTGCGTCTACTGGCACACCGAGGACGCCGTCCTGTGCCGTACGGAGCACACCCCCGGCGGCACCTGGGACACGCCCCGTCGCGTCGGCGGCGACCAGCGGGTCCAGGAGGGCTTCGCGCTCACCCGCGGCGCCGACGGCTACATCCACCTCGGCGCCTGGCGCCCCACCCGTTCGGGTGAGTCGGGCCTGGTGCACTCCACCCACTTCCGGCCGCTGCTCGCGCCCCTGGACTGGCTTCCCGTCGGACACCCCAACAAGCAGGGCGAGCGCACCGGAACGCCCGCCGTCGCCGTCGACGCCGAGGGCCGCGCGTACCTCTTCGTCCGCAATCGCGGCCGGGGCGTGCACACCACCAACCAGAAGGAGCGCGGCGGCTGGAACGGCTGGCACGACCTGAAGGGCTCCAAGGTGGAGGAGGAACTCGTCGCCGTCACCGGGGAGTCGGGCCTGGTCGAGGTGTACGCCACCGGCCCCGCCGGCGTGCTGCGCTGGCTCCAGGAGGAGCCCGGCGCCCGTCCGCTGGCCGCCGATCCCCTCCCCGTGCCGGTCGCCCCGGGCACGCTCAGCGCCCTGCCCACCTCCAAGGAGCACACGACGCTGTTCTACGCCGACATGGAGGGCCTGCTGCACGCCTGGCGCCCGGACGGCGACCCGGTCCCGCTGATCGGGGCCGCGGGCCCGGGTCCGGTCGCCGCGATCCGCTGCGTCCTCGGCGGCCACGACTGCACCCTGCTCGCCCAGCGTTCGGCCTCCGGCCGCGTCGCGTTCGCCGCGTACCCGACGGAGCGGGAGACGGCGGGCCTGTGGTGGACGGAGTCGGGACCCGCTCTGCCCGAGGGCACCCGGGTGGCGGTGACGGAGGACGCCGAGGGGCGGGTGGTGGCGGCGACCCTCACCCCGGACGGCGTGCTGCGCCTGGCCCGGCAGAAGGACGAACCGGGCCTGGCACTGGCGGCCTGGCGGACGGTGTGAACCAACGCAGGGAGGGCCCCCGCCGACGGCGGGGGCCCTCCCTGCGAACGTGTCCGGCCGCCGCTTACGCGGGGACCGAGGCGACGCCCGGCGCCAGGAACTTCTTGCCGTTCACCCGCTCGGAGACACCCTCACGGTCCAGGTACGGCGTGATGCCGCCCAGGTGGAAGGGCCAGCCGGCACCGGTGATCAGGCACAGGTCGATGTCCTGGGCCTCGGCGACGACACCCTCGTCGAGCATGAGCCCGATCTCCTGGGCGACGGCGTCGAGGACCCGGGCGCGGACCTGCTCCTCGGTCAGGACGACATCGCCCTGCTTCAGGAGCGCGGCGACCTCCGGGTCCAGCTCCGGCTTGCCGGAGTCGTAGACGTAGAAGCCGCGCTTGCCGGCCTTGACGACGGCCGCGAGGTTCGGGGAGACCGTGAAGCGCTCCGGGAAGGCGCGGTTGAGCGTCTCGGAGACGTGCAGGCCGATCGCGGGGCCGACCAGCTCCAGCAGCACCAGCGGGGACATCGGCAGACCGAGCGGCTCGACGCCCTTCTCGGCGATCTCGACCGGGGTGCCCTCGTCGATGACGTTCTGGATCTCGCCCATGAAGCGGGTGAGGATGCGGTTCACGACGAACGCCGGGGCGTCCTTCGTCAGCACCGCGGTCTTCTTCAGCTTCTTGGCGACGGCGAAGGCCGTGGCCAGCGAGGCGTCGTCGGTCTGCTCACCGCGGACGATCTCCAGCAGCGGCAGGATCGCGACCGGGTTGAAGAAGTGGAAGCCGACGACCCGCTCGGGGTTCTTCAGCTTCGAGGCCATCTCGGTGACCGAGAGGGAGGAGGTGTTCGTCGCGAAGATCGCGTGGGCCGGGGCGACCGCCTCGACCTCGGCGAACACCTGCTGCTTGACGCCGATCTCCTCGAACACCGCTTCGATGACGAAGTCCGCGTCGGAGAAGCCCTCGGCCTTGTCCAGCACACCGGTGACCAGGGCCTTGAGGCGGTTGGCCTTGTCCTGGTTGATACGGCCCTTGCCGAGCAGCTTGTCGATCTCGGCGTGGACGTAGCCCACGCCCTTGTCGACGCGCTCCTGGTCGATGTCGGTCAGCACGACCGGCACCTCCAGGCGGCGCAGGAAGAGCAGCGCGAGCTGGGAGGCCATCAGACCGGCGCCGACGACACCGACCTTGGTGACCGGGCGGGCCAGGTTCTTGTCCGGGGCGCCCGCGGGGCGCTTGCCGCGCTTCTGCACCAGGTTGAAGGCGTAGATGCCGGCGCGCAGCTCGCCGCCCATGATCAGGTCCGCGAGCGCCACGTCCTCGGCGTCGAAGCCCTTCTGGAGGTCGCCGTCCTTGGAGGCGGCGATGATGTCCAGGGCGCGGTAGGCGGCCGGGGCGGCGCCGTGCACCTTGGAGTCGGCGATGAAGCGGCCCTTGGCGACGGCCTGGTCCCAGGCCTCGCCGCGGTCGATCGCCGGGCGCTCGACGACGACGTCGCCCTTGAGGACGTTCGCCGTCCAGATCAGCGACTGCTCCAGGAAGTCCGCGCCCTCGAACAGGGCGTCGGCGATGCCGAGGTCGAAGACCTGCTTGCCCTTGAGCTGCTTGTTCTGGTTGAGGCTGTTCTCGATGATCACCGAGACGGCCTTCTCCGCGCCGATCAGGTTCGGCAGGATCGTGCAGCCGCCCCAGCCCGGGACCAGGCCCAGGAAGACCTCGGGGAGCGAGAAGGCGGGCAGCGCCTTCGACACGGTGCGGTAGGTGCAGTGCAGACCGACCTCGACACCGCCGCCCATGGCCGCGCCGTTGTAGTAGGCGAAGGTCGGCACGGCCAGGCCGGCGAGGCGCTTGAAGACCTCGTGGCCGCCCTTGCCGATGGCGAGCGCGTGCTCGTGCTCCTTGAGCAGCTCGACGCCCTTGAGGTCGGCGCCGACGGCGAAGATGAACGGCTTGCCGGTGATGCCGACGCCGACGATCGAGCCGTCCGCGGCCTCCTTCTCGACCTGGTCGAGGGCGAGGTTGAGGTTCGCCAGGGACTGCGGTCCGAAGGTGGTCGGCTTGGTGTGGTCGAAGCCGTTGTCCAGCGTGACGAGCGCGAAGCGCCCGGCGCCGAACGGCAGGTCGAGGTGGCGTACGTGCGCGGACGTGACGACCTCGTCCGGGAACAGCTCGGCCGCACCCTTCAAAAGCTCAGCGGTGGTGCTCACTTGTCCCCCTCGAAGTGCGGGTTCTCCCAGATGACCGTCGCGCCCATGCCGAAGCCGACGCACATGGTGGTCAGGCCGTAGCGGACGTTCGGCTGTTCCTCGAACTGCCGGGCCAGCTGCGTCATCAGACGCACGCCCGACGAGGCCAGCGGGTGGCCGAAGGCGATGGCGCCGCCGTACTGGTTGACGCGCGCGTCGTCGTCGGCGATGCCGTAGTGCTCCAGGAACGCGAGCACCTGGACGGCGAAGGCCTCGTTGATCTCGAACAGGCCGATGTCGTCGATGGTCAGCCCCGCCTGGGCGAGGGCCTTCTCGGTGGCCGGGATCGGGCCGTAGCCCATGACCTCCGGCTCCACGCCCGCGAAGGAGTAGGAGACCAGGCGCATCTTCACCGGGAGGTTGTTCTCGCGGGCGAAGTCCTCGGAGGCGATCAGCGAGGCGGTGGCGCCGTCGTTCAGACCGGCCGCGTTACCGGCGGTGACCCGGCCGTGGACGCGGAACGGCGTCTTCAGGCCGGTCAGGTTCTCGATCGTCGTGCCGGGGCGCATCGGCTCGTCGGCGGTGACCAGGCCCCAGCCCGTCTCACCGGCCTCCGGGTTGGTGCGGCGCACCGAGATCGGCACCAGGTCCTGCTGGATCTTGCCGTTGGCGTACGCCTTGGCGGCCTTCTCCTGCGAGCGCACCGCGTACTCGTCGGCGCGCTGCTTGGTGATGCTCGGGTAGCGGTCGTGCAGGTTCTCCGCCGTCATGCCCATGAACAGGGCGGACTCGTCGACCAGCTTCTCGCTGACGAAGCGCGGGTTGGGGTCCACGCCCTCACCCATGGGGTGGCGGCCCATGTGCTCGACACCACCGGCGATGGCGATGTCGTACGCGCCGAAGGCCACGCCGCCCGCGACGGCGGTGACGGCCGTCAGGGCGCCGGCGCACATGCGGTCGATGGAGTAGCCGGGCACGGACTGCGGCAGCCCGGCGAGGATGCCCGCCGTGCGGCCGATGGTCAGACCCTGGTCGCCGATCTGCGTGGTCGCGGCGATGGCGACCTCGTCGATCTTGCTGGGCTCCAGAGCCGGGTTGCGGCGCAGCAGCTCCCGGATCGCCTTCACGACCAGGTCGTCGGCGCGGGTCTCGTGGTAGATGCCCTTCGGGCCCGCCTTGCCGAACGGGGTGCGGACGCCGTCGACGAAGACGACGTCCCTGACGGTACGAGGCACGATGGCTCTCCTCCAGGGTGCGGGACTGCACTGCTGCGGCACGCATGCGCTGAGCGTGCGCTTACGACCATGCTACTTATGAGTAACGTAGCTGCCCAGTCCCACGGCCCCAAGCGGCGAAGGTCACACCCGTTCGCCGCGCGGCACGACCGCCCCCGGGGTGCCTCCACGGACGCGCGAGCCGGGCGGACGCCGCGAACGGGCCCCGGGCCACCTCCTCGAACATGTCCCGGCGCGATGGCCGGGAGTGGCTCCCGGCAGAGCCGTGAAATCCGCTCCCGCCCCGCGTCACGGCCTCCTTCACAAGGTGCCCCTAAAACGGTCAAGCCCTTTGCGGCCAAAGCCTTTTACGGCCTTGGCGAGATTTTGACTTTACCGGTGTAGCAAGCGCTGTCAGAGTTCCGAACCAGCCAACCCGCAGTGGTCGTCCGCCACACGAACGGAGCTGAAGCGCATGGACCGCCGTACAGTTCTCGCCCTGGCCACGGGTGCCGCCCTGCTGCTCTCGGCGTGCACCGGCACCGGTGCCTCGACGAAGGGGGCGGATGCCGATGCGCCCACCGACCCGGCCAAGGTCAGCGGCACCATCAAGGTCCTCACCGTCCGCACCGACCTGGTGCAGGACGGCACGATGGACCGCTACGCCGCCGAGTTCAAGAAGATCTATCCGAAGGTCGACGTCAAGTTCGAGGGCCTCACCAACTACGAGGCCGAGGTCAAGATCCGTATGAACACGGAGAACTACGGTGACGTCCTGCTGATCCCCGCGGTGGTCAAGAAGGCCGACTACCCGAAGTTCTTCGCCTCCCTCGGCACGGTGGCCGAGCGCAAGGACAAGTACCGCTTCACCGACTTCACCACGGTCGACGGCAAGGTCTACGGCCAGAGCCCGATCGGCACCACCCCGGGCTTCGTCTACAACAAGCGGATCTGGCAGGAGGCCGGGGTCACCGAGTGGCCCACCACCTCGGACGAGTTCATCGCCGCGTTGAAGAAGGTCAAGTCCAAGACGGACGCCGTCCCCTACTACACCAACTTCGCCGCCGGCTGGCCGCTGACCTCCTGGACCTACGTCAACGGCTCCGTCCACTGCGACGCGCAGGCCACCACCAAGCTGGCCGAGGGCGACCCCTGGGCGCAGGACGCCGACCTGCGCGTCGCCGACACCCTGCTGCACGACATCGTCCATCAGGGCCTGGCGGAGAAGGACCCGACCACCACCAACTGGGAGGAGTCCAAGGCCCGTACCGCCAAGGGCGAGATAGCCACCCAGTGGCTCGGCAGCTGGGCCGTCGTCCAGTTCCAGGACGCCGGCAAGAAGGCCGGGGTGAACCCCGACGACATCGGCTTCATGCCCTTCCCGGCCCAGAAGGACGGCAAGTTCTGCGCGACCCTCTCACCGGACTACGGCCAGGCCGTCAACATCCACTCCAAGCACAAGGACGCCGCCCGGGCCTGGGTCGACTGGTTCACCGAGAAGTCCGGCTACGACAAGGACAACCTCGGGATCTCCCCGCTGAAGAAGGCCCCGCTCCCCGATGTGTTCAAGCCCTACCAGGACGCGGGCGTCGAGTTCATCGAGGTGGACGACGCCAAGGGCGCCGAGGTCAAGCAGATCGACAACCAGTCGGAGACCGGCATCTACGCCCCCGAGTACCGCCAGAAGCTGGTGGACCTCGCCCGGGGCGCTGCCAAGGGCAGCCTCGACGACTTCTTCGCCGACCTCAGTGAACGGTGGACGGAGGCACAGAGCACCATCGGGTCCTGAGCCGGCCTCCGTCCCGTCCCGTCCCGACGGGCGGCCCGGAGACCTTGGCGCGATCTCGCCGTAGCGCTCCCCCGCCGCGGCGGACCGTGCACCGGCCTGTCGCGAACATCCCGCAGCCGCTCTCGCGGCAGGCACCCGGCCGGTGCCGGTGGCGGCGCTACACCGACAGCGCCGCCACCAGCACCGGCGTCACCTGCTCGACCTGCCAGGGGCGCGCTCCGTGACCGGAGAGGGCGGCGCCCACGGTCTCGGGGTCCACCACCTTCGGCGGCTCCCAGCAGACCCGGCGCACGGTGTCCGGGGTGATCAGGTTCTCCTGCGGCATGTTCAGCCGCTCCGCCAGCGCGGACACCCCGGCCCGGGCCGCGGAGAGCCGGGCCGCGGCGGCCGGGTCCTTGTCCGCCCAGGCCCGCGGCGGCGGCGGACCGGTGAGGGCCTGTCCGGGCTGCGGCAGCTGTGTCTCGGGCAGCGCCTTGGCGCGGTCCACCGCGGTCTGCCACTGCTCCAGCTGGCGCCGCCCGGTGCGGTGCCCGAAGCCGTTCAGCGCGGCGAGGGCGTGCGCGTCGGCCGGGAGGGCGAGCGCGGCCTCCACGATGGCCGCGTCGGAGAGCACCTTGCCGGGGGAGACGTCCCGGCGCCGGGCGATCCGGTCCCGCGTCTCCCACAGCTCGCGGACGACACCGAGCTGCCGGCGGCGGCGCACCTTGTGCATGCCGGAGGTGCGGCGCCAGGGGTCCTTGCGCGGCTCGGGCGGCGGCGCGGAGGCGATGGCGTCGAACTCCTGGTGGGCCCAGTCCAGCTTGCCCTGCCGGTCCAGCTCCTTCTCCAGCGCGTCGCGCAGGTCGACCAGCAGCTCGACGTCGAGCGCCGCGTAGCGCAGCCAGGGCTCGGGGAGCGGGCGGGTGGACCAGTCGACGGCGGAGTGCCCCTTCTCCAGTACGAAGCCGAGCACGGACTCGACCATCGCGCCGAGGCCGACCCGCGGGAACCCGGCCAGCCGCCCGGCCAGCTCGGTGTCGAACAGCCCGTTCGGCACCATGCCTATCTCCCGCAGACAGGGCAGATCCTGGGTGGCGGCGTGCAGAACCCACTCGACGTCGGCGAGCGCCGCGCCGAGACCGGACAGGTCGGGGCAGGCGACGGGGTCGATCAGGGCGGTCCCGGCGCCCTGGCGGCGCAGCTGCACCAGGTAGGCGCGCTGGCCGTAGCGGTAGCCGGAGGCGCGTTCGGCGTCCACGGCGACCGGGCCCGAGCCGGCCGCGAAGGCGGCGACCATGTCGGCGAGGGCGGCCTCGTCCGCGATCACGGGCGGCATGCCCTCGCGCGGCTCCAGCAGTGGGATCGGCGCCTCCGTAACAGAAGATCCGCCGTCTTCCGGAGGGGCGCCCCCGGTGGTTCGCAGTGATGTGTCTGCTGCGGTGTCTTGGGCGTCGGTCACCTGTCAAGCCTATCCGCACGGACCGGCGCCTGACCTGCCCCTACTCAGGGTAGCGGGGTTGACCAGCGAAAACAGGCCGCCCGCCATCGCGCCCGATTCGCCCGGTCGCGCCGGGCCGCGGCCCGGATGCCACCGGCAGCGGGCATGGCCGCGCCCGCCGGCGGAACGTTCCGTCGACGGGCGCGCGGGGAAGTGGGGTACGGGTTCGAGGGCGGGGAAGGTCCGGCGCGGCGGCCGGGCCGGGTCAGTGGATGATGCCGGTGCGCAGGGCGACGGCGACCATCCCGGCACGGTCGCCCGTGCCGAGCTTGCGTGCGATACGGGCGAGGTGGCTCTTGACGGTCAGCGCGGACAGGCCCATCGAGACGCCGATGGCCTTGTTCGACTGACCCTCCGCCACCAGCCGCAGCACCTCGACCTCACGGCCGGAGAGTTCGCGGTAGCCGCCCGGGTGGCTCGGGGCACCCGGGGGGCGGCGGTGCATACGGGCGGCGGCTCCGAGGGGGGCGGCACCGGGTCGGGTGGGGAGCCCGAGGTTGGTGCGGGTGCCGGTGACGACGTAGCCCTTGACGCCTCCGGCGAGGGCGTTGCGGACGGCGCCGATGTCGTCGGCCGCGGAGAGGGCGAGGCCGTTGGGCCAGCCCGCGGCGCGGGTCTCGGACAGCAGGGTGAGGCCGGAGCCGTCGGGGAGGTGGACGTCGGCGACACAGATGTCGCGCGGGTTGCCGATTCGGGGACGGGCCTCCGCGACGGACGAGGCCTCGATGACGTCGCGCACACCGAGCGCCCACAGATGGCGGGTGACGGTGGAGCGGACGCGGGGATCGGCCACGACCACCATGGCGGTCGGCTTGTTCGGGCGGTAGGCGACCAGGCTTGCGGGCTGCTCGAGGAGAACGGACACCAGGCCTCCTGGGGGGCGGACGGCTTTCAAGGTCACAGACGTCTTCGGCACCGGACCCGGTGTCCTTTAGAGAATGATCACGATCTAGTGAGTAACAATTGGTGCAATTCGGACGTACGGTCGATCGTTCGGTGAACGAATCGGTTCGTTCGAGTGACTGCTCCTGACTGAAAGTGGCCGTATCGACAAAGTGACGCTCACCGGGACTGCGGTCCGCGCCGCTGCGGGAGCGTCACCACCGCCGCGTCCCCGGGCCCGGCCGGCGGCAGTCCCGCGACCTGGGCCAGCAGATCCGCCCAGGACGCCAGGTGCGCCGCGGTGTCCGGGACCCCGCCCAGACCCTCGCGCGGGGTCCAGGAGGCGCGGATCTCGATCTGCGAGGCCGACGGACGTTCGGACAGTCCACCGAAGTAGTGGGAACTCGCCCGGGTGACGGTCCCGCTCGGCTCCCCGTACGTCAGTCCGCGGGCCTGGAGCGCGCCCGTCAGCCACGACCAGCACACCTCCGGCAGCAGCGGGTCCGCCGCCATCTCCGGCTCCAGCTCCGCCCGCACCAGCGTCACCAGCCGGAACGTGCCCCGCCAGGCGTCGTGCCCGGCCGGGTCGTGCAGCAGCACCAGCCGCCCGTCGGCGAGATCCTGGTCGCCGTCGACCACCGCCGCCTCCAGCGCGTAGGCGTGCGGGGCGAGCCGCTGGGGCGCCCGGGTGGGCTCCACCTCGATCTGCGGCCTCAGCCGACTCCCGCGCAGGGCCTCCACCGCGGCCCGGAAGGCCGGTGGCGCCGTACTGCTCGCATGCCCGCCCGCCTCCCCGGAGTCCTTCGCGTCATCCATTCCACCCGACAGTCGTCCCTGAGCCGCAGCCATGCGGGAAGGTTAAGGGGAATCGGAGCCCGGCGCCGGTCTAGACACCCGGTGGACGCGTCCGGCGCCGCCCGGGCACGGCCGGGAACTTCGCACCGCCGCCACCGTGGGAGACTGACCACCGTGAGTGCCAACGACACGCAGCCGACAGCGACGTACGACTCCGCCTTCCTCAAGGCGTGCAGGCGCGAGCCCGTGCCGCACACCCCGGTGTGGTTCATGCGGCAGGCCGGCCGCTCCCTGCCGGAGTACCGCAAGGTGCGCGAGGGCATTCCCATGCTGGAGTCCTGCATGCGCCCCGAACTGGTCACCGAGATCACCCTGCAGCCCGTGCGCCGGCACGGCGTGGACGCGGCGATCTTCTTCAGCGACATCGTCGTCCCGCTCAAGGCGATCGGCATCGACCTCGACATCAAGCCCGGCGTCGGCCCGGTCGTCGAGGAGCCGATCCGCACCCGCGCCGACCTGGCCCGGCTGCGCGACCTGACCCCCGAGGACGTCTCCTACGTCACCGAGGCCATCGGCCTGCTCACCCGCGAACTCGGCCCCACCCCGCTCATCGGTTTCGCCGGCGCGCCTTTCACCCTCGCGAGCTACCTCGTCGAGGGCGGCCCGTCCCGCACGTACGAGAACGCCAAGGCGATGATGTACGGCGACCCCGAGCTCTGGGCGGACCTGCTGGACCGGCTCGCGGAGATCACGGGCGCGTTCCTGAAGGTGCAGATCGAGGCCGGCGCCTCCGCGGTGCAGCTCTTCGACTCCTGGGTCGGCGCGCTCGCCCCCGCCGACTACCGCCGCTCGGTGATGCCCGCCTCCGCCAAGGTCTTCGAGGCCGTCTCCGGCTACGGCGTCCCGCGCATCCACTTCGGTGTCGGCACCGGTGAACTCCTCCGCCTGATGGGCGAGGCCGGCGCGGACGTCGTCGGCGTCGACTGGCGGGTCCCGCTCGACGAGGCCGCCCGCCGGGTCGGCCCGGGCCGGGCGCTCCAGGGCAACCTCGACCCGACCGTGCTCTTCTCCACCACCGAGGCCGTCGAGACCAGGACCCAGGCGGTCCTCGACGCCGCGGAGGGCCTGGAGGGCCACATCTTCAACCTCGGCCACGGCGTCATGCCGAACACCGACCCGGACGCGCTGTCCCGGCTCGTGGAGTACGTCCACACCCGCACCGCGCGCTGACTCACCCCGTGTGCCGGGGCCGCGCCCGTCTGCCGAAGAGCAGCCCGCGCGGTTCCGGCGGCGGCGGGGTGCCCGGCTTCAGCGGCCAGGCCAGCAGCATCCCCGCGACGAACCCGACCACATGGGCCGTGTACGCGACGGTGCCCGCCTCCGGGGCGACGCCCTCGCCGGACGAGTAGACCGCCTGGAGCCCGAACCAGAACCCCAGCACGATCCAGGCCGGCAGCCGCAGCGGCAGGAAGACCAGGAACGGCACCAGCACCCACACCCTGGCCCTGGGATACAGCACCAGATAGGCGCCCAGTACCCCGGCGACCGCCCCCGAGGCGCCGATCAGCGGGTCGGTGGAGTCGGCGTTGAGCAGCGCGAATCCGTACCCGGCCGCGTAGCCGCAGACGACGTAGAACAGCAGGAACCGCACATGGCCCATGCGGTCCTCGACGTTGTTGCCGAAGATCATCAAGAAGAGCATGTTGCCGAGCAGGTGCAGCCAGCCGCCGTGCAGGAACATCGCCGTGAACACCGACAGCACCGGCGACTTGTCGTAGCCCGGCTCGCCGACGACGCACCCGGGGCCCTGCGCCCCCACCCCCACCTCGCCGGTCGGCACCACGCGCCGCATCCGGTCGTGGACCAGCTCCTGCGGCACCGCCGCCCAGTGGTCCAGGAAGGCGTGCAGCCGGCACACCTGGGACAGCTGGCTCTCGCCGATCTCGGCCAGGGTGCCCGGCATGGCGAGGAACACCAGGACGTTCGCCGCGATCAGGCCGTACGTCACCCACGGGGTGCCGCGCACGGGGTTCACGTCATGGACCGGTATGACCACAGGGGACTTCTTCCCCGGAAGCGGCCCGGGAACCGGTGAACGCCCCCGTCCCCGCGCCCGTATGGCCTGTCGACCAGGACTACGTGAGGACGGGCGATGAACGATCGAGTGGCTCCCGCGATGCACGCGCTGCCCGACGGTGAGGCTGAGCTCACCGTGGTGGTGCGCATCCCCTGGGAGGACGTGGCACGGCTGGGTCAGGAGGCCGGCCGGCTGGCCGCGCAGCACGGCAGGCCGGTGACCCTGGACGAGGCGGTCAGCCACCGGCTGCGGTCCGTGCGGGCCTCGGCCGCGCACGCCAGGCCGAGCACGGCCGAACAGCCCGCCGCGACCGCCGCCGCGGCGACCGGCAGCGGGTCCGTCGCCTCCCTGCCCAGGATCAGCGGCACCGCCTAGAGCCCCCTCGGGAGGTCAGAGGGCCGCCGCCACCGCCTTCACCGCCTTGCGCGCCGCCACCAGCACGGGGTCCCACACCGGGCTGAACGGCGGGGCGTAGCCGAGGTCCAGGGACGTCATGCGCTCGACCGTCATCCCCGCGGTCAGCGCCACCGCGGCGACGTCCACGCGCTTGGCGGCGCCCTCCCCGCCGACGATCTGCACCCCCAGCAGCCGTCCGGTGCGCCGCTCGGCGAGCATCTTGACCGTCATAGTGCCCGCGCCGGGGTAGTAGCCGGCGCGGCTGGTCGACTCCACGGTGGCGGTGACGTACTGGAGCCCCGCCCGGCGGGCGTCCTTCTCGCGCAGGCCGGTGCGGGCGATCTCCAGACCGCACACCTTGCTCACGGCGGTGCCCACCACCCCGGGGAAGGTGGCGTAGCCGCCGCCCGCGTTGGTGCCGATGACCTGACCGTGCTTGTTGGCGTGGGTGCCCAGCGCGATGTGCCGCTGCTGCCCCGAGACCAGGTCGAGGACCTCCACGCAGTCGCCCCCGGCGAAGACGTTCTCGTGCCCGCGCACCCGCATCGCCAGGTCGGTGAGCAGTCCCTGACGGTCCCCCAGGGGCAGTCCCGCCGCCCGCGCCAGCGAGGTCTGCGGACGCACCCCGATCCCCAGCACGACCACGTCCGCCGGGTACTCGGCGTCCGCCGTGGCCACCGCGCTCACCCGCCCGTCGTCCCCGGTGCGGAAGGCGGTGACCTCGGCGTCGTCGACCATCGTGATGCCGAGGCCGGTCATGGCCCGGTGCACCAGCCGCCCCATGTCCGCGTCGAGCGTCGACATCGGCTCCGCGCCCCGGTTGACGACCGTCACCCGGTAGCCGCGGTTGATGAGCGCCTCGGCCATCTCCACGCCGATGTACCCGGCGCCGACCACCACCGCGCGGCGGCCCTCCGTGCCGGCCAGTGTGTCGAGCAGCGCCTGCCCGTCGTCGAGCGTCTGCACGCCGTGCACGCCCGGCGCGTCCACCCCGGGCAGTTCCGGCCGCACCGGCCGCGCCCCGGTCGCGATCACGAGCTTGTCGTACGACGTCCAGGACTCGGCGCCCGTTTCGAGGTCGCGGGCGCGCACCCGCTGTCCGGGTACGTCGATCTCCAGGACCTCGGTGCGCATCCGCAGATCGATGCCCCGGGCGCGGTGCTCCTCGGGCGTACGGGCGATCAGCCGGTCCCGGTCGGGGACGTCGCCGCCCACCCAGTACGGGATCCCGCACGCCGAGTAGGAGGAGAAGCGGCCGCGCTCGAAGGCCACGATCTCCAGTTCGGCGGAGGGCCTCATCCGCCGGGCCTGCGACGCCGCGGACATTCCCGCGGCGTCGCCACCGATCACGACCAGCCGTTCCCTCGCACCCCGCCCAAGGCTCATGTTCATGCGAACACGCTACGGGTGCCGCTCCGTTCGGTCGCCCGCGGTCAGCTCTCCGCGCCGTCGGGGTCCCGCGCCGGGCGGGCCGCGGGCAGCGGGCCGACCGCCGTCTGCACGGGCTCGGCCTCCGCACGACGGCCCGCGCCGCGCCGGGCCAGCCGCACCCAGACCACGACGACGAGGGCCGCGACCGCGGCGAACGGCAGGACGGCCGCGAGGGCCATCACGATCCACCGCAGCGTCGTCACGAAGGCGTCCCAGCCTCCGGTCAGGGCGTCCGCGACGCCCGGGTCGTCGTCCGCCGCGGCCCTCTTCACCGGCGTCTCGGTCAGCGACAGCGTGACGGTGGCCATGCTCGTACGGTCCTTCAGGGACGCCTGCTGGGCGAGGAGGGACTCCAGGTCCGCCTGGCGGGTGCTCAGTTCGCCCTCCAGTGTCACCACGTCGCTCAACTTGGTCGCCTGGTCCATCAGTTCGCGGATACGGGCCACACTCGCCCGCTGCGTCTTGACGCGGCTCTCCACGTCCACGACCTGCTCGGTGACGTCCTGCGCCTTGGCGGAGCGGTCGATCAGCTTGCCGGTGCCCTCCAGATCGGAGAGCACGTCCGCGTAGGAGGCGACGGGCACACGCAGGACGACCCGGGTGCGCTCACGGCCCCGCCCGTCGCGCGTGGTGGTCTCGTTGCCGATGTAGCCGCCCGCGTTCTCGGTGACCGTACGGGCCTCGTCGAGGGCCTTCGGCACGTCCTTGACCTGCACGGTCAGCGAGGCGGTGCGGATGATGTGGCTCGCCGTGGCCCGGGGCGGGGCCTCGGCCCGGCCGGCGCCCGGGTCACCGGCCGCGTAGCCCTCCTCGGTGCCGGGGGCGCCGTCCGCCTGGGACTTCGCCGCCTCGTTGAGACCGGCGCTGTCGGCGCTGTCGGCGCCGCCCGCGGCCCCGGTGCATCCGGTCAGGGCCAGGGCCGCGGCCAGCAGGAGGCCGGCGAGGGCCGGGACGGGTCGTACGGAACGTGGTGCGCGCATGGTGGCGTTACCCCCCGAGGGTCGTGGACTGATGCTTCTTCGACGCCCGGACCGCCCCGGACGTTGGCCTCCGGTGGTTCCGATGCGGTCACGGTCGGGACTCGGGCCGGGCACACCCCCGTCGGCCGACTCCCGGCGGACTCCCGCGGAGCGGGGGCCGAACGGCCCTGGCGGGAACGCCGGTGGTTTTTGAGAGAGTGGGATCATGCACGCAGCGGACACACCGGCGGAGCCCGGGCACGTCATCGTCATCGGGGCCGGGATCGCCGGACTGGCGGCGGCCCACCGACTCCTCGACGGGGGCAGCGACGTGACGGTGCTGGAGGCCACGGAGCGGATCGGCGGCAAGCTGCTGCCCGGCGAGATCGCCGGCGTCCGCGTGGACCTCGGCGCCGAGTCGATGCTGGCCCGCCGCCCCGAGGCCGTCGGCCTGGCCCGCGAGGCCGGTCTCGCCGACCGCCTCCAGCCGCCCGCCACCGCGAGCGCCTCCCTGTGGACCCGGGGTGCCCTGCGCCCCATGCCCAAGGGCCACATCATGGGTGTCCCCGGCACCGCCGCCGCGCTCGCCGGGGTGCTGTCCGAGGAGGGGCTCGCCCGGATCGGCCGGGACGCCGAACTGCCCCGCACCGAGGTCGGCGACGACGTGGCCGTCGGCGCGTACGTGGCCGGACGGCTCGGCCGCGAGGTCGTCGACCGGCTCGTCGAACCCCTGCTCGGCGGGGTGTACGCGGGCGACGCCTACCGCATCTCGCTGCGCTCCGCCGTCCCCCAGCTCTTCCGGGCCGCGCAGAACCACGACTCCCTCACCGAGGCGGTCCGCGAGATCCAGGCACGCGCCGCCGGACAGCAGCAGGCCGGCCCGGTCTTCATGGGCATCGAGGGCGGCATCGGCACCCTCCCGCTCGCCGTCGCCCGGTCCGTGCGGGCCCGCGGCGGCGACATCGTCACCGGCGCCCCCGTCACGGAACTGCGCCGCGCGGCGGACGGCTGGCGGGTCGTCGCGGGCGGGCGGGCCCGGCACGCCGACGCCGTCGTCGTCGCCGTACCGGCGGGCGCCGCCGCCCGGCTGCTCGGCGCCGAGGCACCGGCCGCGGCGCGGGAACTGGCCGCCGTCGAGTACGCCTCCATGGCCCTGGTCACCCTCGCCTACCGGCGCTCCCGGGCCGAGCTCCCCGAGGGCAGCGGCTTCCTGGTGCCGCCCGTCGACGGCCGCACCATCAAGGCCTCGACCTTCGCCTCCCAGAAGTGGGGCTGGATCGCCGAGGAGGACCCGGACGTCGTCGTGGTGCGCACCTCCGTCGGACGCCACGGCGAGACGGAGATCCTCGGCCGGGACGACGCCCACCTCGTCGACGTCTCCCGGCACGACCTCAGAGCCGCCACCGGCCTCGACGCCACCCCGCTCGCCACCCGCGTCACCCGCTGGACCGACGGACTGCCCCAGTACCCCGTCGGCCACCACGCGCGCGTGGCCCGCGTCCGCGAACACGTCGGCCGCGTCCCCGGCCTGGCCGTGTGCGGCGCGGCGTACGACGGTGTCGGCATCCCGGCCTGTGTCGCCAGCGCGTACGCGGCCGTCGACCAGATCCACGGTGACCTGAGCGCGCTGCGCCGGCTCACCGCAGACCCGGTGCAGAGTCTGCACGGAGGAGCAGGAGAATAAAACGCATGAGTGACGACGCCCCCACCACCGAGTCCGGCAGGATCCCGAACAAGGGCAAGCTGGCCAAGGACCTCAACGAGGTCATCCGCTACACCCTCTGGTCCGTCTTCAAGCTCAAGGACGTCCTCCCCGAGGACCGCGGCGGCTACGCCGACGAGGTCCAGGAGCTGTTCGAGAAGCTGGCCGCCAAGGACGTGACGATCCGCGGCACCTACGACCTGTCCGGGCTGCGCGCCGACGCCGACGTCATGATCTGGTGGCACGCCGAGACCAGCGACCAGCTCCAGGAGGCGTACAACCTCTTCCGCCGCACCCGGCTGGGCCGCGCCCTGGAGCCGGTCTGGTCGAACATGGCGCTGCACCGCCCCGCCGAGTTCAACCGCTCGCACATCCCGGCGTTCCTCGCCGACGAGACGCCCCGCGACTACGTCAGCGTCTACCCCTTCGTGCGCTCCTACGACTGGTACCTGCTGCCCGACGAGGACCGCCGCCGGATGCTCGCCGACCACGGCAAGATGGCCCGCGGCTACCCGGACGTCCGTGCCAACACGGTCGCCTCGTTCTCGCTGGGCGACTACGAGTGGATCCTCGCCTTCGAGGCGGACGAGCTGTACCGCATCGTGGACCTGATGCGTCATCTGCGCGCCTCGGAGGCCCGGATGCACGTGCGCGAGGAGGTCCCCTTCTACACGGGCCGCCGCAAGTCGGTCGCGGACCTGGTCGCCGGGCTCGCCTAGGCGAACCCGGATCCCAGGTCCGGGGGTCTCAGGTCCCGGGTGTCTCAGCCGGCCGGGCTCGGCTCCGGGCGCGGCGCGCACGCGGCGCGCCGCGCCGGCAGCCGTCCCTCCAGCAGATAGGCCTCCACCCGGGCGTTGACGCACGGGTTCGACCCGCCCGCGATGCCGTGGGTGCCGGTGTCCCGCTCGGTCACCAGCACCGAGTCCCACAGCCGCCGGTGCAGCTCCAGCGCGCCCTCGTAGGGCGCCGCGGCGTCCCGCTCGGCGGCCAGGATCAGCGTCGGCGGCAGCTCACCGGGCCCGGTCCGCACGTCGACCGGCTGCTGCCGCGGCCCGGACCAGTACGCGCAGGGCAGGTTCGCCCACACGTTGTCCCAGGTCTCGAACGGCGCGACCCGGGCGAGCCGGGTGTTGTCCCGGTCCCACACCCGCCAGTCGGTGGGCCAGGCCGCGTCGTTGCACTCGACGGCTGTGTAGACCGCCTTGCTGTTCTCCGCCTCGACGGCCGCCTCCGTCACCGGCGCCGCGATGTCGATCAGCGGCTGCGGATCGCCCTTCAGGTACGCCGACAGCGCCTCGGCGCGGTACGGCCAGTAGTCGTCGTAGTAGCCGGCCTGGAGGAACGCCCCCTGGAGCTGGGCGGGACCGACCTTGCCGCCCGCCGGTTCCTCGGCGAGCCGGGCCCGGGCCCGCTCGTAGCTGCGCAGCACCTTCCCCGGGGTGTCGCCCAGCCCGTACACCCCGTGGTGCTCCGCGATCCACTCCCGCAGATCCGCCCAGCGGCCCTCGAACGCGGCGGACTGGGCGAGGTTGTTGCGGTACCAGACCTGCTCCGGGTCGGGGTTCACCGCCGCGTCGAACACCATCCGCCGTACGTGCGAGGGGAACAGGGTCGCGTACAGGGCGCCGTAGTAGGTGCCGTACGAGGCGCCCATGAACGTCAGCTTCCTCTCGCCCAGCGCGGCCCGCAGGACGTCCAGGTCACGGGCGTTGTTGAGGGAGTGGTAGTGCCTCAGGGCGCTGCCGCCCCGCTGGGCGCAGCCGCGCGCGTACGCCTTGGCCTGCGCGATGCGCTCACGCTTGTACGACTCCGAGGGGTGGGTGGGCGCCGGCCCGGGGCCCTTGAAGAAGCGGGCGGGGTCGGTGCAGGACAGGGGGGCGCTGCGGCCCACCCCGCGCGGGTCGTAGCCGACGAGGTCGTAGGCCGCG
Source organism: Streptomyces sp. NPDC000983 (assembly GCF_040299205.1). Taxonomy (NCBI): domain Bacteria; kingdom Bacillati; phylum Actinomycetota; class Actinomycetes; order Kitasatosporales; family Streptomycetaceae; genus Streptomyces; species Streptomyces sp. NPDC000983. The sequence goes on along the minus strand of NZ_JBEPBM010000029.1, from coordinate 50,152 downwards.
CCGAGGCGCTTCCACTCGGGCATCAGGCCGATCAGCGGGAAGTACAGGCCCGAGGCGCCGGGGCCGCCGGGGTTGAAGACCAGGGCGCCCTGCCGGGGCACCCGGTGCTTGCTGTTGTGCGGGTCCTTGTGGGTGGCCCGCACCCGGCTGACCGTCAGTTCGATCTGCTTGCCGTGGGGATACGCGTAGTCGAGCGGCACCTTCACCGTGCCGCACCGCAGGCTGCCCGGCATGTCCTGCTCGGTGGAGCAGGAGCCGAAGTCGATCCCGGTGGCCCGGGCGCGGGCCGCGGCCACCGCGGTGCCGCGCAGTTCGGCGATGCCGGGCACGGCCCGGCCGCCGTCGGCCGGGGCCGCGGGGGCACCCGAGAGGGCTGTCAGGAGCAGCGACCCTGCGGCCGAGTACAGGACGGGGGCTCTCATCGCGTATCCCTTCGGTGCACGGACGCAACAAAAGGGATGTTTCGTTCGGCGGGGGGCGAAGGCAAGCACCGTACGGCGGGTGTCGGCGCGGATTCCCCCGGTGCGCCCCCGGGGTCAGTCCCGCCAGAGGGGCTCGCGCCGCTCGAAGGCGGCGCGCAGGTCCGGCTCGCCGACCGCGTGGACGCCCCGTACGGCGACCGTGGTGAGGTAGGTGCCCTCGTCGCCGCGCGGGGCACGCCGGGCCAGGGCGCCGAGCAGGCGCTGGCCGGCCGGGGAGGCCCAGCGGGAGTAGGGGTGGACCTCGACGCGGGCGATGGCCAGGCAGGCCAGGCTCAGGGTGAGCGGCAGCCCGAACCAGAGGGCGACGAGTTGCCGGGGCATGTCCGCCTCGCCCGGCATGAACAGGGCGATCGCGCCCAGTACCAGGACGACCACCGCGGCGAGCTGCACCTGGCGGACGGCGGCCGCGATGCCGGACCGGGCGCCCGCGGGCACGGCGAGACCGGCCCGGACGAGCCGCTCGGCGAGGCTGCCCACCGCCTCCGCGCCCGCCGCCGCGTCCCGCACCGGCTCTATCCGGGACTGCCCCTCGGGCCCGATCGCGCCTATGACGGACCGCTCCATGTCGTCCCGGCCGCGCGGGTCGACGACCGTCGCCCAGCCCGTGCGGGCGAGCAGCAGCCGGCGCTGGCGGGCCATCGAGACCAGGGTCAGATCGGCGACCCGGCGGGGGCCGCCGGAGAGGAACGCGGCCTCGTACAGCGTCAGGTCGTGGGCGTGGCCCGCTTTCACGTCCGCGGTCGCGGCGGCCACGGCGGCCCGGCACAGGCGGATGCAGGCGGCGCCGGCGACGGCCCAGGCGAGCAGCAGGAGAAGGACCCAGAACATGCCGCGTTTCTATGCCAAGGACCCCGGGGACGCCATGGGTTGTTCACAATCCGGACGGAGCGTTGCGGGTATGTGACGTTCCGGTTGGTCCGGACCGATGCTCACCGCAGGCTCACGGACCGCCGTATCCGGGCCAGCCGGGACCGGCCGCGCGGGGCCGGGCCGGAGCGCTCCAGCCACCACTCGCGCAGTTCCCGCCGCGCCCGGCCGTCCAACGGCCCCTCCACGTCGAGGAGTTGCCCGGCGAAGTCGAGGGCGTCCCGGCGGTAGCCGCCGGTCATCGGGGTGCCCTGCGCGTAGGCGAGGAACGCCGGCCGGTACCGCGGGCCCAGGATCACCGGCAGTTCGGGCGCCACCTTCGCCACCACGTCCGCCCGCTTCCCGGCGAGCGCCCGCGACTGCACCCGCAGCCGGGTCCGGTCGAACCCCTCGGGCACGGGCGTCCCGGCGACGAGCGCCGACAGCAGCGCGGTCTGGGCCAGCCCGAGCCGCTCACGCGCGGGCGCCCCGGCCGCTGCCACGGGGACCGGGTCCGGCACGGCTCGCGCCGGCGCCTGCTCCCGGCCGCCCTTGGCGACCGCGGCCCTGATCCCGGCCAGCTCCCGCTCCAGTTCGGCCGGCTCGGGGAAGTTCTCGTCCCGCTCCAGCAGGACTCCGGGCGGGGCGATCCGGGAGGCGAGGTCGGTGAGCACGTCGAGGACCGGCCGCGGCACCGGGTGGGCGTGGCTGTCGTGCCAGACGCCGTCCCGCTCGAACCCGCCCGCGACATGGACGTACGCGATGGCCTCCAGGGGGAGTTCGGCGAGCGCCAGGGCCGGGTCCTCGCCCCGGTTGACGCGGTTGGTGTGCAGGTTGGCGACGTCGATGAGGAGCCGTACGCCGGTGCGGTCCACGAGGTCGTAGAGGAACTGGCCCTCGGTCATCTCCTCGCCGGGCCAGGAGATCAGCGCGGCGATGTTCTCCACGGCGAGCGGGACGGGCAGCGCGTCCTGGGCGATCCGGACGTTCTCGCACAGCACGGCGAGCGCGTCCCGGGTGCGCGGCACGGGCAGCAGATGGCCGGCCTCCAGGCGCGGCGAGGCGGTGAGCGGGCCGCCCGCCCGGACGAAGGCGATGTGCTCGGTGACCAGCGGTGAGCCCAGCGCGCCGGCCGTCTCGGCGAGGTCCTTCAGCCGCCCCTCGTCGGGCCGGTCCGCGCCGCCGAGGCCGAGCGAGACCCCGTGCGGGACGACGGTGACCCCGCGCTCGCGCAGCCGCCGCAGCGACTCGGGCAGATGCCCCGGGCACACGTTCTCCGCCACGGCCTCGACCCAGTCGATGCCCGGCATGCGCTCCACGGCGTCCGCGATCTCCGGCCGCCACCCGATCCCCGTACCCAGTCGCTCCATGCCCGTCCCCCTCCACCGACCGCGTGCAGGGGGTATCGCCCCGGCGCGGGCCGGTGAATCCACGCGGGGCGTGCTTCAGAGCAACATTTGAGGTTGGGCTACGGCGTGCGCAGCGCCGGGTGGTCGGCGACCACCGTGCACGAGCCGGGGGCGATCTCGGTGAAGCCCGCGTCCCGCACCACCGGCAGCCCGGCGGCGGCCAGCCGCGGCCAGTCCTCGGGGGACGCCGTCCGCACGGCGAGCGGGAAGCCTGCGTCGCGCCAGGCCGCGCGCTCCGCCCCGGACAGCTCCAGCCACGCGAGCTGGGCGCCGTGCCCGGCCTGCGCCATCGCCTTGCCCGCCGACATGTCGAGGTCGGGGCTGAGCCACAGCACGGGCGCCGAGGGGTCCGCGGCCGGCGGCGGCTCGGGGTCGTCGAGATCGGTGCCGGAGACCTGGAGCTTGGCGAGTTCCTTGGGCCAGCCGTCCAGCGGCACCGGCGGGAAGACCCGCACCTCGGCCGATCCGCCCGTCACCGTGATCCCCGGCAGGGCCTCGGCCCGCCGCCACTCGGCGCCCCGGGCCCGCCGGACGACCTTGCGGATCCGGCCGTCCTGCCAGTCCCGCACGGCGTCGGCCCACTCGCCCTCACCCAGCACCCGCTCGTCGGACAGCAGCACCAGGACGGCGCGGGCGGCGGTCTCCAGGGCGTCGGTACGGGCGGGGGGTGCCGCCCGCTCGATCCGGACGACCAGCGGCAGCACGAACTGCGGTGCCCGGTCGCGCGGGGACGGCTCGGAACGGAAGGGGCTCTCGGCGGACGTGGATGCGTGGCTCACCCGGCCAGTCTGCCAGCCGGGACCCCGCCGGCCACCGCCGGTGCCGGGCCGCGCGGATCACCCCGAGCAGGCGGTCCGCTCGGCCTCCCGCCACTCGCACACCGGGCACAGCGTGATGCCCTTGTACGCCTCCGGGTACTCCGTCGGCTCCCGGCACAGCACGCACTCCGCGTACGGCGGCCCGTCGGCCCGGGGCGGTTTCGTGGCGTCGGCGATCGTGCAGTAGTCGGCGTCGCTCATGACTCCAGGGTAGGACCCTCACCCCCGGTGGCCGGCGGCCCCGATCAGCTCGGAGACCTTCACGAAGCGGAACCCCTGGCGCCGCAGCTCGGGCACGATGCTGCGGACGGCGCGCTCGGTGACCGGGGCGGCGCTGCGCGTGCAGTGCAGGACGACGACCGATCCGGGCCGTACCCCGTCCAGGACCTGCCGGGCGACGGCGTCGGCGTCGGTGGCGAAGGCGTCCCCGCTCACCACGTCCCACTGCACGGCGGTCACCCCCGCCGGGGTCAGCGCCCTCAGCGCCCGCCGGTCGTGACAGCCGCCGGGGAAGCGGAAGTACGGCATCGCGTTCGCCACGCCCACCTGCCGGAAGGCGGCGTAGGCCCGCTCCACGTCCGCCCGCATCCGGTCCTCGGAGACGGTCGGCAGGCCGTAGCAGTCCCCGGTGAAGGCGTGGTGGCTGTAGGAGTGGTTGGCCACCTCGAACAGCGGGTCCCGGCCGATGCCACGGGCCTGCGCGGGGTACTCCTCGGCCCACCGGCCGGTCATGAACACGGTCGCCGGCACCTTCAGCTCCCGCAGGGCGGCGATGAGTCCGGGGTTGTCGAACCGCTCGCCGCCGGCCGCACGCGGCCCCTGGTCGGCGGTCATGTCGGCGTCGAAGGTGAGGGCGAGCACCTTGCCCGCGGTCCGGGAGCCGTGGTGGAAGAGAGGGGTCAGCCCGGCCGGCCCCGGCGCCAGGGTCGGGACCGCCGACGGGCGGACCGAGGGGGCGGCGGGCGCGGGCCGGGCGGCCCGGGGCGGCTCGGGGGCGGCACAGGAGGTGAGGGCGGCGGCGAGCAGGCAGAGGGCGGTGACGTGACGTACAGGAAGGATCACCGTACGAACATAATGGGACTAATCGGACGAATCCTGGATTGGCCTGCCGTCCCGCGCGGGGCGACAGTCATGGCTCCGGGCCGACAGCCCTGGCTCCGGGCCGGCTGCCGCGGCCCGGGGTGTGGATCGTGGACGTTCGTTCGCGAGGGTCTCGGGTCTCGGGGTTGAAGTTGCCGTTGCGGCAGCTCCTACCGTCGTGACCAGGGCCGGAGACGCCGGCCCGGCGACACACACATGCGGGAGTCGTGATGGACCGGCCGATCTCGGAGGTGGCCCGGATGTCGGGCGTGACCGCCCGGACACTGCGCCACTACGACGAGACGGGCCTGCTGCCGCCGGCCCGGATCGGTGCCAACGGTCACCGCTACTACGAGGAGCGCCAGCTGCTGAGGCTGCAGCAGATCCTCGTGCTGCGGGCCCTGGGCGTCGGGCTGCCGGAGATCGGCCGGATCCTGTCGGAGCAGGTCGACGAGGTGGATGCCCTGCGCGGCCACCACCAGCGACTCATCGCGGAACGGGATCGGCTCGACACCCTGGCCGGCACCGTTTCCCGCACGATCGCCGAACTGGAGCAGTCCAGGAAGGACGGCCACCCCATGACCATCAACCGACCGGAGAACCTCTTCGAAGGCGTGAGCCCCTCGCAGTACGAGGAGAACATGCGCGACTTCCCCGAACTCGCCGACGAGGTCGCACGACGCGCCGACACGATGAGCCAGGCCGACGCCGACGCCGCGCACCGTGAGCGCACCGCGCAGATGATCCGGCTGGCCGACCTCATGGCCGCGGGCCACCCGGCCGACGCCGACCCGGTCCAGGCCGAGATCGACGCCCGGTGCCGGGCCCTGACCGGACTGCGCGCCGTCTCCGCCGAGGACTACCGGGCCATCGGACGCTCCGTCGTCGACAACGGGACGTGGCGTGCCGCCTACGAGGCCATCGCTTCCGGTCTGGCGGCGTACCAGCGCGACGCGATCGAGGCCTACGCCACCACCCGGCTGAACCGAGGCCGGCGCAACCGCCGTCGCGGGAGGAGCCGCGGCGGCGGTTGCGCACGGCGGCGCGGTCCGCTGATCGGTTCCGAGTGCCCGTGGCTGCCTCGGCACGGTGCGACAGCCGCGGCACCGATGTTCCCGGGGCCGGGCTACCTCCGCCAGGGGCCGGTCACCGCGAAGGTCGTCCCCGGGGTGTAGCAGTTGACGTACATGGTCCGGCCGTCGGGGGAGAAGGCGACGCCGGCGAACTCGCCCCACTCCGGGGCCCCGGGAGTGCCGATGTCCTGGGCGTTGCGGGCCATCGCGTAGACCTCGCCGCGCCGGGTGACGCCGTAGACGTGCTGGGCGCCGTTGCCGTCCTCGCAGACCATCAGGCCGCCCGAGGGCGCCAGGCAGATGTTGTCGGGGGACTCGCCGGGCAGCTGGACGTCGGTGTCGGGGCCGAAGACGATCACCAGGGTCAGGCTGCGCCGCGCCGGGTCGTAGCGCCAGATCTGCCCGTAGTGGTCGCCTGCCGACCCCTCGGAGCTGCGGGCGAAGGACGACACGAAGTAGACCGAACGGCCGCCCCAGTAGCAGCCCTCCAGCTTCTGCGCGTGGGTGATGCCGCGCGGGCCGAAGTCCTGGTGGCGGATCGGGGTCCCGGCGGCCAGCGGGTCGGGTACGTCCACCCACTCGACGTGGTCGAAGCGCGCGCCGGTCTCCTGGATCGACGACAGGTCCGGGACGCCCGGGACCCGCATCGCCTGGAGGCGCCCGCCGGCGCGCAGCGAACCGCCCCCGCCCAGGGGCCTGCGCGGCAGGAAGCGGTAGAAGAGGCCGAAGGGCCGCTGGAAGGCGTCCTCGGTCTCGTAGACGACGCCGCTGCTCGGGTCGACGGCGATCGCCTCGTGCTGGAAGCGGCCCATCGCGGTGAGCGGGACCGCGCCGCTGCGGTGCGGGTCGGCCGGGTCGACCTCGAAGATGAAGCCGTGGTCCTTGGTGTAGCCGTTGGTGCCGGCCCGGTCCTCGGTCTCCTCGCAGGTCAGCCAGGTGCCCCAGGGGGTGGGCCCGCCCGCGCAGTTGACGGCCGTACCGGCGACGGCGACCCGCTCGGAGAGCACCTCGCCGCGCGCGTCCAGGGTGAGGGCGGTACAGCCGCCCTTGCCCTCGGGGTCGTAGGTCAGCCCCTCGACCGTGGGGACCGGGAGGCGGGCGGTGTGGCGGTTCTCGTGGTTGCGCACCAGGTGGACGCGGCCGTGGCGGCCGGGCAGCGCGGTCATGCCGTCGTGGTTGGAGGGCACCGGGCCCTCTCCGGAGCGCAGCGGGTCGCCCTCGCGGGAGAGCACCCGGTAGCGGAAACCCTCCGGCAGGTCGAGGAGGCCGTCCGGGTCGGGGACGAGCGGGCCGTAGCCGGTGTGGCCCAGGTTCTGCGCGGCGGCGGTGCCCGCGAAGAGTTCGCTCAGGTTTCCGGCGAAGGCGATCGAGACGCCGACGGCGCCGGTACGGGCGAGCAGTTGACGGCGTGTCTGGGAGCCGTGCTCAGGCATGGGGGAACCTTCCTGCTGGCGGACAGGACTGCGGTCACGCCGTGTCTACCATCTGGCGTCGGCCAGGTGAACCACGCGCGTAGAGCGTGTTCAGCCTTCCCCGGGCCCGGGCGGGGCCGGTTGCTGGGCGCGTTCCAGGAAGCGCAGCAGCTCCACCGGGAACGGCAGCACCAGGGTGGAGTTCTTCTCCGCGGCGACGGCCACCACCGTCTGGAGCAGGCGGAGTTGGAGGGCGGAGGGGGTGTCCTCCATCTGCTGGGCGGCCTCGGCGAGCTTCTTCGACGCCTGGAGTTCGGCGTCGGCGTTGATGATCCGGGCCCGCCGCTCCCGGTCCGCCTCGGCCTGCCGGGCCATCGACCGCTTCATGGACTCGGGCAGGGAGACGTCCTTGATCTCCACGCGGTCGATCTGCACGCCCCAGCCGATCGCCGGGCTGTCGATCATCAGCTCCAGCCCCTGGTTGAGCTTCTCCCGGTCCGAGAGGAGGTCGTCCAGATCGCTCTTGCCGATGATGGAACGCAGTGAGGTCTGCGCCATCTGCGAGACCGCGAACCGGTAGTCCTCGACGTTCACGACGGCCGCCGAGGGGTCCACGACCTTGAAGTAGACGACCGCGTCCACCCGCACGGTGACGTTGTCCCGGGTGATGCCCTCCTGGGCCGGCACCGGCATCGTCACGATCTGCATGTTCACATGGCGCAGCCGGTCCATGCCGGGCACCACCAGCGCGAGCCCCGGCTGGCGGACGTTCTCGCGCAGCCGCCCCAGCCGGAAGACGACGCCGCGTTCGTACTGCTTGACGATCCGGGCCGCGGCGGTGAGGTAGACCAGCCCGGCGGCGCCGGCGGCCGCGGCAGCGATCAGCAGGTCCTCGACCATGACGACCTCCCTGTCAGAGGTCCGGTGTGTTCGCGTGTTCGCTTATTAGACGATATGCCCCCGTTGTCGGTGGGGGTATGCCTCGCCCCGGGGTCGGGGCGAGGGGTATGTCTGGCCCCAGGGCCAGGGCCAGGGCCAGGGCCAGGGCCGGGACCGCGAGCGCTCCCGGTCCCGGCCCCCGGGGCCCGTCGTCACCTCACCGGCTGGTGACCCGTACCGGTTCCGTCCCGGCCGCGCTGTGCCGCTCGGCCCAGTTGTGCAGGGCCGTACGGCAGGCGTGGTCCAGGTGGTGCAGTCCGGACAGGTCCAGCTCCACCGGACGGTCCCGGGGCAGCGCCTCCAGGCTGTCGAGGATCCTCGGCAGCCGGAGGAAGGTGGCGTTGCCCGACAGATGGGCCTGCACCGGGCCCGCGCCCTTGTCCACGACCTCCAGCTTCAGGTGCGAGGCGTCCCAGGCGGTCTTGGCCACCGCCAGCGCCAGACCGATCAGGACGCCCTCGAACATGCTGACCGCGACGATCGACACGGCGGTGACGACCAGGATCAGCGCCTCGCCCCGGTGCTCGCGCCAGAGCGAGCGGACGGTGCGCACCGGGATCAGCTTGGCGCCCGCGTGCACCAGTACGGCCGCCAGGGCGGGGACGGGGATCAGGGCCAGCACGGACGGCAGCAGCGCCGCGAACAGCAGCAGCCACACCCCGTGCAGCACCCGGGACGCCCGGGTGCGGGCGCCGGCCTGGACGTTGGCCGAGCTGCGCACGATCACCGCGGTCATCGGCAGCGCGCCCAGCGCCCCGCAGACCGTGTTGCCCGCGCCCTGCGCGATCAGCTCCTTGTCGTACGCGGTCCGCGGGCCGTCGTGCATCCGGTCCACGGCCGCCGCGCTGAACAGCGACTCGGCCGACGCGATCAGCGTGAACGCGACGATCGTGGCGAGCAGGCCCGGCCCGGCCGCCTCGGTGAGGGAGTCGAGCGACGGCGGCTGTACGGAGTCCAGCAGGCCGCTGATCTCCACCGTGGCCACCGGCAGCGCACACATCACCGAGACCCCGGTCGCCAGGCCCACCGCGGCGAGCGGACCGGGCACCGTGCGCACCGCGGCCGGCAGCCGCGGCCACAGCACCAGCACGGCCAGCGTGCCGACGCCCAGCCCGAGTGCGGCCAGAGCCTCGGTGTCGCCGAGGGCGCCGGCGAGTGCGCCGGGCAGCCCGGCCAGCTTCGCCAGGCCCGAGGCCGGGGCCTCGGCGCCGGTCATCGCGTAGAGCTGGCCGGCGATCAGGACCAGGCCGATGCCCGCCAGCATGCCCTCGACGACGGAGACCGAGATGGCCCGGAACCAGCGCCCGAGCCGCAGCGCGCCCATGAGTACCTGGAGCAGCCCGGTGGCCAGCACGATCACCCCGAGCGCGGGCAGCCCGAACTCCTGGACCGCCTCCAGCACCAGCACCGTCAGACCGGCGGCCGGACCGGACACCTGGAGGCTGCTGCCCCGCATCAGTCCGGTGACGACTCCGCCCACGATGCCGGTGACCAGGCCCAGTTCGGCCGGGACACCGGAGGCGACGGCCACCCCCAGACAGAGCGGGAGCGCGACCAGGAAGACGACCAGCGACGCGGCGAAGTCCCGCCGCAGGTGCGGGAGTCGGGTCATCCCGGCGCTCACAGCGCTTCGAAGGAGTCGGTCCGCGCGCGGTGTTCCAGGACGGCGCCGGTGTGCACCTCGTAGTACCAGGCGCGCAGCGTCAACCGGCCCTCGGCCAGCCGCCGTTCGACGAACGGGTACGACCGCAGCCGCAGCAGCTGGGTCAGCACATGGCTCTGCACGCCCTCGGTGACGGCCGGGTCCTCGGCCGCCCCCGCGGGGCGCGGCGTCGCGTGCGCCAGCCAGTCGCGCACGGCGGGTACGGCGTCCAGGTCGTCGCCGCGCACCAGCGCGCCGACCGCTCCGCAGTGCGAGTGGCCGCAGACCACGATGTCGCGGACGCCGAGCACCTCGACCGCGTACTCGATGGTGGCCGCCTCGCTGGTGGGGTGCGCGGCGGGCGGCGGGACGATGTTGCCCGCGGTGCGCAGCTCGAAGAGCTCACCGGGGCGGGCGCCCGTGATCAGTGCCGGGACGACCCGGGAATCGGAGCAGGTGATGAACAGGACCTGGGGGGACTGGCCTTGGGCGAGCCCGGCGAACTCCTCGGGGCGCTGACCGAAGGAACGGGCGTGGTCGATGAGGGGCTGCATGGTGGTGACTTCCTCCTGGCGCGCCGTGGCGGCGCGTCGGACGGGCGGGACGGAGCAGAGTGGGGGACCTGCTCCGCCGCTCAGCAGCGGAAGACCTGGAGTGCGGCCGGGGTGCGGTCCGGGGCGGATCTCGCGGTGCGGTGGTGCGCGGCGCCCGGGGCCGCCGGTCCCGGGGCGGACGTGGAGTGCTGGGGCGGCGGCGGGCGTTCGGGCGCCGGGGGCGCCCAGCCGGACGGGGCGGTACGGTCCCGGGTGCGCAGCGGCCCGGCCGGGTCGGCGGGCGGATCGCAGGAGCGCGGGGCGAGGGCCTCCCCGCGCACGGGAGGGCCGGACAGCTTCGGTTCCGGCTCGCCTTTGGCCTCTGCATGACTGGACGTGTGCGCGGTCGCGAAGGAAACGGCGGGAGCGAAGAACTGCAGTGCGAGCAGCAGGGCGGCCAGCACCGGCACCGCGGACCGTACCCTCTCACCTCGGAACATGCGCCCCCCTCCCGGCGGTTCGCGACCCATGCTCGGACCAATGCCGGGTCAACCGTTGGTCAAGAAACACGTTAACCCTGCAAAAGTTATTTGCAGGGTCAACTCGGCGTTTCCGGGTGAAGAGAGCGCGAAACGCGCGGGCGCGCGGCCGGAACAGGCTCTTGACCGGGGGAAGTTGAACGGGCTACCGGCCCTCTACGAGCCCCTTCGCGTCCCGGGCCAGCGCGGTGAGCCGGGAGATGGCGCGGAAGTACTTCTTGCGGTACCCGCCCTTCAGCATGTCCTCGCCGAACAGCTGGTCGAAGGGGAGTCCGGAGGCCAGCACCGGGACCTCGCGGTCGTAGAGGCGGTCCGCGAGGACCACCAGCCGCAGTGCCGTCGACTGGTCCGGGACCGGGCGCACATCGGTCAGGCAGACCGCCCGCACGCCGTCGGTCAGCGCGCCGTACCGGCTGGGGTGGACGCGGGCCAGGTGGTCCAGCAGATGCGGGAAGTCGTCGAGGGAGGCGCCCTCGGTGGCGTACGCGGCCTTGGTCACCTGCTCGTCGCTGAACGGCGCCGGTGCCTCGGGCAGGCCGCGGTGGCGGTAGTCCTCGCCGTCGATGCGCAGCGGGCGGAAGCGGGCCGACAGGCCCTGGATCTCCCGCAGGAAGTCGGCCGCGGCGAAGCGGCCCTCGCCGAGCTTGCCGGGGAGGGTGTTGGAGGTGGCGGCGAGTGCGACCCCGGCGTCGACGAGCTTGCCGAGCAGGGTCGAGACCAGGACGGTGTCGCCGGGGTCGTCGAGTTCGAACTCGTCGATGCACAGCAGGCGGTGGCCGGAGAGGGTTCGCACGGTCTGCTGGAAGCCCAGGGCGCCGACCAGGTTCGTCAGCTCCACGAAGGTGCCGAACGCCTTGAGGGACGGCTCCGCGGGGGTGGCGTGCCACAGGGAGGCGAGCAGGTGGGTCTTGCCGACGCCGTAGCCGCCGTCGAGGTAGACGCCGCGCGGGCCGGCCGGGGTCTTCGGGGCCTTCTGCCTGCCCAGGCCGAACAGGCCGCGCCGGGCGGGGCCGGCCGCGTGCGCTCCGCCGAGGCCCGCCGCGAAGGACTCCAGTACCTGGACCGCCTCGGTCTGGCTCGGCTGGTTCGGGTCGGGGAGGTAGGTGGCGAAGCGGACCGAGTCGAAGCGGGGTGGGGGAACCATCTCGCCCACGAGGCGCTCCGCGGGGACGTGGGGTTCGCGGGTGCAGAGGGAGAGCGGGGTCGCTTCGGCTATGGGGGTCTCGCCGGGGGCGGTGGAGGAGGACACGTTCACCGATTTTAGGGGGTCGCCCGGACCTCCCTGCCGGTGCGGCCCGGCGGGGGCTGATCGCGCAGTTCCCCGCGCCCCTGGGCGGGTGGGGGTTGGAGACGCCGGTTCGGTCCCCGCCCCGGGGGGTGGGGTGGGGTCTTGTCTGCGGCCCGGTGGGGGCTGGGCGCGCAGTTCCCCGCGCCCCTGGGCGGGTGGGGGCTGGGCCTCCGGGGCTGTTGCCGTTTCAGGGGCGCGGGGAACTGCGCGGTCTGCGTCCGCCGGGTCGCAGACGTAGGGAGGCCGTACCCCGGGACCGGGGCCGTGGAAGACTTTCCGTATGCGACAGCTGTTTCCTGTTGGTGATCGGGCCGATGACCGTGAGTGGGGGCTCGGCGAGCTTGCCGAGGTGTACGCCTACCCGCCGTCCGGCGAACCCTGGCTGCGCGCCAACATGGTGTCCACCCTCGACGGCGCCGCCCACCACGACGGCCGCTCGCAGCCGATCTCCAGCGCCGCCGACATGCGGATCTTCGGCACCCTGCGAGCCCTCGCGGACATCGTGGTCGTCGGTGCGGAAACGGTTCGGCAGGAGGGGTACCGCCCGGCCCGCGCGCGGGCCGAGTTCGCCGCCCGGCGCAAGGCCGCCGGACAGGCGCCCGCGCCGGCCGTCGCGGTCGTCACCGCCGGGCTCGACCTGGACTTCTCGCTCCCGCTGTTCACCTCACCGCTGGTGCCGACCCTCGTGCTCACCGGCGCCGCGGCCGACCCGGGCCGGGTCGCCGAGGCGGAGCGGGCCGGCGCCCGGGTGGTGGCCGCCGGCGAGGGTGCGGGGATCGACCCCGGGCGAGCCGTCGAGGCGCTGTCCGGACTCGGGTACCGCCGGCTGCTGACGGAGGGCGGGCCGAGACTGCTCGGCCAGTTCGTGGCGGCCGGGGTGCTCGACGAGATCTGCCTCACCGTCGCGCCGATGCTCACCGCGGGCGACGCGCAGCGCATCGCCGGCGGGCCCTCGGTGGAGCTGCCCAGGAGATTCGCACTGCTGTCCATGCTGGAGGAGGAGGGGTTTCTCTTCACCCGGTACGGGCGGCTCTGACGAAAACGGCGGAATCAGTCGTTCCGTTTAGCTTCCGATGGGCACACTAAATCTCGCAGTCCCCGTGCGATCACGGGGAAGGATGGTTTCCGCAGGGTCGCCCACGGCCCTGCGGAAAGAAGGGGCGCCTGGTGTTCAGAAGCGTATTGATGATCGAGAAGGCCCTGACCTCCGCGGACGTGGAGTTCGTCACCACGTTGCACGGGGACGAGGCGGTCTCCTTCCATGTGCTGCTCCAGCCACGCGGCGACCAGGCCGATCGCCTGCTGCGGGCCATCGACGACGTGGCCCTCGGGGAACTCGACGAGGCGGCCCGGGAGGGGGACACCCCGGAGGGCGAGGAGGCGAAGAGCTTCGGCGAGCGGGCGCTCGCGGTCTCCCTCCAGGCGCTGCGGGCCTCCGGGAGCGAGGCGGAGGGACGGCTCGTGGAGAACCATCCCCTGGACGCGCTCAAGTCCCTGGTGGAGGAGAGCGGCGCGGACGAGGTGATCGTGCTGACCGATCCGCACTACGTGGAGGAGTTCTTCCACCGCGACTGGGCCTCCCGGGCCCGGCACAAGGTCGGGGTGCCGGTACTGAAGCTCTTCTCGCACAGCGAGGAGTAGGACCCGCCGGGGAGGTGGCCCCTGCCGTGCGGCACGGGGCCGTTCCGCGACCCAATAGGCTGGGGGCGCGTCCCGCCGGGGGCGCTGTTTCGTCGTAGGACCGGATCTTGGGAGATACACGCATGGCACCCGGACTTCCCCCCGCCATGGACCGACCGCACTTCATCGGCATCGGTGGGGCCGGGATGTCGGGCATCGCGAAGATCCTCGCGCAGCGCGGTGCCGCCGTGGCCGGCAGCGACGCCAAGGAGTCCGCGACCGCCGAGGCGCTGCGGGCGCTGGGCGCGACCGTGCACATCGGGCACGCCGCCGCGCACCTCGCCGACGACGCGAGCTGTGTGGTGGTGTCGTCGGCCATCCGCGCGGACAACCCCGAACTGGTCCGCGCCGCCGAGCTGGGCATCCCGGTCGTGCACCGCTCCGACGCCCTCGCCGCCCTGATGGACGGCCTGCGGCCGATCGCCGTGGCCGGTACGCACGGCAAGACGACGACCACCTCCATGCTCGCGGTGTCGCTGAGCACGCTCGGGCTGGACCCGTCGTACGCCATCGGCGGCGACCTGGACGCGCCCGGCTCCAACGCCCTGCACGGCGACGGCGGGATCTTCGTCGCCGAGGCCGACGAATCGGACCGCAGCTTCCACAAGTACGCGCCCGAGGTGGCGATCGTGCTCAACGTGGAACTGGACCACCACGCCAACTACGCGTCGATGGACGAGATCTACGAGTCCTTCGAGACCTTCGCCGGACGGATCGTGCCCGGCGGCACCCTGGTGGTCTCCGCCGACCAGGAGGGCGCGCGCGAGCTGACCCGCCGCCTCGACGGGGTCCGCACGGTGACCTACGGCGAGGCGCCGGACGCCGATGTGCGGGTGCTCTCCGTGGTCCCGCAGGGCCTGCGCAGCGAGGTGACGGTCGTCCTGGACGGCGAGGAGCTCACCTTCACCGTCTCCGTCCCCGGCCGGCACTACGCCCACAACGCGGTGGCCGCCCTCGCCGCGGGCGCCGCGCTCGGCATCCCGGCGGCCGAGCTGGCACCGGCGCTCGCCTCCTACACCGGGGTCAAGCGGCGCCTCCAGCTCAAGGGCGAGGCGGCCGGCGTGCAGGTCATCGACTCCTACGCGCACCACCCGACGGAGATGACCGCGGACCTGGAGGCCATGCGCGCCGCCGCCGGGGACGCCCGGATCCTCGTCGTCTTCCAGCCGCACCTGTTCTCCCGGACCCAGGAGCTGGGCAAGGAGATGGGGCAGGCGCTGGCCCTCGCGGACGCCTCGCTGGTCCTGGACATCTACCCGGCCCGCGAGGACCCGGTCCCCGGGGTCACCAGCGAGCTGATCATCGACGCGGCGCGGGTCGCGGGCGCCGACGTCACGGCCCTGCACGACAAGGGCGAGGTGCCCGCCGCGGTGGCGGGAATGGCGAAGCCCGGTGATCTCGTTCTCACCATGGGCGCGGGTGACGTGACGGACCTCGGCCCGCAGATCCTGGACCGCCTGTCGAAGTGAGGGGCTGAGAAACATGTCGTACGACGTCGAGAAGCCGGACGAGCAGTGGCGCGCGGAACTGACCCCGGCCGAGTACGCCGTGCTGCGGCAGGCCGGAACCGAACCCGCGTTCACCGGTGAGTACACCGACACCAAGGCCGAGGGCGTCTACTCCTGTCGCGCCTGCGGCGCGGAGCTGTTCACCTCGGCGACCAAGTTCGAGTCGCACTGCGGCTGGCCGTCCTTCTTCGACCCGAAGGACACCGACGCCGTGGAGCTGCTCAGCGACACCTCGCACGGGATGGTGCGCACCGAGGTCCGGTGCGCCCGGTGCGGATCCCATCTCGGTCATGTGTTCGAGGGTGAGGGGTATGCCACCCCCACCGACCAGCGCTACTGCATCAACAGCATCTCGCTGCGGCTGACGCCCGACCAGGGCTGAACCCCGCCGCTCCCGACGGCCACCGGACCCGCGCCCGCGCGGAGCCGGTGGCCGTTTCGCGCACCCGGCGGCGTGCTGGTATTCGACCTGGCGAAATCCTGCCGTCACCCGGTCCGGGCGGGTGTGCTTTTAGGGTGGTAGGTGTGGCGCGATCGTTCGAGTCGTTCCGGAGCCCGGCGGCAGCCGAGCCGGCCGATTCCGCCGCCCCGCCTCCCTGGGGCGCCGGTGGCTCCCGGCTGAGCGCGCTGCGCTCGGCGGCCTCGCGCGTCGGCACCACCCTGGACGAGGACACCACCTGGACCGAGCTGACCCGTGAGACCGCGGCCCAGGTCGCGGCCGCGACGGCGGTCCTGGACGACCGCGGCGGGTCCGGCGCCGAGTACCGCTTCACCCGCGGGAACCCGGCCGTGCTGCCCGACGCCCGCAGGGTCGCGGAGGCGGTCCGCGGCACCGGCGGCGCCGTACGGCTGACCTCCGGCGGCACCCGGCCCGCCCTGTGCGTCCCGCTCACCGCCGGCGGCCACCGCTACGGCGTGCTCGTCTGCGCCCGCGAGGGGGCGCCCTTCGGCCACGGCGAGGAGGACGCGGCGGCGTTCCTGGCGGAGCGGGCCGCCGCCACCGTCCGGCACGCCCGGGAGCACGACGCCGTCGCCGGGATCGTCGGCAAGCTCCAGCGCGCGCTGCTCGCCGAACCCGGCCGCCCGCACCCCAACCTCGACGTCGCCATCCGCTACCTGCCCGTCGGGCAGCGCGCCGTGGTCGGCGGCGACTGGTGCGAGACGGTACGGCTGCACTTCGGCCGTACGCTCCTCGTCGTCGGCGACGTCATGGGGCACGGCCTCGACGCGGCCGTCGACATGACCGCCTACCGCTCGGCCCTGCGCTACATCGCCTCCGCCGACCTCCCACCGCACCGGGTGCTGCGCCAGCTCGACGACATCGCCTCGGCGGAACCGGACCGCCGCCCCGCCACCTGCCTGATCGCCCGGGTGGACCCGGTGCGCGGCATGGTCACGCTGGCCAGCGCCGGCCATCTGCCGCCCGCCGTGATCGACGGTGAGGGCCGGGTCTCGCTGCTCCCCGTCCCGGTCGGCCCGCCCCTGGGCACCGGCCTGGGCGGCTACGAACCGGCCAACCACCGGCTGGACCCCTCCCAGGCGCTGTTGCTGTTCACCGACGGACTCGTCGAGCGCCGCGGCGAGGACATCGACCGTTCCCTGGACCGGCTGGCCCGGGTGGACTTCGCCTCCGCCACCGGCGTCCAGGACCTCCTCGACACCGCACTCGCCCGCCTCGACGCTCGGCACGCCGAGGACGACGTAGCAGTCCTGGCCGCCCGCCTCCAGAACCGAGCCGCGCAGCCCACGGAGAGCGGCTGACGGCCGCTGCGCAGGGGCGGGGCGGGTGACGGGGCTTGGCCCCGAGTGCCGATGCCCGGTCTCCGGCTTGCGTGCGGGGTCGGTGTCGGGGCTGCGCGGCGGATCGCCCGTCCCGGTCGCCGCCCGGTGGGCGGGGGCCGGTGAAGGGGGGCTTCGCCCGGAGGGCCCGTGCCCGGTCCCGCACGAGAGAGCCGGGGTCCTGGGCTCGGCTCCAGTGTCTGTGCCCGGTGAACGCCCCGCGTGCGGTGGTCGGTGTCGGGCGCTGTGCGGTGCGTACTTGCGCGCGTCCCTGCGTGCGAGGGCCGGTGACCGGCGCTCTGCGGCGCATGCCCGTGCCCGGCCCCGCACACGATGGCCGGTGTCGGAGGCTCCGCTCCGAGTGCCGGCCCGTGCCCTCGGCGTCCCGGGTCGGCGTCGGGGGCTGCGCTCCGAGTGCTCCTGCTCGGAGCGGTACGCGGGGCTGGTTTCGGGGTCGCGCTCCGGGTGGCCGTGCCCGGTCATCGCCCTGTATGGGGGGGTGAGGGGGCTCGGCCGTGAGTGCTGGTGCCCCGCACGACAGGGCCGGTGCCGAGGGCTTCGCGGCGAGTGCCCCTCCCCGGTCCCGCGTGCGAGAGCCGGTGACGGGGGCTCCGCCTCGGGTGGCCGTGCCCGGTCGCCCGTCCCGCACGTCCGGGGCGGTGACCGGCGCTTCCGCCACGGTCACAGCAGCTTGCGGTGGACCAGGGCGGAGAGGGTCAGCAGGCCCGGGACCAGGGGTAGCCAGACCGTGAGGACGCGGTAGCCGATCACGGTTGCCGTGGCCTGGCCCAGGGGGGCGCCGAGGGCGACCATCGTGAAGACCGTCGCCGCGTCCACGGGGCCGATGCCGCCCGGTGCGGGCACCGCCCCGACGGCCGTGCTCGCGGCGAGGAACGCGAACACCATCTGCGGCCACGACAGCGGCAGCCCGAGCGAGGAGCCGACCGAGGCCACCACCCCCGCCTGGACCAGCGGGGTCGCGGCCGCCCCGCCCCACAGCGCCAGCACCCGGCTCGGCATGGTGTGCAGCCGCCGGGCGTCGGTCAGGGCGGTGCGCAGGAAGCCGAGGCAGCCCTGGCGCAGGCGCCGTACCAGGGTCAGGAGCAGGGCGACGACGGCCAGTACGGCGGCCGCGCCCGCCGCGGCCGGCAGCAGTGTGCCGGAGTGCGGGAGGAGATCCGAGGGCCGGAGCAGTTCCGGGGCGGCCAGCACCAGACCGAGCAGCACGAACACCTTCGCGACCGGTCTGACCAGCGAGTACAGGGCCAGCGACGCGGCGGCCCGGGGCAGCGGCACGCCCTGGCCCTGGAGGAAGCGCAGGGTGACGGCGTGGGCGCCGATGCTGGCCGGGAACACATGGTTGGCGGCGCCCGCGGCGAACTGCGAGGCGAGCAGCAGCAGCGGCGGCATCCGCTCGGGGATCGCCCCCTGCCGTACGACCGCGGAGGCCACCCAGGTCAGACAGGTGAGGACGATGCCGGACAGCAGCCAGCCGGGGTGGGCGGCGGCGAGCCGGCCGGCGCCGTCGTACAGGCTCCGCCGGTCGGCGACCAGCCAGCCGCCGATCAGCAGCAGGGGCAGGACGGTCAGCAGGAGACGGACGCCACGGGCGAGCCGGTCGGGGGAGGGGGCGGCGGCCGGGGCGGGGAGCGGGAGAAGGGACATGGCGCACGTCGTCCTTCCGCGTCACGCCCCCGGGGAGCGGGGCGGACGGATCACAAGGCGAGGCAAGGGGGGACGTGCGAAAGGTGCCCGGCGGACGTGACGTCGCGGAGTCCGGAAACCGACGGCCCAGGGAAGAAACGGGTCAGGACGCGCGCCGGACCGGGCGCACGGAAAAGGGCGCGGCCCACGGCCGCGCCCTTCCCCGTCCTGACGTCCGGTCCCGCTCAGGGCTTGCGGCCCACTCCGCAGTACGCGTCGACGGAGACCTCGGAGCCCTGCGGCCCGGTCCCGTCGGGGCGCCACTCGGTGACCTGGGCGATGCCCGGCTCGACCAGTTCGAGCCCCGCGAAGAAGGCCCCGATCTCCTCGACGCTGCGCACGTGGTACGGCACCGCGCCGCTGGAGTTGTACGCCTCGGACGCGGCGATCATGCCCTCGCTGGTGGCGGTGCTGTCGCTGATCACGAGGTAGCTGCCGGAGGGCAGGCCCGCCATGAGCCGCTGCACGAGGTCGACGGCCCGCGCGTGCTCGGAGACGTGGCCCAGCGTGTTGAGGATCATCAGGGCGACCGGCTGGGAGAGGTCGAGGGTCTCCGCGGCGGTCTCCAGCACGGCCTTGGGGTCGTACAGGTCGGCGTCCAGATACGCCGTCCGGCCCTCCGGGGTGCTGGTGAGCAGGGCGTTGGCGTGGGCCAGCACGATGGGGTCGTTGTCGACGTAGACGATCCGGGAGTCCGGGGCGACGCGCTGGGCGACCTCGTGGGTGTTGTCGGCCGTCGGCAGCCCGGTGCCGATGTCGAGGAACTGGCGGATGCCCTGCTCCCCGGCGAGGTGGCGCACGGCACGGCCGAGGAAGTGCCGGCTGGTGACGGCGACGTCGACCAGGCCCGGGAAGATCTCCTTGATCTGGTCGCCGATCTCCCGGTCGACCTCGTAGTTGTCCTTGCCGCCGACGAAGTAGTTCCAGAAGCGCGCGGAGTGCGGCTTCGTCGTGTCGATGCGGGCGCGTATCTCCATCGACGCGCGGATCTGGGGATCGACGTCCGACACGGTGCTGCCTCCTGCTGTGGCCTCGTTGATCAGGTGGTGCCCAACCTAGGCGAACTGGCTTTCACCGCAGGCCGCTTGAGTGCTTCCGGGTCCACGGGGAGGCGATTTTCGGCCACTTTGATTCAACTCTTGACAAGGCGGGGGCGGGCCGAGCGAGGGCGGGACCCGGACGGCGGGCGCACACTGGGGTTGGTGCTGTCGGTGCTCTTCAGGGGGTGTCGGCCGATGGCTGACGCACGGTCCGGACGGATACGGATGTGGCGGTGGCGGCGCAGTCCACTGAGGCGGCGCTGCGATCTGGTCGAGGCGTGGGTGGTGCTCGCCGGGTGGCTGCTGGCGCTGCTGGCCGGGGTGGTCGCCGGGTATGTCACGGTCGGCGCTGTGGAGCGTGCCGCCGCCGACCAGCGGGCGCAGAGCCGGCAGGTGACGGCGGTGCTGGTGGAGGACGCGGACGACAAGGTGCCGGCCCGGGTCCCGGCCGACTACCGGGTGTGGGCCGAGGTCCGCTGGACGGGCGCCGACGGCGGGACCCACACCGACGACGCGCGCGTCCCGCCCCGGATCAAGGCCGGGGCCACCGTCCCGGTCTGGACCGACAGCCACGAGCGGATCACGTCCGAGCCGCTGAGCGGCGGCGAGATCCGGCTGCACGCCGTCTCGGGCGCCGTCCTGGCGGCCATGTGCGCGACCGGCGCCGTAGTCGGCGTCGTCTGGGGCGTCCGGCAGTTCATCGAGCGCCGGCGTCTGGCGCAGTGGGCGCTGGAGTGGGAGCGGATCGACACCCGGAACGGCTGGAAAACGGGCTGATCGCCCATCGGGGGCGCCCCGCGCCGTATGCCCGGCAGGGCGCGGAACCGTATGCGTGGGGGACACAACGAACCGGATGCGTTAGAAAGGGCGTCCGGTAAGTACGTGGGACAGCGGCCGCGACCACGCGGCGGAGCGGGGGGAGCGGGCATGGCGGGGCCGGACGTGACAGCGGAGTGCCTGACCGGCTACGCCGACCTCCTCGCCGACGCCACCGCGACCGGCCGCCGGCTCACCCGCGCGGAACTCGACTCCCGCCGGGTCCTGGGCGAGCGCGCCGCCGAGGCCGGGATCGGACTGCGCGCCATGGTCGCCGCGTACATGGCCGAGACCCGGGCGAGCCGCCCGGCCGGCGACGGCGCCACCTTCGACGCCGTCCTGTCCGCCGCGGCCCAGGCCCTGGACGCCTTCGCCGAGGGCTACGAACGTGCCCAGCGCCAGGCCGTACGGCAGGAGGAGGCCGCCCGCCGGGAGTTCGTGGACGACCTGCTCTACGGCCGCAGCGACCTCGGCCTGCTCGCGCAGCGCGCGGAGCGGTACGGGCTCCGGCTGGCGCACGCGCACACCGTGGCGGTGGCCCGGGGCCCGGCCGCCTACGACGACGGCGACCCCGTCCCCCGCTCGGTGGAGCGCGCGCTGATGGGCCGGTTCGGGGACCGCAGCATCCTGCTGACCACCAAGGACGGCCGGATGGTCTGCATCGCCCCCGGCCACCAGGACGAGATCCTCACCTACTTCGCCAAGCACGCGTACGCCGCCACCGAGGGCGGCCAAGTGGCCATCGGCCGCGCCCACCCCGGCCCGGCCGGTGTCGTGCAGTCCTACGAGGAGGCCCTCAACGCGCTGGACCTCGCCGCCCGTCTGGAGCTGACCGAGCCGGTGCTGCGCGCCGCCGACCTGCTGGTCTACCCCGTCCTCACCCGGGACCGGCAGGCCATGGTGGACCTGGTGACCAGCGTCCTCGGCCCGCTGCGGCAGGCCCGCGGCGGGGCCCGGCCGCTGCTGGACACCCTCACCGCCTACTTCGACTCCGGCTGCGTCTCCGCCGAGGCGGCCCGCCGGCTGTCGCTCAGCGTTCGGGCCCTGACCTACCGGCTGGAGCGGGTGCGGCAGCTGACCGGCACCGATCCGGCCGACCCGGTGCAGCGCTACACCCTTCAGACCGCGGCGATCGGGGCCCGGCTGCTGGACTGGCCCGCGAAGGAGCTGTGAGCGCCGCTCACAGCACGAAGCGGCACGGCGTGGCGCGGCTCAGTTCACCGCACCGTGCCGCTGGGGCTCGGGGCCGCGGTCGGCTGGGCGGTCGGCTGCGGTGCGGCGGTGTTGAGGTCGATGTCCGGGCGCGGCTTGAGGGCCAGCACCGGGGCGCCGGGCTGCGGCGGGGGCGGGGTGACCTGAACGTCCGGCAGCTTGGGGGGCGAGGTCTGCTGGAAGTTGGTCGCCTCGAAGTTGACCAGGCCGGTCTTCTCCAGCACCGTGATGTGGTCCAGCACCGTGTCGTTGGTCAGGTCCGCCAGCTGGCGGACCAGGGTGTTCTGGGTGTTGGCCCGGATGCTCGCGACGGCGGGGAAGATCCGGCCGTGCGCCACGCGCATGATGGCGACGGCGGTCGAGTCGAACTCCTTGCCGGTCTTGGAGTCCACGGTCGCCACGAACTGCTGCTGCTGCGGCGAGGGCTGGTTGGGCAGGGTGATGCCCAGCTCGGGGGCGATCTTGCGGCAGAGCGCGTCCAGGCCCGCGTGACCGACGAGCAGGTGCTTGCCGGCCTCCTTCATCGCCGCGCTGTCGCCCCGCTCCAGGGCCATCTCGCCGATCGGGTACTCCCACAGACCGGCGGCGCGCACCTTCACCACGAAGTCCCGGTCCGCCTCGGTCAACGGCCCGTAGGGGGTGTTGGCGATGATGCGGGACGTGTCGGTCGCGGTGTTCTGCACGCCCAGCATCGCGGGGTACGCGAGGGCGGACAGGGTGAGCACAAGGGCGCCGCCGACGAAGACGGTTCCCGCCGTACTGCGCGAGATGCGCATCGGACCTCCTGAGGCGAACGGCTCTGACATCAGGGGATACGTGCGGCGGGCCCGGATCAATCACCGGTGCCGGTAAAACTTCGCACATATCAGCAGTGTTCTGCGTCACACCCATGGCAGTCGCTCCCCGGTCCATCCCCAACTCGTTGATGACAATGGGTTTCATTATCAGTATGGTGACCGCGTGAACCCGGCCCGCGCCCCGCGCGGAGCTGTCGGGATCCGTCAACCTGCGCCGCGAAAAGGGGAGTTGTGGGACATCTGCTGGTGATCGAGAGCTGGGTCGGCTCGATGAGCAGGCTGCTGCCGCGGGCGATACGAGAGGGCGGGCACACGTTCACGTTCCTCACCCGCGACCTGCACCACTACCTGCGCCAGGCACCCGAGGGGACCGCGCACCCCCTGCTCGGCGCCCGGAACGTGATCACCGCCGACACCAACGACACCGAGACCCTGCTGCCCCGGGTCGAGCGGCTCCACGAAGTGCTGGGCTTCGACGGGGTGCTCACCTCCTGCGACTACTACCTCCCGGCCGCCGCCCGCGTCGCCGCCCGCCTCGGCCTGCCCGGCCCGCCGCCCGCCGCGGTCGAGGACGCCTGCCGCAAGGACGCCACCCGGCGGGTCCTCGCCGCCGCCGGACTGCCCCAGCCGCGCCACGCCGTCCACCGGGACCGGCCCGACCTCGTCCGCGCCGCCCGGGACATCGGCTACCCCCTGGTCGTCAAGCCCGTCGACCTGTGCGCGGGGATGTACGTCCGGCGCGTCGACGACGAGGAGCAACTGGTCGCCGCCGTGAGCGCGATGGACGACTTCCCGGTCAACGCCCGCGGCCAGCGGCGGGCGCCCGTCGTCCTCCTGGAGGCACTCCTCGACGGGCCCGAGGTGAGCGTGGAGACCGTCTCCCACGCCGGTGACGTGCACGTCGTCGGCGTCACCGACAAGAGCGTCGGCGCGGCGCCCGCCTTCGTCGAGACCGGCCACATGTTCCCCGCCGCGCTCACCCCGGCCGACACCGAGGCGGTCCGGCACACCGCGGTGGCCGCGCTCCGGGCGCTCGGCCTGGCCGACGGGGTCGTCGCGCACACCGAGATCAAACTCACCTCCGACGGGCCGCGCGTCGTGGAGGTCAACCCGCGGCCCGCCGGCAACCGCATCACCGAACTGGTCCGCCATGTCACCGGCGTCGACCTCGCCGCCGCCCAGGTGGACCTCGCCCTCGGCCGCGCCCCCGACCTCGGGACCGTCGACACCGGACTGCGCAGCGCCGCCGTCGGCTTCCTCCTGCCCGAGGCCACGGGCACCCTCCGGGCCCTGGACGCGGGCGGACTCGCCGACGACACGGGCGTGCTGGAGTTCACGCTCGCCGAACCCGGCCGGGCCGTACGGGCCGCGGACAGCAACAACGACTACCTCGGTCACGTCATGGCGGGCGACACCGAGGGACCCGGCGCACGGCACCGGGTCGAGGAACTCCTCGCCGGACTGCGCGCGGGACTGGTGGTCCGATGACCCCCTACGAAGCACTCGTCCACCGGGTCCGCGCGGGCGAACTGGGCCCCGACCCGGCCGCGTCGCGGATCGCCGTCGCCTTCACCACCCGGCAGGCCGCACGGCACGAGGGACGCGGCACCGGCTACCGCAACGAGGTGCTCAGCCTGCGGCTCGCCGAGGCCGTCGGCTCCTGCGCGGCCGAACCCGGCGCCCTGTCCGACGGCGTCCTCGACGACTGCGCCGGCGCCGACGTCGCCCGGCTGCTGGACCATCCGGCCGAGCCGGTGCGGGTGGCCGCCCTCGACGCCTACCTGATGCACGTCCGCCCGCACACCCGGGCGGGCGGCGCCGAGAGCGTCCCGCTGCCCGCCGGGTCGTCCCTGGAGAAGTCGCGGGTCCGCGCGGCGGCCGTCGTCGGCCTGCTCGACCTGCCGGCCGGGTCCACGGTGCTCGTCGTCGGCGTCGTCAACTCCCTGCTGGAGCAACTGCGTTCACGCGGTCTGCGCTATGTCGCCTGCGATCTGAAGGGCGGCACGACCGAGTGGGGCGAGCCGGTCACCGCCGACGCGCTCGGCGCGGCCGACCGCTGCGAGGCCCTGCTGGTCTCCGGGATGACCCTGGGCAACGGCACCTTCGAACCCCTGCGCGCGCACGCCCGGAAGCACGGCAAGCAGCTGGTGATGTTCGCGCAGACCGCCAGCGCCGTACTGCCCCGCTTCCTCGGGGACGGGGTGAGCGCGGTGTGCGCGGAGCCGTACCCGTTCTTCTGGCTCGACGGCGGACCCGGCGTCGTGCACCGCTACCGCTGTCCGGGAGGCCGACGATGACCGTCACCGCCGTACGGCCCGCCGCCCGGCCGGAACTGCTCGCCCTGCTCGGCCGGACCCCCCTCGTGCGGATCACCGCGGGACTGCCCGGGGACCACCCCGGGTTCTGGGCCAAGCTGGAGGGGCTCGCCGCCGGCGGGATGAAGGCGCGGGCCGCCGTGTCCATGCTGCTCGGCGCCCGCGAACGAGGCGAACTCGCCCCCGGCGCACCGGTGGTGGAGTCCACCTCCGGCACCCTCGGTATCGGGCTCGCCTTCGCCGGACAGGCCCTCGGGCATCCCGTCGTCCTGGTCGGCGACCGCGAACTGGAGCCCTCCATGCGCCAGTTGCTGCGCGCCCACGGCGTACGCCTGGAGATCGTCGACCGGCCCGCCGCACCCGGCGGCTGGCAGGCCGCCCGGCTGGACCGGCTGCGCGAACTGCTCGCCGAGACCCCCGGCGCCTACTGGCCCGACCAGTACAACAACCCCGACAACACCGCCGGATACGCCTCCCTCGCCGCCGAACTCGGCGCCCAGCTGGACCACTTGGACATCCTGGTGTGCAGCGTCGGCACCGGCGGCCACAGTGCGGGCGTGATCGGCCCCCTGCGCCGGCACTGGCCGCGGCTGCGGCTGATCGGCGTCGACGCCACCGGCTCCACCATCTTCGGCCAGCCCGCCCGGGCCCGGCTGATGCGCGGCCTCGGCAGCAGCATCCACCCGCGCAACGTCGCCTACGACGCCTTCGACGAGGTCCACTGGATCGGCCCCGCCGAGGCGGTCGACAGCTGCCGCCGGCTGGCCCGCACCAGCTTCGTCAGCGGCGGCTGGAGCACCGGCGCCGCCGCCCGGGTCGCCGCCTGGGCCGCCCGCGTCCACCCCGGCGCCGTCGTCGCCACCGTCTTCCCCGACGGCCCGCACCGCTACCTCGGCACCGTCTACGACGACGACTTTGCCGCCGCCCACGGCCTCGACCCGGCGACCGCGGCCACCCGGCCGGTGGAGATACCGCACCCCTACGCCGCCGAGGCCACCGGCTGGGCCCGCTGCACCCGCGTCACCGACCCGCTCGCCGACCGGCCGGGAGGCGCCCGGTGAAGACCCGACTGCACACCGCGCGCCTCGCCCTGGCCGAACCGCTGCGCATCTCCCGGTCCACCATGGCCGCCCGCGACGCGGTGTGGCTGACCGTCGAGCACGACGGCACGGCCGGCCACGGCGAGGCCGTCAGCAGCACCTACCTCGGCCTCGACACCGACACCCTGCGCCGGCTCCTCGGGGCGGTCCCGCTGACCCGGTTCGCCACGCCGGAGAGCGCTCTGGAGGCCCTGAAAGCAGGCGAGTTGACCCCGCCGGACACCCCGGCGGCCGTAACTGCCGCCGTCGAGTCCGCCCTCCTGGACCTGGTCGGCAGACGGGCGGGCCTCCCCGTCCACCGGCTCCTCGGCGCACCCGAGGCGCCGGTCGCCGCCACCGCCCGCACCATCGGCATCACCACCCCGGCACGCGCCGCGGCCGAGGCCCGCCGACTGGTGGCGCGCGGCTTCGAAACCGTCAAGGTCAAGGCCGGCACCGCCGACCCCGAGGACGACCTGGCCCGAGTCCGCGCGGTCCGGGACGCCGCCCCCGGGGCCCGGCTGCTCCTCGACCCCAACGGCGCCTGGAGCCCCGCCCTCGCCACCGCGCTGCTGCCCCGGTACGCCGCACTCGGCGTCGAGGCCGTCGAACAGCCCCTCGCGCCGGGCGACCCGGAGGCGCTGTGCGCCCTCGCCGAGCGCTCGCCGCTGCCCGTCATCGCCGACGAGGACGCCGTCACCCTCGACGACGCCCGCCGCCTCGCCGGACGCGTCCACGGCGTCAACGTCAAACTCGCCCAGTGCGGCGGAGTCCACGCCGCCCTGCGGATCGCCGAGGCGATCGAGGGCAGCGGCACCCGGCTGATGCTCGGCTGCCTCACCGCCAGCACCCTCTCCCTCGCCCCCGCCGTCCACCTCGCCGACCGCGCCCACTGGACCGACCTCGACGGACATCTGCTGCTCGCCCGGGACCCGTGGACCGGCATCGGCGGCGAGAACGGCCACGTCCGCGCGAGCGGGCGCCCGGGACTGGGGGTGACCCGTGCGGACCTGGCATGAGATACGCCGGTTCCCCCTCGCCGTACGGCTGTTGCTGGTCAACCAGGCCGGCGTCAACACCGGCTTCTACCTCCTCGTCCCCTACCTGGCCACCCATCTCACCGGCCACCTCGGCATGTCGGCGGCGGTCGTCGGAGTCGTCCTCGGGGTGCGCACCCTCAGCCAGCAGGGCCTGTTCCTCATCGGCGGCTCGGCCGCCGACCGGCTCGGGGCGCGCGGCGTCATCATCGCCGGCTGCGCCCTGCGGACCGTCGGGTTCGCCCTCTTCGCCCTCGGCGACTCGCTCACCGTCCTGCTCGCCGCCTCCGTGCTCAGCGGACTCGCCGGGGCCCTGTTCAACCCGGCCGTGCGGGCCTATCTCGCGCACGAGGCCGGCGAGCGCAAGGCGGAGGCGTTCGCCCTGTTCAACCTGTTCGCCACGGTCGGCGCGCTGATCGGGCCGCTGCTGGGCAGCCTGCTGCTGCTGGCCGACTTCCGCACCTGCGCGCTGACCGCCGCCGGGATCTTCGCGCTGCTCACCGTGGCGCAGGCCCTCGTCCTGCCCGCCCGCCCCGTCGAGCCCAGCGGCGGGGGAGTCCTCGGGGACTGGCGGGAGGTCCTCGGCAACCGGGCCTTCCTCGCCTTCGCCCTCGCCATGGTCGGCATGTTCACCCTGGAGAACCAGCTCTACCTGCTGCTGCCCGAGGGCGCCCGGCAGGCCACCGGCTGGGACGGGGCGGCCGGCCTCGTCTTCCTCGTCGGAACCGTCACCGGCCTCACCCTCCAGCTCAGGATCGTCCGGCACCTGAAGTCCCGTGGCGACAGCGCCCGTTGGATAGCCGTGGGGCCGGCGGTGATGGGCCTGGCCTTCCTGCCGCCCCTCTTCGGCGGGCCGTTCGCGATCCTCCTCGCCGTCGTGCTGCTCCACCTCGGCCTGATGATCGCCTCCCCGCTCGTCATGGAACTCGTCCCCGGCTTCGGCCGCCCCGAACTCACCGGCACGTACTTCGGCGTCTTCTACGCCGTCTCCGGTGTCGCCGCCGCGCTGGGCAACGCCCTCGTGGGCTGGGCCATGGACGCCGGGGAACGGCTGCCCTGGCTGTGCTGCGCGGCCCTCGGGGCGGCCTCGGCGTGCGCGGTCGCCCGGCTGCACCGGCGCGGGGCGCTGCCGCGGGCGGCGGAGCGGAGCGCTGTATGAGCGGGGTCGAGGCGGAGGGGCCGGGCCGGAGTGACTCCGGGGTCAGCGGCTGGGGTGCGGAGGACTCCCGTACGGGGGGCTCCCGTACGGGCGGTTCGGGTGCGGGCGGGGCCCGTACGCATGGCTCGACCGCGGGTGAGCCCCGTGTCGGCGGGGCCGGTGCGGGCGGCTCGGATGCCCGCAACTCCCGTACCGACAGCCGGAATCTGCTCACCGACCACCCCGCGCTGTACGAGGCCCGCTTCCCCGATCCCGAGCGGCTCGCCGGGCGCTGGGCCGAGGACTGCCTGCGCCGCAACGGCGCCGGGCCCCGGGTGCTGGACATCGGCTGCGGCACCGGACGCGACGCCGCCCGGCTGCACCGGGAGGGCCGTACCGTCACCGGCGCCGACCTGTCGGCGGCGATGCTCGCGCACGCCCGCGCCCACCACCCCGGCCCCCGCTACGTCCGCGCCGACCTGCACGGCTTCGACCTCGGGCGGGCCGCGTTCGACGCGGTCGTCTGCCTCGACAGCGCCCTGCTGTACTGCCACACCAACGCCCAGCTCGACGGCTTCCTCACCTCCTGCCGGCGCGCCCTGACCCCGGGCGGGCTGCTGGTCGCGGAGATGCGCAACGGTGCGTACTTCCTCGGCCGCGCCGCACTCCTCGACGCGCCCCGCGAAACCGGATTCACCTGGGAGGGCGTCCACCACCGGGCCACCACCACCCTGACCCTCGACCGCACCGCCCAACTCCTGCGCCGTACCCGGGTATGGACCACCGACGACGGCGCCCCGCCGCTCGTCCAGCACTCCGCCTGGCGGCTGCTGTTCCCGCAGGAACTGCGCCAACTCCTCGCCGTCCACGGCTTCGACGTGCTCGAACTCCACGACGGGCCCGGCCCGCGCACCGAACCCCCCTGGCGGGAGGGCCGGTTGCCCGGCGCGTCCGCCGACGCGGACCGGCTGCACCTCGTCGCCCGCCACCGCACCGCCTAGACACCCGAAGGAACACCCATGGACCACGCACCCCACCCCGGCCTGCGCCGACGCGGCTTCCTCGCCGCCACCACCGGCGCCGCCGCCCTCGCCCTGACCGGCTGCGCGGGCGGAACCGAGGACGCGGCCTCCGCGGGCGACGGCAAGCCCCGGCGCGGCGGACGGCTGAGGGCCGCCTTCGCCGGCGGCGGCGCCAGCGAGACCCTCGACCCCCATCTGGTCAACCTCTTCGCCGACGCCGCCCGCGCCAAGGCCCTCTACGACAAACTCGCCGACTACGGCGCCGACCTCTCGGCCCGCCCCCGCCTCGCCGAACGGTGGGAGCCCAACAAGACCCTCGACCGCTGGAAGGTGACACTCCGTCAAGCCGCCTTCCACGACGGCAGACCCGTCACCGCGGCCGACGTCCTGTACAGCTACCGCCGGATCACCGACCCCGAGGGATCCTTCCGCGCCAAGGCGTCCCTGGAACCCATCGACCTCGACGCCAGCCGCGCCACCGGCGAACGCGGCATCGAGTTCGTACTGAAGCGGCCGACCGCCGAATTCCCCAACGTGCTCGCCGCGTTCGGCGCCTACATCGTCCCCGAGGGCGCCGACGACTTCGACACGAAGCCCGTCGGATCCGGACCCTTCCGGTTCGTCTCCTTCAGCCCCGGCCGCTCCGCCCTCTACCGCCGCAACCCCGACTACTGGGAGGGCGCCCCGCACCTGGACGAGCTGGAGATCGTCGTGGCCAACGAGGAGTCCGCGCGCGTCAACGCGATCCTCGGCGGCCAGATCGAGTACGCCCACGAACTCAACCCGGCCACCGCACGCGCCCACGAGAAGGGCGGACGCGTCGAGATCGTGCGGCTGCGCAACAGCGCCATGCAGGCGTTCTGCATGAAGACCGACCGCCCGCCCTTCGACGACGAGCGGGTGCGCCAGGCGTTCTTCCTCATCGCCGACCGCCAGGAACTCGTCGACGGCGCCCTGTCCGGGGCCGGCGAGATCGGCAACGACCTGTTCGGCAAGGGCTACGAGTACTACGCCGCCGGACTCCCGCAGCGCACCCAGGACCTCGACCGGGCCCGCGCCCTGCTCAAGGCGGCGGGCGCCGAGAACCTCAAGGTCACCCTGGACACCTCGGCCGTCGCCGCCGGGTTCACCGAGGCCGCCGCCATCTTCCGCGACCAGGCCGCACGCGCCGGCGTCACCGTCGAGGTACGCATGGGCAGCAAGGACTCCTACTGGTCCGACGTCCTCGACAACGGCAGCCTGTCCTGCTACCGCTCCGGCGCCATGCCCATCGAGGCGCACCTGTCCCAGCGGCTGCTCACCGGCTCCACCACCAACGCCACCCAGTGGCGGCACAAGGACTTCGACGCCCTCTACCAGCAGGCCCAGTCGACCGCCGACAAGACCGAACGCGCCGCCGTCTACGAGCGGATGCAGCGACGCCTGCACCGCGAAGGGGGCTTCCTGGTCTGGGGGTTCGCCGACTGGATCATCGCGACCACCCCCGCGGTCAGGGGCGTCGAGCCGAACGCGCCCGCCAACACCCTCGACTGGGCCCGCTTCGACCAGGTGTGGCTCGCGTGAGACCGGGCGGCCCGCGCTCCTTCGTCGCCCGGCGGCTGCTCCTCGGCGCCGCGCAGACCGCCGCCGTGGTGCTGCTGGTCTTCGCGCTCACCGAGGCGCTGCCGGGCGACGCGGCGGTCGCCCTCGCCGGCGACCAGCCCGACCCGGCGCGGATCGCCGCGATCCGGGAGGCCCTCCACCTCGACCGGCCCGCGCACGAGCGGCTCGCCGACTGGACGTGGGGCCTCCTCCACGGCGACCTCGGCACCTCCCTGACCTCCGGCCGCCCGGTGACCGGCTACCTCGCCGACGGCTTCGGCCCCACCCTGCTCCTCGCGACCCTCACCCTCGCCCTGCTGATCCCGCTCGGCTTCGGCCTCGGCGTCCTCGCCGCCCGCCACGAGGGCCGCCCCGCCGACCGGCTGATCAGCTCCGTCACCCTCGCCGTGTACGCCGTCCCCGAGTTCGCCCTCGGGGTGCTGCTGGTGACGGTGTTCGCGCTGAAGCTGGCCTGGCTGCCGCCGACCGCCGTCGGCCACGGCACCGATCTCCTCGCCCACCCCACCGTCCTGGTCCTGCCCGTCCTGGTGCTGCTGGCCCGCCCCGTCTGCTCCCTCAGCCGGCTGGTCCGGGCCGGCATGGTCGACGCCCTGGCCTCGCCGTACGCCGCCCACGCCCGCCGCTGCGGCATCCCCGCAGCCCGGATCCACTGGCTGCACGCCCTGCCCAACGCGGCCGCCCCGGCCGTGCAGCAGCTCGCCCGCACCGTCGACTGGCTGCTGTGCGGAGTCGTCGTGGTGGAGGCGCTCTTCGTCGTCCCCGGACTGGGCACCGTGCTGCTCGACGCCGTCGCCGAACGGGACGTGCCCGTCGTACAGGGGCTCGCGGTGGTGTTCGGGGTGCTCGCCGTCGTCCTCAACCTCGGCGCCGACCTCGTCGCCCACCGGCTGGTGCCCCGGGCGGAGGTGGCCGCGTGACCCGGCGCCGCTTCGCGCTCGGCCTCGCCGTGGCCGCCGTACCCGTCCTGCTGGCCCTGCTCGGACCGCTCCTCGCGGGCGACCCCGGACCCCGGTCGCCGTCCTTCGTGCGCGGTGAGGGGCACCTGCTCGGCACCGACTTCGTCGGCCGGGACGTACTGCGGCAGGTGCTGCACGGCGGCCGCACGGTCGTGCTGACCGCGCTCGCCTCGACGGCCCTGGCCTATCTGGTCGCCGTACCGGCCGGGCTGGCCGCCGCGCTCACCGGGCGGCGGTGGCTGGAGGAGGCCCTGATGCGGCCCCTGGACGTGGTGCTCGCGGTGCCCTCGCTGCTGCTCATCCTGCTGACGGCCGCCGTCTTCCCGCCCGGCGCGGTGGGGCTCGCGCTGCTGGTCGCCCTGGTCAACGTGCCCGACGCGGCCCGTATCGTGCGCGCCGCGGCCGGCGCTGCGGCGGCCGGACCCGCGGTCGAGGCGCTGCGCATGCAGGGGGAGAGCCGGTGGCGGATCGCCTTCGGCCACGTCGGCCGGCGCGCCCTGCGCACCCTGGCCGCCGACGCCGGTATCCGGCTGACCGGCGTGCTCTACCTCGTCTCCACCGCCGCGTTCCTCGGCGTCGGGGTGGCGCCGGACGCCGCCGACTGGGCGGTCATGGTCGACCGCAACCGCACCGGACTGTACGTCCAGCCGTGGGCCGTGGTGGTGCCCGCGCTGCTGATCGTGGCGCTGACCACCGGCACGAACCTGCTCTTCGACGCGGCCCTGCAGAAGGACGCCGCGGCACCGCACCGGAAGGGGCCACGCCCGTGACCGAGGACCTCGTCGCCGAGATCCGCGACCTGCGCGTCGAGATCGACGGGCGCGCCCTGGTGGACGGGGTGAACCTGCGGGTACGGCGCGGCACCGTGACCGCGCTGGTCGGCGCCTCCGGCAGCGGCAAGACCACGACCGGGCTGGCGCTGCTCGGCGAGTACCCGCCGGGCTCCCGGGTCACCGGCTCGGTGCGGCACACGGAGGGCGGCCGCGTCGGCTACGTCCCCCAGCACCCCGCCGCCGTCCTGAACCCCGCCCGCCGGGTGGGCGCCCTGCTCCACGACATCGCCCGCACCCACGCCGGGGACGATCCGCGCCCGGCCCGCGAACGGGTGCTCGGCGCCCTCGCCGACGCCCAGCTCCCGGACGCCGGGGCCCTGTTGCGCCGTCACCCGCACCAGCTCTCCGGCGGCCAGCAGCAGCGCGTCGTACTCGCCCAGGCACTGCTGCTCGGCGCGCGGGTCGTCGTCGCCGACGAACCCACCACCGGTCAGGACCCGGAGGCCAGGGCCCGCATCACGGACCGGTTCGCCGCGGTCGCCTCCGGCGGTATCGCGGTCGTCCTGCTCACCCACGACCTGGACGTCGTCCGCGCCCTCGCCGACGAGGTCCTGGTCCTACGGGCCGGTCGCGTGGTGGAATCCGGCCCGCCCGAACGCCTGTGGCACACGCCCCGACACGCCTGGACCCGCGCCCTCCTCGACGCGGCCGATGCCGCGCCGGCCCGGCCTGCCCTCACCGGCCGGGCGGGCCCAGCCGGCACCGTGCCCGGCGCACGGAGCGGCGCCGCGGGAGGTGCCGCCGCGCAACAGGACGACGACCCGCGTCGGGCCGCACCCGGCGAGCGGGTCGACCCGACCGGGACCCCGCCCGGCGGACGAAGCCGGTCCGCCCCCGTCCGGTGGGCGCCCGTCCGGTCGGCGCCTGCTCCACAGGGCGTCCCGCCCGGGACCTCGCCCGGGACCTCGCCCAAGGGACCGGGCGGGGCCGCACCGCGCCAGGACGGCGCCCCGCCGAGCACCGCACCCGCCGGGCGGGGTGACCATGCCGGGACTGGGGACGCCGGGCGGGGTGACCATGCCGGGACCGGGGACGCCGGGCGGGGCGATCACTCCGCACCCGATGCCACGGGACGGGGCACCCGGCCGGGCGGTGTCATGGGGAGCGGAGGCGGCTGGGGCGGCCCTGGTGAGGCTCGGGAGGACGGGCCGGCGTCCGCCGGCCCTGCCGGGCGGGGCGGCGCCGTCGGGGCTGTTTCCGCTGGGGGGAGTGGCGCCGTCCCGGCTGCGGCCGCCGGGTGGGGCGGTCCTGCGGGGGCTGTGTCCCCTGGACGGGGCGTCGGCGTCGGCGACGATGTTGCCGCCGGGCGGGGTGGTGTCGCCGGGCCGGCTCCTGGCGGGCGGGGTGGTCCTGCCGTGCCGGTGTCCGCCGCCTTGGCGCCCGGCGGGCCGGTGCCCGCCCCGTCGGGCGGTCCTGTCGGGCTGATGCCTGCCGGGCCGGGTGGAGGTGGCGAGGCCGGGGAGGCCAGGGAGGGCGGGGACCCCGCCGGTGTGGTGCTGGAGGTTCGCGGGCTTGTCGCCGCGCATCGGGGGGTCGTGGTGCTGCGGGTGCCTCGGTTCGTTGTGCGGGGCGGGGAGTGTGTGGCCGTCGTGGGGCGGTCGGGGAGTGGGAAGAGCACGCTCGGGCGGTGTCTGGCCGGGCTGCACCGGGAGTACGAGGGTGCGGTGCTGCTCGACGGGGACGCGCTGCCGCGCAGCTTGCGGCGGCGGGACCGGGACCGGCTGGCCGCCGTGCAGTACGTCTTCCAGGACGCCCGCGCCGCCTTCGACGAGGCGCGGCCCGTACTGGACCAGGTCGCCCGCACCGCCGTCCGGCTGCGCGGCGCCGATCCGCGCCCCGCCCGGGACGAGGCGCTGGCCCTGCTGGAGCGGCTCGGCCTCGCCGAGGTTTCCGCGCACCGCCGCCCCGGCGGACTCTCCGGCGGCGAACTGCAACGCGCCGCGCTCGCCCGCGCCCTGCTCGCCCGCCCCCGCGTCCTGATCTGCGACGAGATCACCTCCGGCCTCGACACCGTCACCCGGCGCGGCCTGCTCACCCTGCTCCACGGGCTGAAGGAGGAGCCCGACGGCCCCTCGCTGGTGCTGATCACGCACGACGCCGCGACCGCACGCCTCGCGGACCGGAACGTCCTGGTGGAGGCTGGTCACGTCGTGGACGGGGCTCCCGGCCCCGCTCACGGTCTGTTGTGATGCGAGTCACATCAGGTCTAGGGTGAAAACGCCTGAGGGAAGTGAGTTCTTTGCCAGTCGCCTGGGACGACATCGGCGGGCTCGTCGACGCCCACGCACGCTTCCTCACCGGAGCCCGCGTCGACTCGGACGTCCGGGACGCGGTGCTGGCCTCCTGGAAGCGCTGCCGCTCCGCCGGTCTCGAACCGCACCGCCTGCACATCCCCTACGTCCCCGACGTGACCCTCGACGAGCGGCTGCTGCGCGCCGCCGAACCGGTCCTGCGCAAGCTCACCGAGTCCCTCACCGACCTCGGCACGACCGTCGCCCTCTGCGACGGACAGGGCCGCATCGCCCAGCGCCTCGGCGGGCACCGCCGCCTCCTCGCCCACCTCGACGCGGTCAGCTTCGCCCCCGGGTTCGACACCTCCGAGCACATCGCCGGCACCAACGCCGTCGGCACCGCACTCGTGGAGCGCGGCCCCGTCCAGGTCGTGGGCCGGGAGCACTTCGCCGACTGCCTCCAGCCCTTCGCCTGCGCCGCCGCCCCGGTCCGCGACCCGCTCAGCGGGCACACCATGGCCGTACTGGACCTGACCTGCCTGCGCGACGACGGCGACCCGATCATGCTCAGGCTGGTCCAGGAGGCCGCCCACGCCGTCGAGACGGCCCTGCTGGACCAGTCCACCCAGCACGAGCGGGCACTGCTCGCCGCCTACCGGCGGGCCGCCCCCCACGGGGTCCCGGAGCCGGACGGCGCCGCCGGCATCGGCCGTATCGACCTCGCCGTACTGCGCGAGAAGGCCGAGGCCCTGCTCGCCTCGCCGCACCGCACCCTGGACGAGGTGACCCTGAGCGGCGGCCGCTCCGCCACCCTGCTGCGCCGCCGGGTCGTGGGCGCCGCCGGGGAGACCGGAGTCGTCGTCGAGGCCCGTGTCCTCGGCCACCCCCGCCCCGTCGAACTCACCCCGCCCACCAGCCCGGCCGCCGCCGCGCACGTCATCGCCCCCGGCGGCCTCGGCGACCGGTCCGACGGCGGGCTGGTGCTGGTCGGCGAGCCCGGTGTGGGCCGGCTGGCGCTGCTCGCCCGCCGCCGGCTGGGCCTGCTGCACGAGGCCGGGACCCGGATCGGCGCCACCCTCGACGTCACCCGCACCGCCGAGGAACTCGCCGAGGTCGTCGTCCCCCGCTTCGCCGACTTCGCCGCCCTCGACCTGCCCGACGCCGTGCTGAGCGGCGAGGAGCCCGGACCGCTCGGCGCGGACGTCCCGCTGCGCCGCGTCGCCCTGCGCTGCCGCAACGACGAACCGCGGCTCTACCACGTCGGCGACGGGTTCGCCTACGTCGGCACCACCCCGCAGGCCCGCAGCCTGGAGAGCGGCCGGGCCGTGCTGGAACCCGTGCTCGCCGAGGCGGGCGGCTGGCGCGCCCAGGACCCCGTACGCCTGGAGCGGGTACTGGCGGCCGGCACCCACTCCCTGATCACGGTGCCGCTGCGGGCCCGCGGCACCACCCTCGGCGTGGTCAGCTTCTACCGCTGCGCCAACCCCGTCCCGTTCGAGAACGACGACCTCTCCCTCGCCCAGGAGCTCGGCGGCCGGGCCGCGATCTGCATCGACAACGCCCGCCGCTTCACCCGCGAGCACAACACCGCGCTCGCCCTCCAGCGCAGCCTGCTGCCCCGGGGCCGACCCGAGCAGAGCGCCGTCGACGTCGCCTACCGGTACATGCCCGCACAGGCCGCCGTGGGCGGCGACTGGTTCGACGTGATCCCGCTCTCCGGGGCCCGGGTGGCGCTCGTCGTCGGCGACGTCGTCGGGCATGGGCTGCACGCCGCGGCGACGATGGGCCGGCTGCGGACCGCCGTGCACAACTTCTGCTCCCTCGACCTGCCCCCCGAGGACGTCCTCACCCACCTCGACGACCTCGTCGGACGCCTCGACCGCAGCGAGGACTGGGCCTCGGAGACCACCCCCGCCGAGATCTGCGGCATAGGCGCCACCTGCCTCTTCGCCGTCTACGACCCGGTCTCCCGGCGCTGCACCCTCACCCGCGCCGGGCACCCGCTGCCCGCGGTCGTCGGCCCCGACGGCACCGTCGACTTCGTCGACCTGCCCTCCGGACCGCCGCTCGGCCTCGGCGGCCTGCCCTTCGAGACGGTCGAACTCGAACTCCCCGAGGGCAGCCGGCTCGTCCTCTACACCGACGGGCTGGTCGAGGACCGCCACCGCGACATCGACGCCGGCCTCGACCGGCTGCGCGCCGCCCTCGCCCACGCGGGCCCCGCCCCCGACGACACCTGCGAGGCCGTCCTCGACGCCCTGCTCCCGGTCCGCCCGACCGACGACGTGGCGCTGCTCGTCGCCCGCACCCACGCCTTCGGGCCCGACCGGGTCGCCGAGTGGGACCTGCCGAGCGACCCCGCCGTCGTCTCCCGCTGCCGGGCCGCCGTCACCGCGCGGCTCGCCGAATGGGGCCTGGACGACCTGGCGTTCACCACCGAACTGGTCGCCAGCGAACTCGTCACCAACGCCATCCGGCACGCCACCGGCCCCGTCCGGCTGCGGCTGCTCCGCGACCGCGCCCTGATCTGCGAGGTCTCCGACGGCAGCGGCATCTCGCCCCGGCTGCGCCGGGCCCGCACCGAGGACGAGGGCGGCCGCGGCCTCTTCCTCGTCGCCCAGCTCACCGAACGCTGGGGCACCCGCCACACCCCGCACGGCAAGGTCATCTGGACCGAGCAGCCGCTGCCCTCCTGACCCACCGGCCTGATCCCGGTCCTTGCGGAACGAGATCCCGGTCCTTACGGAACGCGTACGTCCGCCGGGCGGCGGCGCGCCGGGCGGGCCCGGGGTGCGAGGCTG
Organism: Streptomyces sp. NPDC000983; assembly: GCF_040299205.1. Lineage (NCBI taxonomy): Bacteria > Bacillati > Actinomycetota > Actinomycetes > Kitasatosporales > Streptomycetaceae > Streptomyces > Streptomyces sp. NPDC000983. Next base: position 12,541 of record NZ_JBEPBM010000029.1, on the reverse strand, counting down.
GCCGCATGGAACAGCAGCAGCCCCGGGTCCTCGTGGTCGACGACGACCCGACCGTCGCCGAGGTGGTCTCCGGCTACCTCGACCGCGCCGGATACCTCGTCGACCGCGCGGCCGACGGCCCCGACGCCCTGGCCCTGGCCGCCGAACACCGGCCCGACCTCGTCGTGCTGGACCTGATGCTGCCCGGCATGGACGGCCTGGAGGTCTGCCGCCGGCTGCGCGGACAGGGGCCCGTCCCGGTCATCATGCTCACCGCGCGCGGCGACGAGGACGACCGCATCCTCGGCCTGGAGGTCGGCGCCGACGACTACGTCACCAAGCCCTTCAGCCCCCGCGAACTCGTCCTGCGCGTCGAGTCCGTGCTGCGCAGGGTCCGCCGCACGCAGCCCGTGGAGCCGCTGCGCGCGGCCGGTCTCACCCTCGACCCGGCGGCCCGCCGCGCCACCAAGGACGGCGCCGAACTCGCTCTCACCGTGCGCGAGTTCGACCTGCTCGGCTTCTTCCTGCGGCACCCGGGGCGGGTGTTCGGGCGGGAGGACCTGATGCGGGAGGTGTGGGGCTGGGACTTCGGCGACCAGTCGACCGTCACCGTCCATGTGCGCCGGCTGCGCGGCAAGGTCGAGGACGATCCCGCCCGCCCCCGGCTGATCCGGACCGTCTGGGGCGTCGGCTACCGCTTCGAGGGGGAGTCGCCATGAACGACACCCTCCTCATCGCCGTCTACGCCCTCCTCGGCGCGACCGCGGCCGGTGCGCTCGGCGCGGGCGTGCTGCGTCTGGTCCGGCGCCGCTCGCTCGCCGTGCACCTCACGGTGGTCGCCGCCGTCGCCGTCACCGCGATGCTCGCCGGCACCCTCGTCGTCGCGCAGGCGATGTTCCTGTCCGAGCACGACCTGAAGGTCGTCACCCTGGTCGCCGCCATGGCCGCCGTGGTCTCCCTGGCCACCGCCCTGCTGCTGGGCCGCTGGGTGGTCGCCCGCAGCCGCGAACTCGCCCTCGCCGCCCGCTCCTTCGGCGACGGCGGCGCCTTCACCTCCCCCGACGGCCCCGCCACCGCCGAACTCGCCGCCCTGAGCCGAGAACTGGAGGCCACCAGCGCCCGGCTCGCCGCGTCCCGGGAACGCGAACGCGCCCTGGAGTCCTCCCGCCGCGAACTCGTCGCCTGGATCTCCCACGACCTGCGCACCCCGCTGGCCGGGCTGCGCGCCATGTCCGAGGCACTGGAGGACGGCGTCGCCGCCGACCCCGACCGCTATCTGCGGCAGATCCGCACCGAGGTGGAGCGCCTCAACGGCATGGTCGGCGACCTCTTCGAACTCTCCCGCATCCACGCGGGCGCGCTCGCCCTGAGCCCCACCCGGGTTTCCGTCTACGACCTGGTCGGCGACGCCCTCGCGGGCGCGGACCCCCTCGCCCGCGAACACGGCGTACGGCTCGTCGGCGACGGCGTGGACCCCGTGCCGGTCGAGGTGGACGGCAAGGAGATGAGCCGGGTCCTGGGCAACCTCCTGGTCAACGCGATCCGGCGCACCCCCTCCGACGGCACGGTGGCGGTCGCCGCCGAACGGACCCCCGAGGGGGTGGTGCTGTCCGTGACCGACGGCTGCGGAGGCATCCCCGAGGAGGAGCTGCCGCGCGTCTTCGACACCGGCTGGCGCGGCACCGACGCCCGCACCCCGCCGGCCGGGGCGGGCCTCGGCCTCGCCATCGTCCGGGGCATCGTCGAGGCCCACCGGGGCAGCGCCACGGTCCGCAACATCCCCGGCGGCTGCCGCTTCGAGGTAACCCTCCCGACGGCCGAAGCCTGACCCGCCCCCTCCGGCGGGAGCAACTCCCGCGCCTCGCGCGGACGGCTCGCCGCCCGGAGCCGTCCGGCTCGGCTCCCGGGGCTGGCCGTGTCGGGGTGTTGGCCGCGCGTGGGCGTGCGTCGCGCTTGTGCGGGCTGTCCGTCTCTCGGGCCCCGGGGCGAGGCGTGTGGGCGGCGGGCCGGGCCGGTAGGCGCGGGGCACACCCTCCGCGCCTCGCGCGGACGGCCCGTAGCCCGGGGCCGTGTGGCTCGGCTCCCGGGGCGGGCCGTGTAGGGGTGTTGACCGCGCCCGGGCGTGAGTGGCGCTTGCTCGGGCGTTCGCCTCTCGGGCTTTGGAGGACCGGGGCGAGGCGTGTGGGCGGCGGGCCGGGCCGGTAGGCGCGGGGCACACCCTCCGCGCCTCGCGCGGACGGCCCGTAGCCCGGGGCCGTGTGG
>NZ_JBEPBM010000029.1:0-10202 GCF_040299205.1 Streptomyces sp. NPDC000983 | reverse complement strand
GGCTCGGCTTTCGGGGCGGGCCGTGTAGGGGTGTTGGCCGCGCGTGGGCGTGCGTCGCGCTTGTGCGGGCTGTCCGTCTCTCGGGCCCCGGGGTCGAGGCGGGTCGGTGGCGGGCCGGGTCGGTCGGCACCGGGCACACCCTCCGCCGGCCGGTCAGTCCGCCGTGGCGAACTCCCGCATTCCCTCCGCGAAGGGGATCCTCGGCCGCCAGCCGAGGTCGGTGCGCAGGCGGGCGGAGTCGGCCGTGACGTGGCGGACGTCCCCCAGCCGGTACTGCCCGGTCACCACCGGCTCCGGGCCGCCGAACGCCGAGGCCAGGGCACGGGCCATCTCGCCGACCGTGTGCGGTTCGCCGCTGCCGGTGTTGTAGGCGACCAGCGCGCCCTCCGGTGAATCCGCCTCCAGCGCGGTCAGGTTGACCGCCGCAACGTCCCGTACGTGCACGAAGTCCCGCCGCTGGCGGCCGTCCTCGTAGACCCGCGGGGCCTCGCCCCGGGCGAGCGAGGAGCGGAAGAAGGAGGCGACCCCGGCGTACGGCGTGTCGCGGGGCATGCCCGGCCCGTACACGTTGTGGTAGCGCAGCGACACCGCCCGGCCGCCCGTCGCCCTCGCCCAGGCCGCGGCCAGATGCTCCTGGGCGAGCTTCGTCGTGGCGTACACGTTACGCGGGTCGGCCGGCGCGTCCTCGCCGACGAGGCCCGGTGCGAGGTCGTCCCCGCACCCGGGGCAGCGGGGCTCGAAGCGCCCGGCGTCCAGATCGGCCACGGCACGCGGCCCGGGACGGACCGTGCCGTGCCGGGCGCAGGTGTAGCGGCCCTCGCCGTACACCACCATCGAGCCGGCCAGGACGAGTCGCCGTACGCCCTTCTCCGCCATGGCGGCCAGCAGGACCGCGGTGCCGAGGTCGTTGCGGGAGACGTACTCGGCCGCGTCGCCGAAACCGGCGCCGAGGCCGACCATCGCCGCATGGTGGCAGACCGCGTCCACCCCGGCCAGGGCTCTGCGCACGGCGTCCGGATCCCGTACGTCCGCCCCCGGGTCGGCCCGGACGTCGTACACCACGGGCTCGTGCCCGTGCTCCGCCAGTGCCGTCACGACCCGGGACCCGATGAACCCGGCACCGCCGGTGACCAGTACACGCATGGGCCCACGCTAGGGCGGCGACCGGGGTGCGGGCCGTGCGACGGCGCCCGTGTCACCGGTCCGTAAGATCGTCGGCCGACAGCGGCACGGACACGGTGAACTCCGTCGACCCCGGCTCGCAGACCAGCTCGATCGTGCCGCCGTGCGCGCGGACCAGCGAGGCGGCCACCGCCAGGCCCAGGCCGCTGCCGCCGCGGTCGCGGCTGCGGGCCTTGTCGACGCGGTAGAACCGGTCGAAGATCCGCTCGCGGTCGCCGGGCGGGACGCCCGGACCGGCGTCCGTGACCCGGATCCGGGCCGTGCCGTCGGCGGCCGACACCGCGACCCGGACGTCCGTGCCCGGCGGGGTGTGCACGGCCGCGTTGGTCAGCAGGTTGTCCAGCACCTGCCGGATCCGCTGCGGGTCCACCCGCGCGGACAGCGCCGCCGGACCGGCCTCCACCGTCAGCGGGCGGCCCGGATGACTGGCCCGGAAGGCGTCCACGGCCTCCCGGACCAGGGCCACCAGATCGGTCTCCCGCGGCCGCAGCGGCGTCTGGACCTCCGCCGCGTCCAGCCGGGCCAGCAGCAGCAGATCGTCCAGCAGGAAACCCATCCGCGCCGCCTCCGCGCGCAGCCGCGCCAGATGCCGGTCACGCTCCTCGGGCTCGTTGGCGGCCGCGTACTGGAAGAGGTCCGCGTAGCCGCGTACCGACATCAGCGGGGTGCGCAGCTCGTGCGAGGCGTCCGCGACGAAGCGGCGCAGCCGCTGCTCGGCCTCCGCGCGCACCGCCAGCGAGTCGTCGATGTGCTCCAGCATCCGGTTGAACGCGGTCCGCAACTCCTCCACCTCGGGTCCGCCGCCGTGCCGGTCGTGCCGCACCGACAGCCGCGCCGAGTCCGTCAGGTCGTGCGTGGTGATGCCGCGCGCGGTGCGCGCGATGTCGCCGAGCGGCCGCAGCCCGCGCCGCAGCATCCCCCGCCCGGCCACCACCAGCGCCAGCAACGCCAGCCCGAAGGTCACCGCCTGGATGGTGACCAGCTCCGTGACGGTGTCCTGGATGTCGTCCATCGGCGCCGCGCTGACCAGCACCACCCCGGGCTCCACCTCGCAGGCGCGCAGCCGGTACAGGCCCGTGCCCCTGAGATGCTCGGTGCGCACGATCTCCTCGTCGGCGTCGACCCGGGCCCGGGCCATCGCCGTGAAGTCGTCGACGTCCGCCGGCAGATCCGTGTCCGCCTCCGGCCTGCGCAGCTCGGGCGCGCCCTCGGAGACGTCGTACACCGCGTAGTACCAGCGGTAGTACTTCTTCCCCGACAGCGTGCCGTAGTCCGCGATGCTCTTGGACTGGGCGACCTGCGCCTGCGCCAGCTGCTGGTCCAGCTGGGCCGAGAGATAGTCCCGCATGTACGTCGTCAGCGCTGTGCCCACCACCGCGAACACCACCAGCGCCAGCGCCCCGAGCCCCAGGGCCAGCCGGGTGCCGAGCCGCAGCCTGCCGTACGCCTGCCGCAGCCGTCCCCTCACCGGGGGGCCTGCCGGATCACGTACCCGAAGCCCCGCACGGTGTGGATCATCGGCGGGCCGGTGTCGTCGAGCTTGCGGCGCAGCCGGCTGACGACCAGCTCCACCACGTTGGAACGCCCGCCGAAGCCGTACTCCCACACATGGTCCAGGATCTGCGCCTTGGTCTGCACGGTCGGCGACTTGCGCATGAGGTAGCGCAGCACCTCGTACTCGGTGGGGGTGAGCGTCAGCAGCCGCTCGCCGCGCCGCACCTCACGGGTGTCCTCGTCCATGGTCAGGTCGCCGACCCGCAGCACCGAGCGCTTGAAACCCGGTCCGGCGCTGCGCCGCAGCACCGTCCGCAGCCGGGCCATCAGCTCCTCCACCGCGAACGGCTTGACCAGGTAGTCGTCGCCGCCGCGGGTGAGCCCCGCCACCCGGTCCGCGACACCGTCGCGGGCGGTGAGGAACACCACCGGCACCATCGTCCCGGAGCGGCGCAGCCGGTCCAGCACGCCGAAGCCGTCCACGTCCGGCAGCATCAGGTCGAGCACGACGATGTCCGGCCCGAACTCGGCGGCACGGCGCAGCGCCTCCTCGCCGGTGTTCGCGGTGACCGCCTCCCAGCCCTCGTAGCGGGCGACCGTCGCGACGAGATCGGCGATCGGCGGGTCGTCGTCCACGACGAGCAGTCGTACTTTTTCCACCCGCTCATACTGCTTCACCACCCCGCGTCCCCCACAGGGGGTACCGCCCGCCCCGGGCACATCGATAACCACTTGAAAGATGTACGACAGCTCATCGACAGGTTCGTGCGGACAAGCTCGTACCCCGGCCCCCGGACCCCAGCGAGGAGCTGCCGCCCGTGACGACCGTCCAATCACCACCCGCGCCCCCCACGGCGATACGCCCCAGGGTGGTGGCCCGAACCGGCCTGTACGCCGTGCTGGCCGCGAACGCGGCCGCGGCGACGTACTTCTTCGTCGACGCGGGCTTCGGCGCCTCCAACGCCCTGCTCGTCCTCGGCCGCCTGGCCGGCCTCTACGGCGCCCTGCTGATGGCGTTCCAGCTGCTGCTGGTGGCCCGGCTGCCGTGGCTGGACCGCCGCATCGGCATGGACCGGCTGACCTCCTGGCACCGCTGGACCGGCTTCGGCATCCTGTGGACGCTGCTCGCGCACGCCGTGTTCATCGCCTTCGGCTACGCCGACTCCTCCGGCCTCGACCCGGTGAGCCAGATCGTCGACCTCGCCGAGACCGTGGAGGGCGTGCTGCGGGCCGTCGCCGCGCTGGTGATCATCCTCGTGGTCGGCGCGGTCTCCGGCCGACTGGCCCGGCGCCGGCTGGCGTACGAGACGTGGCACTTCATCCACCTGTACACCTACCTCGCCGTGGTGCTGGCCTTCACCCACCAGGTCGCGGCCGGTACGACCTTCACCGCCTCCGCCGCCGCCACCGCCTACTGGTACACCCTGTGGGGCGCCGCCCTCGGCGCGGTCCTGGCCGGCCGGGTGGTCCTCCCGCTGTGGCGCAACGCCCGCCACCGGCTGCGCGTCTCGGCGGTCGTCCCCGAGTCCGACCACGTCGTCTCGGTGTACGTCACCGGCCGCGACCTGGACCGGCTCCCGGCCCGCGCCGGACAGTTCTTCCTGTGGCGGTTCCTGACGAAGGACCGCTGGTGGCAGGCGAACCCCTACTCGCTGTCGGCGGCCCCCGACGGCCGTACGCTCCGGCTCACCGTGAAGGCGGCCGGCGCCGGCAGCGCGGCCCTGCGCGGTCTGAAGCCCGGCACCCGGGTCTTCGCCGAGGGCCCCTACGGCGCCTTCACCGCCCTGCACCGCACCCGCCCGGAGGCCGTGCTGATCGCCGGCGGCGTCGGCGTCACGCCCATCCGGGCGCTGCTGGAGGAACTGCACGGGCACGCCGTCGTCGTCTACCGCGTCGCCACGGACAAGGACGCGGTCCTCTACGACGAGCTGAGGGAGCTGGCCCGCGCCCGGGGCGCCGAGCTGCACCTGGTGACCGGCCCGGTCAGTCCCGACCTGCTGGCCCCGGCCGAGCTGTCCCGGATGGTGCCGGACATCGCGGGCCGGGACGTCTTCCTGTGCGGGCCGCCCCCGATGATGGACGCGGTCCTGGGCAGCCTGCGCGAGCTGGGCGTGCCCCGGCCGCAGATCCACTTCGAGCGTTTCAGCCTGGCGGGATGAGAGGAACACCGTGAAGCGAGCCATACCCGTCCTGGTCCTGACCGCGGTCGGACTCGTCCCGCTGTGGCGCTACGAGCCGTCGGTGGGCGCGCCCACCGCCCCGGTCGAGGCCGCCGCACCCGCCACGACCCCGTCGGCCGCCGCCTCCTCCGGGAGTTCCTCCTCCGGCAGCTCCGCCCTGGTCGTGGAGGGGACCGCGGTCGACACCGAGAAGGGCGTCGTCCAGGTGGAGGTGACGTTCGAGGGCGACGAGATCGCCTCGGTGCGGATGCTCCAGCAGCCGAACCATCCCCAGACGACGGCCGCGGTGCCGACGCTGATCGAGGAGACCCTCCAGGCGCAGAGCGCCGACATCGACACCGTGTCCGGCGCGACGGTCACCAGCGACGGCTACCGGGAGTCCCTCCAGGCCGCGCTCGACGCCCACGGCGCCTGACGTGCGGCGCGTCGAGCAGGTGATGGGCTTCCCGGTCTCGCTCCGGGTGGACGACGAGTGCGTCCCCGCCGCGGCCGTGGACGCCGTCTTCTCCTGGCTGCGCGAGGTCGAGAGACGGTTCAGCCCGTTCCGGCCCGGCAGCGAGGTGTCCCGGCTCGACCGGGGCGAGATCGGCCCGGACGAGGTGAGCGCCGACCTCGCCGAGGTCCTCGCCCTGTGCGAGGAGTACCGGGTGGCGACCGGCGGCGCCTTCGACGTACGGCTGCCCGGCCGCGGACTCGACCCGTGCGCGGTCGTCAAGGGCTGGTCGGTGCAGCGGGCGGCGGAGCGGCTGCGAGCCGCCGGCGTACGGCGGTTCTGCCTGAACGCCGGCGGTGACGTGGTCGCCGCCGGCGGGCCCTGGCGGGTGGGCGTACGGCATCCCGAACGCGCCGACCGGCTCTGCACCGTCCTGGAGATCACCGACGCGGCGGTCGCGACCTCCGCGCTGTACGAGCGGGGCGCGCACATCCTCGACGGCCGCACCGGCCGCCCCGCCGAGGGCCTCCTCAGCGTCACCGTGGTCGCCCCCACCCTGACGGAGGCCGACACCACGGCCACGGCGGCCTTCGCCCTCGGCCACACCGGCGCAGCCTGGGCGGCGTCCCGCCCGGGCTGCGAGACTTACGCGGTGACCACGACCCACAAGGTCCTCCGAACCCCCGGCCTGCCGACGGCGGCCCCGGCAGCGGCCTGATCCGGGCGCACGGTGGTGTGCGGGGCGGCTGACGACGCCGGCCGCGGGGCTGCCGACGGCGTCCGCCGTCGAGGCCCGCGGCGGGGCGCCGTCCGCTCGGCGGCGCGAGAGCGCGGCGGGCGGTGGTGGTCGGCGCCGAGGGCCGACCCGGGGCGCGGGCGGGGTTCCGGATGTCCAGTCGGACGGCGGCGGCGAGTGCGGGATGACGGCTCCGGCCCCGGGGATGTCGACGCCGCACCCGGCACGGCCGAACCCGAGGCACGGACTTCTCGTTGGCGGGCGCGTCATGGCTGTGCCGGGCCGCGGGTGACCGCCGGGTCATGACCTACGGACTTCAGCCCCCGGCGGCGGGCGGGCGACGGCCTGCGGACCAGTGCCTGCCGACCGGTCGGGCACGGCTCGCGGGTCGTGTGCTCCGGGCGCGGGTGACGCCGGGCGGGGCGTGGTTTGCGGAGCCGGTTCTCGGCCCTTGGTGACGGGCGGGGTATGGCTCGCTCGGTCCTCGGCCCCTGGCGGTGGCCGCGTGGGCCCGGTGCGGCGGGTTCCGGGGGCTGCCGGCCGCGTTGTGGCTCACGGTCGCGGCGACGTACGGGCCTGCCGAGCTGCCCGGTCAGGGCTTGGTGCCGGTTACCGACCAGGCTCGGGCCGTGAGGGCGATGGTGCCGTCCGGTTGTTCGGGGAGGGTGGTGGCCAGGGTGTCCCGGAGGCGGTCCCGGTCGGCGGGCGGGAGGGCGGCCACGTAGGCCGCGGCGGGGCCCTGGCCGGCCAGGAACGGTGACCACAGGTCGGCGAGGTCGGTGAAGACCGTCGCCACCACGACCGGGGTGACCCACACGTCCCGCAGGCCGGCCCCCGTCCACAGCGCGTGCAGCGGGTCCGGCCGGCAGACCGGGAACCGGCGCCCCTCGTCCAGTTCGGCCGCCGCCGGGTCCGTGGTCACGGCCGCGTCCCAGAACCGGCGCAGCAGCTCCATGCCCTCCGCGTAGTCCCAGACGTAGCCCGCGACCAGGCCGCCGGACCGCACCGCCCGGGTCATCTCGGCGACCCCCTCGGCGGGATCGGGCAGGAAGTTGAGGGTCAGTCCGCTCACCGCCGCGTCGAAGGAGCCGTCCGCCACGGGCAGCGCCCGCGCGTCGCCCACCGTGAACCGCACCGGCCCGTGGCCCAGGTCCCGGGCCGCCGTCACCAGCCGCTCGGAGCGGTCGCAGCCGAGCACCAGCGCCGGCCGGCACCGGGTCGCCAGCACCGTGGACAGCGCCCCCGTGCCGCAGCCCACGTCCAGCCAGCGCAGCCCGTCCGCGTGGCCCGACAGGGCGGCGAACCGCTCGGCGACCCTCCGGCTCCACCGGCCCATGTGCCGCTCGTAGGCGGGGCCGGCCTGCCACACGTCGAACCGCTGCTGCTCGCTCATGGCTCCACCATGGCCGACCCGGACGGCTTCGGCGGGCATCCCGGGCCGCGGCACGCCCCCGGCGACCCGCACGGATCACGCCACGTACCCGCAAAGGAGCCGCAGCACAGGAGGTCTAGACTCATCCCGCAACGGCTCGCTCAACCCCGGCCGGAAGCGGGCGACTTCTGCCAGACCCGAAGGGTATTCGGCGTTTTGATACGGATAGATTCAGTCACCAAGCGGTACCCGGACGGCACGGTGGCGGTCGACCGGTTGTCGTTGGAGATACCCGACCGTGCCATCACCGTCCTCGTCGGCCCCTCGGGCTGCGGCAAGACGACGACCCTGCGCATGATCAACCGGATGGTCGAACCCAGCGAGGGCACCATCCTCCTCGACGGCAAGGACATCCAGCAGCAGCCCGTCAACACCCTGCGCCGCTCGATGGGTTACGTCATCCAGAACGCCGGGCTCTTCCAGCACCGCACGATCCTGGACAACATCGCCACCGTGCCCCGCCTGCTCGGCTGGGGCAAGGAGAAGTCCCGTGCGCGGGCGCGGGAGTTGATGACCCGGGTCGGACTCGACGGCACCCTCGCCAAGCGCTACCCCTACCAGCTCTCCGGCGGCCAGCAGCAGCGCGTCGGCGTGGCCCGGGCGCTCGCCGCCGACCCGCCCGTGCTGCTCATGGACGAGCCCTTCTCCGCCGTCGACCCGATCGTCCGCAAGGGCCTCCAGGACGAACTCCTGCGCATCCAGGCGGAGTTGGGCAAGACGATCGTCTTCGTCACGCACGACATCGACGAGGCCGTCAAGCTCGGCACCATGGTCGCCGTGATGCGCACCGGCGGGCACCTCGCCCAGTACGCGCCCCCCGCCGAACTGCTCACCGACCCCGCCGACGCCTTCGTCGAGGACTTCCTCGGCACCGACCGCGGCATCCGGCGGCTGTCCTTCTTCCCGTCCGCGGGACTCGACCTGCTCACCGCGCCGATCACCGCGATCGACTCCACCGCCGAGCAGCTCGCCGCCCGCGACAAGGCCGACGCCCCCTACCTCCTCGTCACCGACCTCGACGGCCGCCCGCTCGGCTGGGCCGAACCGCGGGAGCTGACGGCGGGGCGGATCGAGCCCGCCCGACTCCTGCCGTACGGGCGGCCGTTCGTGGCCGGTACCGACTCGCTGCGGGCCGCGCTCGACTGCGCGGTGCTCTCCCCGACCGGCTGGGCCGTCGCGGTGGACGGCGAGGGCCGGGCGGCCGGCGTCGTCTCGCAGCAGACCATCGGCGAGGCGATCCGCGGCGCCCACGCCCGCAGCGCCCGCGACGCGCGGGCCGCGCGAGGCGCGCAGGGCACGCCCGGGGGTACGAGGACCGAGAAGGTCGCGCCATGAGCGAGTTCTTCGACCTGCCGAGCGACCTGCAGAACACCTACCCCGGACTGATCGCCCTCCATCTGCGCGAGGCGCTCCTCCCGGTGCTGGCCGGACTGCTGGTCGCCCTGCCCGTCGCCCAACTCTGCATCCGGCTGCGCTGGTTGTACCCGCCGGTGCTCTGGGTGACCACGGTCCTCTACGCGATCCCGTCCATCGCGTTCTTCGTGGTCCTCATCGACTACACGGGCCTGTCCGAACTGACCGTGATGATCCCGCTCGCCGTCTACAGCCTCGTGGTGCTGGTCCCGGCGATCGTCGACGGCGTCCGCTCGGTACCGCAGGAGACGCTGGCCGCCGCCACGGCGATGGGCTTCGGCCCCCTGCGCCGCTACTTCCAGGTGCAGCTGCCGATCGCGGCGCCCGCGATCATCGCCGGGCTGCGGGTGGCGGCGGTCTCCAGCATCTCCCTGGTCAGCGTCGGCATGCTGATCGGCAACCAGGGCGCCCTCGGCAACATGCTCAACAGCGGCCTGATCTACAACCAGCCCCGGCTGATCTGGCTCTCGGTCGTGGGCACCGCCGTCCTGGCGATCCTGGTGGACGCGGCCCTGATCGCCGTACGCGTGCTGCTGACGCCCTGGATGCCCCGGAAGGCCACGCGATGAACGTCCTCAACCACATCGGCGACTTCTTCGGCGACAGCGCCCACTGGCAGGGCTACGACGGCATCCCCACCCGGCTGGCCGAGCACCTCGGCTACACCCTGATGGCCCTCGGCATCGCCGCCGCCGTCGGCCTGCCGGTCGGCCTGCTCACCGGCCACACCGGCCGCGGCGGCAACACCGTGGCACTGATCGCCACGGCCGGCCGCGCCCTGCCCAGCTTCGGCCTGATGGTCCTGATGTTCATCCTGTTCGGCCTCGGCATGGCCCCCGTGATGATCCCCCTGGTGGTCCTGGCGATCCCGCCGGTCCTCGTCACCACCTACGAGGCCATGCGCTCGGTGGACCCGGCCCCCGTGGACGCCGCACGCGGCATGGGAATGACGGAGACGGCGGTCCTGCTGCGGGTGGAACTGCCGGTGGCCCTGCCCCTGATCCTCAGCGGACTGCGCTCGGCCGCGATCCAGATCGTCTCGACGGCCACGATCGCCGCCTACGTCAGCTTCGGGGGCCTCGGCCGCTACATCGTCGACGGCCTCTACCAGCGCGACTACGAGAAGGTCGTGGGCGGCGCGACGCTGGTCGCGGCGATGGCGCTGACCACCCTGGGCCTGTTCTGGGCGGTCGCCCGCCTGACGGTCTCCCGGGGCGTCCGCAGCGCGGGCGTCGGCTAGACACCGCACCGGACACCGCACGAAAGCGGCGGGGGGGGGGGGGTAGGGGGCCCCCCCCCCCCCCGTGGTGGCGACCGGCGGATAAGACGCGG